>JBAVQA010000220.1:0-3813 GCA_049693595.1 Candidatus Acidiferrales bacterium | reverse complement strand
GCGACCAAGCCAGCCAAGCTTATGCGGATGAGCCGCTTCCGATAGGCGCAGGCCAAACCATCTCGCAACCGTTTATGGTTGCAGCGATGTCTGAAGCGCTTGCTCTGGAAGGCTCGGAGCGTGTGCTGGAGGTGGGCGCGGGTTCCGGATATCAAGCGGCGGTGCTGTCACGTTTGGCGCGCGAAGTGATCGCCGTCGAGTCACAGCCCGCTCTTGCTGCGGCCGCGCGCGAGCGATTGTCGCGGCTCGGCTATTCGAATGTGCGCATTGAAGAAGGTGACGGGTCGATGGGATGGCCGCCGGTCAACTCTTCGGATGCACCGCCTGCCGTGCAGTACGAAGCAATTCTCGTTTCCGCCGCCGCTCCGGCGGTGCCGCCGCCGCTGGTGGAACAATTAGCGGAAGGCGGGCGATTGCTGATACCGGTGGGAAGTTCCGGACGCCAAGAATTGCTTCGGATTGTGAAACGCGAAGGGCGCACGACGCAACAGTCGCTTTACGCCTGCCGGTTCGTTCCGCTGTTGGGGCGCTATGGCTGGAACCCCGTTCGCGCGGGATCGCTGGTGGAATGATTCCAGCGCCGGAACTTTCCATTATCGTCCCCGCTTATAACGAAGAAGGCCGACTGCCTCGAACGCTTACGCGCATACGCGAATATTTTGCGAGCCGCGGGGTCAGTTCCGACCAACTCGAAATTCTGATTGTCGACGATGGTTCGAAGGATGGGACCCTTCAGGTGGCCGAAAAATGGGCGAGCGAATGGCCTTCCGTGCGCGTGATCTCAAACGGGGACAATCGCGGGAAAGGTTATAGCGTGCGCCACGGCATGCTGGAAGCGCGCGGCCGGATCGCTCTTTTTACCGATGCGGATCTTTCCTCGCCAATCGAGGAGTCTGAAAAACTTCTTGCCACGATCGATGCCGGGAATGAAGTTGCTATCGGTTCCCGGGCGCTCGATCGTTCGCTGATCTCAACGCACCAGTCGCGGCTCCGCGAAATTGCGGGAATGATCTTCAACGGTTTTGTGCGGATCTCGACGGGCCTGCCATTCTCTGACACACAGTGCGGGTTTAAGGCGTTCGTGCGCGAGCCTTCGCGAATCGTTTTCGAGCAGCAGCGCATCGAACGTTTCGGATTTGACCCTGAGATACTTTTTCTGGCGAAACGCCACGGCCTGCGAACTGCGGAAGTTGCCGTGCGATGGGCGCACGATCCGGCAACGAAAGTTCACATGATTCGCGATAGCCTGATGATGTTCTTCGATCTCGCGATCATCCGTTGGAACTGGCTTGTGGGCCGTTATCCGAAGCGAACTCGCGTTAAATAGCCCGCTATTATTTGTGCGGTTGCGCCGTCGGCGGCAGCAGGCCATTGGCGCGTAGATAAGCCGCGGCCATGCTGTAATGGTCGGCGAAATCGTTCGTCAGCGCCATCATCGCCGCTGCGCGAGACAGTTTGTGGTCGCCAAAAACGGTCAACTGCTCGCCGAGATTTGAATCGTCCACCTTGGCCAGACTCTGCGAGCAAAAGTCGAACGACGCCTTTAAGGAAGCCACTAGCTTGTCTTTCGGGTCCGTCTCGCTCGGCTTGTCTTGAGTGGGAGTGGGAACGCCGGAAATCTTGGAGCAGAGGCCAAAGTTTGAACCGATCATGTGCGTGACCAGTTTCCCGAAAGTCATCTGAGCGGGCGTCGGGTGAAAACTATATTTGTCCGCGGGCATTTCGTCCGCTGCGGCCACCATATTTTTTGAAAAACGCTCGATGGAGCTCCTTACGGCATTCGATACAGGGTTTGTCTCGGGTTGGCTGGCCTGCTGTGCGCTCAACGTGAATGGCAGGAAAGCCAGCGCCAAAACCGAAAGTAAAAATCGTTTGAGATTCAAAGTGTCTCCTCCAGTATTTCTTGCCACCTGAGGATAGTCTCGGTGCGCGAGGCTTACAAGCAATTTGGGTGCGCCGGCCGTAGGACACCCTAGTCGCAGGACGGCTTGGGGTTGGTGTTGCTTTATAGGACAAAGTACTTTACAGAGGCCTTGGGCTTAGCTATGCTCTGCACATGGCTTACGCGGATCCAGACCGGCATCACTCTTCGGGCCCTCGCGCCCTGGACGATCACGCTCGCGACAACCTCCGCTTCATTCGCGAGACGATGGAGCGAGCCGGCTCATTCACCGCCGTCCCCGGTTGGGGAGGCGTGGCCATGGGCATCACCGCGCTTGGCGCCGCCGCGATTGCGTCGTCGCAAGCTTCGCCAATGGCATGGCTCCTCACGTGGATCAGCGAAGCAGTTCTGGCCATCGCGATTGCCGCCTGGACTACCTATTCAAAAGCTCGCGCGGCCGGCTCATCGCTGTTCTCCGGCCCAGGCCGGCGATTTGTTTACAGTTTTGCGCCCCCGCTTCTGGTAGGCGTGCTGCTCACTGCGTTGCAATTGCGCACCGGCGTCGTCGGAGCGATTCCCGGTGAATGGCTGCTGCTATATGGAACCGGAGTGGTGACGGGCGGCGCATTTTCAATCCGCGTCGTGCCGCTGATGGGTTTGTGTTTCATGGTGCTCGGTGCAGTGGCGTTGTTCTGTCCCTGGGGCTGGGGCAACATTTTTCTGGCCGCCGGTTTTGGGGGGCTTCACATTATTTTTGGCGCAGTGATCGCGAGGAACTATGGCGGCTAAATCAGGAGCATATCGCGCAGAGCGCGAAGAACCGGCAAAGAGGGGAGCGCCTCGCTCGCGACCGGTGGAGACATCCGCTTCCGATCTCGACCGGCTGATCCACGAGCGCGCGCGGCTCGCGATTGTGAGCGCGCTGGCGGTGAATACTTCCCTAGCTTTCAACGAGCTGAAACAACTTGTGCGCGCAACCGACGGCAACCTGAGCGTTCACGCGCGAAAGCTGGAGGATGCCGGCTACATCACCTGCACGAAATCTTTCGCCGGGCGTCTTCCCAAGACTGAATATCGCCTTTCGGCGGCGGGTCGGCGCGCGCTGGAAAAATACCTGAATCACATGGAAGCTCTGATTCAAGCGACGCGGGAAGGCTAGAACCGTAATTTGTTGGGCGCGTATTTTATGAAGAAGAGCGTTTTGAAATTGGTCAATCATCCAAAACTTCACGTCGCGATTTTACTGGACGGAAACGGCCGCTGGGCCGCCTCGCGAGGGCTTGCGCGTTCAGAAGGCCACCGGGCCGGCGTGGACGCAGTCCGGCGCGTTGTGCGAGCTGCGCCCGCACTGGGAATCGGCACGCTGACACTCTATGCATTCTCGTCGGACAATTGGGGTCGCCCTTCCACCGAAGTGGCCTCGCTACTCGCGTTACTCGAAGCTTTCTTTCGCAATGACGCTTGCAAGTGCGCCGCTGAAGGAATCCGATTACGCGTGATTGGCCGACGCGACCGCATCCCGCCGTCACTATCGCAGGCCATCGACGCTGCTGAGCGGATTACGGCTTCCGGGCGGACTCTGGAGTTACGCATCGCGGTGGATTACTCGGCGCGCGATTCCATATTGCGTGCCTCTTGCTGGATGCTTTCCAGCCTGGAGATATCGGAACGCGAGTTCGCGAAAAGGATCGGCGAGGTAACGCATAGCACCGGCCCGGCCCTGGATGTCGATCTGCTGATACGCACGGGCGGCGACAGGCGCTTGAGCGATTTTATGCTGTGGGAATGCGCTTACGCCGAATTGTTTTTCACCGCGCGAATGTGGCCGGAATTCGATGCCGCAGACTTGACGGAGGCGATCCAGGATTTTCTGAAACGCGAGCGCCGCTTCGGAAAATTGCCCGAAGCAGCGGCAAGTTAACAACCGGCAT
>JBAVQA010000219.1:0-19974 GCA_049693595.1 Candidatus Acidiferrales bacterium | reverse complement strand
GTTGCTCCGCCGATCATTCTTTCCGGGGATTTTGCGTGAAGAGTTTCGGAAAGCTTTAGTGCCAAGGTGGCGTTTCCGCCGGGCAGCGTGATGCGCGTGTCGCGTTCGGCCGCGCCAGCCATGTCTTTTAGTTCATCGAGCGCAACCATCGTGGATGTGTCTTCCGACGTGGCACCGTAATTAGACGGGCCATAGCCATCCCACCACTGCTTTACTTCCGGAGCGTATGCCTTCAAGTATTTTGTGAGCGGAGTGCTGTCGAACTGTTCCTGGTTCTTATCTGCGGCGAGCTTGAGCATGTCTGTCCGGAATTTCTTGAAGCTTTCGCGCACGGCGGCGGGGTAGGGAAGCTCGTCAAGACCCGCGCCCCAAGTGTCCGCCACCCATTTGCCGTTGACGATTGTAGGATCGGGGCAATTGATCGGTAGAGGAGCCAAACCGAGTTCGCGCGCGAGGTGATCGCTTGCAGTGCCGGCGTAGTCGTAAGCAGAACCGGTACAAAACGGCTGACCATCATAATCCCCGAGGGTCGCGTTGCCTCCCCAGTGAGGTTCTTTTTCGAGGAGGAGAAAATCGTGCTTCTGCAGAAAGTAAGCCGCGCTCAATCCGCTTACCCCTCCGCCGACGATCACAACGTCGTAGCGCTTCGAAACGGGAGGCTTGGCGAACGTGTGGCCGTCGCGAACCTGATGGCATATTTCAAAATGGTCGCCGTCAAGTTGGGGTACAGGAGAGTCTTCCGCGGCAAGAAGTGAAAAATCCACGGGACATCCAGCTGCGACAGAACCCGCCACAATAAATTTCAGGAAGTCTCTTCGAGTATCGCCCATGAATGTTCTCCTTCGAGAGAGGAAGGCAGCAAGGCCGCCGCTGCGGGAGGCTCGCCGACATGTTGCGTGCGTGTGCGAAGCCGGTACCAGAAAAGAATCGTGCCGATGGAGAACAAGAGAATCAGAGTGGAGATCGCGTTGATCTCTGGCGTGATTCCGCGGCGCAGACGCGACCATATTTCGAGCGGCAGGGTGTTGTCGCGCCCGATTAGGAAAAAAGTGACTGCGATTTCGTCCAGCGACAGGGTGAAAATCAAAAGAGCGGCCGCGATTAGCGAGACCCGCAGATTCGGGAACGTGATACGCCAGAAAGTCTTCCAGTGATTCGCGCCGAGATCTAGGGAGGCTTCTTCCTGCGCGCGATCCATCTTTTGCAAACCGGCGAAGATTTCGGTGGTGGCCACAGAAATCAGCGCAGTGCCGTGGCCCAGCGTGACGGTAACGAGGCTTAACTTCATTCCCATGCCGACAAACAACATAAGGAGCGAAAGACCCGTGATGATTCCCGGGAGTATCAAAGGAAGAAGGACGAGTCGGCGGAACAGCGCTTTTCCGGGGAATTGCGCGCGGTCTAGCGCCAGAGCTGCGGGCAATCCGAGGCCGAGTGAAATCGCGACAGCCGCTGCCGCTACGATTGCGCTGTTGAGGACGGCGTCCCAGAGAGCTGTGTCGCCAAAAAGCTGGCGATACCAATCGAAAGTCCAGCCCGAAGGGGGAAATCCTCCCACGCCGGAACCGTTGAACGAATACACCACCAGCACGACGATCGGAAAGTAAAGAAATGCGTAAACGAGCAGCGCGTAGCCAGTAAGAAGCGGAGCGCGGGAGGATTGGTATGCGCCGCTCATGAAATTGTGAACCTCTTTTCCAGGCGTTCCGTGGCGAATAGAAGGCTGACAACCAGCAGCAACATGCACAGCGAAATCGCCGCGCCGAGAGGCCAGTTGTAAGCAGCGCCGAACAAACTCACTACGATATTGGAAATCATGATGCCGCTAGGACCACCCACGAGGAGAGGCGCAAGAAAATCCCCCAGGGTGAGGACGAAGGCGAACGTGGCTCCCGCAAGAATCCCGGGAAGCGACAGCGGCAGAATCACGCGCAGAAAGGTGGAAAAAGGCGACGCGCCAAGATCGTGCGAGGCTTCGACCAGGTTGCGCGGAACGTGTTCGAGCGAAGCGTAGATGGGCAAAAATGTGAACGGCGTGTAGATGTGGGTGAGCGTGAGAATTACGGCGAACGGGCTGTAAAGAAAGAACTCGACCGGCCGATGGGTGATGTGAAGATATTGCAGGAATCCGTTTAAGACGCCGTCGCTGCCGAGAATCGTTTTCCAAGCGTAGCCGCGCACGAGATAGCTGGCCCACAGCGGAATAATCACAAGCTGGTAGAGCAGGTCCTTGCGCTTTGCCGCGTGGAACGACAAGTAGTACGCGAGCGGATAGCCGAGCAAGAGCGCAAGCAGGGTGACCGCTCCGGCGATTCTGATCGAGCGGAGCAGCACGGTGAGGTACAGCGGATTACGGAACAACTGCGCATAGTTCTGCAAGTTCCAGTTGTGCACTATTACTTGTAGAGATGAAACGGACCAGAAGCTGTAGCAGAAGAGAATCGCGTAAGGGATGAGCAAGAAAACGGTGACCCACACCAGAGGCGGGATTGTGACGCCTGTTTTGTATGCGCGCGAATACATAAGCTAGTCGGCGTCCCCTTCGCGAACGCGCACCGCGTCGCCTGCGGAGAATTCGAACTCCTGCAGGCCATCGAGCAGATCCGGGCTGGGTATGCGTGCGCGTATCAAATGTGAATTGCCGCAATCGATTTCGAGAAGGTCCATTGCGCCGCCGAAGCTTTGATTCTTAATCCGGCCGCGAAATTGAACTGTCACGCCCGAGGTTTTGACCGCGTGAGACGCCGGACTCAAGCGGATGGATTCGGGGCGCAGAGAAAACGTCGCCGGTCCGGGCGGTACGTTTGACGGCCATGCGATCGGGCCTGCGGTTGCGATCCCGTCGCGCACTTCCGCGCGCAAAAGATTCGTTTGACCGATGAATTGCGCGGCATAGGCCGTCGCGGGATGGCCGTAAATCTCGCGCGGCTCGGCCACTTGTTCGAGTCTTCCCGCGCGGAGCAGGGCGATGCGGTCGGAAAGCGCCATTGCCTCTTCCTGGTCGTGAGTGACGAAAATAAAAGTGATGCCGACTTCGCGCTGGAGCGATTTGAGTTCAACCTGCATCTGTCGGCGCAGATTCGCGTCGAGGGCGGAGAGGGGTTCGTCGAGAAGTAGAACGCGCGGGCGATTGACGAGCGCTCGAGCTAATGCAACGCGCTGCTGCTGTCCGCCACTTAATCGCGAGGGCGCGGATTGCGCGAATTCGCTCATTTTTACCATGGCTAGGGCTTGTGCAACGCGAGTCGGAATTTCACCGCGTGGCACAGCTTTCGCCCGAAGGCCGTATGCCACGTTGTCAAAAACTGAAAGGTGCGGGAAAATCGCGTAGCTCTGAAACACCGTATTGACTTGACGGCGATACGCCGGCGTTTGGTCAAGACGCTCGCCGGCCATCCAGATTTCGCCCCCATCCAATTGTTCAAATCCCGCAATCAAGCGAAGCAAAGTGGTCTTGCCCGAGCCGCTCTCGCCGAGAATGGTCAGAAACTCGCCCGAGGCAACGTCGAGGGAAATACCGCGCAAGACCGGGCGCTTGGCGAATTGTTTCTCAACTTTGCGAATGGAAAGCAACGCATCCGCGACAGCTAGTTGCGCGGAAGCAGGCGAGGCTGCTGCGTTCAAGAATGCTCTCCGGTAGCGGCGCGGCCGTCGAATGGCGTGGGTCCGGAAGCACGAACGCGCCGTTTGGAGCCGTGTCGGCTAAAGGGATTGGAAATCACTGGGCAGCCTTTATTTCGTTCCAGATTTCGTTGTACTTGTCGCGGCGTGGATATTGTTGCCAGAAATAAATGTGAGTCATGTATTCGTCCACGTTATCGAGGTGTAGAGATTTCTTTTGCTCTCCGGTCATGAACTGCGCGGACTGAGGATTGGCAGGGTCGTAGCCGGTGACGTCGGCGACCAATTTCTGAGTCTTAGCCTCGATCATGTATTCGAGAAACTCCGTGGCCAGTTCCTTGTTGTCGCTTGCAGACGTAATCATCAAATGGTCGATCCATCCCGTGGTGTTTTCCTTCGGAATCGTTTCTCCAATGGGGAAACTTACTTTGCGAAGATTGTTGGTCATCAACGGCCAGCCCATACCGGCGACGATTTCGTGGTTCTCGAAAAGGTTTGTGAGTTCGCCTCCGGTGGCCCAGACTTTCCTGATATTTGGCTTCAGTTCGATCAGTTTTTTCTTAACATTGTCCAGTTCTTGATCGGTGAGGTTGTATAGGTGGCTCGGGTCCGGTTTGTAGTAGCCAAGAACCTGGGCCGCCATGCAGATGGTTGATAGATCGTCCCAAACGGAAATCTTTCCTTTCAGATTGGAATCCCATAACACGGACCAGCTATCGGGCGGCGTCTTAAAGAACGTGGTGTCGTACAGCAGGGGATTCGGTCCCCACACGAACGGGACGCCGTAGACATTGCCGTTTATGCGGACCAACGGCGCGTTACGCAGACGGTCGGAAAGCTGTGAGTAGGACGGCAGCTTTGAGAGATCGAGTGGGGCTGCGAGACCTGCCGCCGCGATAGACGTCACCACGTCGCTGGAGGGAGAAATCACATCGTAATTGCTCGCACTGCCCCCGCGCAGTTTTGCAACGAGCTCGTCGCTGGTGCCCATGTAGGCGGCGGTGATCTTGCAATGGTGCGATTCCTCAAAGGCTCGCACGAACAGCGGGTCGGCGTAGCCTTCCCAGACGAGAAGGCTTAGCGTCGGCGTCTTTTTTGCGCAGCCTGCAGCGGTGAACATCAGCGCCGTGACGACCAGGGAGATCAGCACTGAGCATTTATTCACGGTCTGGATTCGCAGCTTTTCGTTCAAAATAATCTCCCATTGTCCTCCGCTGAGAACTTTAAAACGTTGGCGGCGTGTTGATCCAAAGCACCAGCGTTTCCTTTTTGCCGGGATTCTTCCAGTGATGCTCGTTGCTGCTTTCGAAATAAAAACTATCTCCTTCTTCCAGTCTTTGTTTTTCTCCACCGTCAAGCACGATTTCGAGGGAGCCCCGGAGGATATAGAGAAATTCCTCGCCATCATGCGCGTAGGATTCTCCGCTCCCGGCCGAAGGGGCGATGCGAAATAGGTGCGGTTCCATCATCGCGGCATTGCCCCACGATAGGAGCTCCATCCGCACGCCGGGTCCGGCTTCCAGCACTTTTCTATCCGCCGGCCTCACACGACCAGGATTCGCTTCGGAGGGATTAAAAAGAGAAAGAATATTCACATGATAGAAACGGGCGAGCCGGCGAAGCGTGGCGACCGAGGCGGTCATTTGCCCGCGCTCGACCGCGCTGAGGAATCCGACCGAAACATCGGCCGCGCGCGACACCTGAGAGAGCGAAGCTTTCCGTTCCAATCGCAAACGGCGCAAACGCGAACCCACAGGGCTCGCCTTAGGCCGTTTGCTAGCGTGCGGCAACAGTTTGTGAGTTTTGAGCAGGTGAACGATGGCGGGCGCATTCATGCCGCGGGCGCGCCGAAAGAACTGAGCGCGTTTCAAAATGCATACGTCGGCATGCGTATAGATTCGGTACTTGCTATGGGTGCGAGTAGGGACGACCAGGCCAAGATTCTCCCAAGTGCGAAGGATCGAAGGAGAAACGCCGACGATGCGCGCGACGTCACTGATGCGCAAATAGCCGTGCGCGTGCGCATTTCTCGTGGCGCGTTTCTGAGGCCGCCGCAATTTCAGTTTCCCCTTGACAACCTATGGGCCTTCTTCTAAGGTTCCCGGATTATAGTAAGGTTTTTTCCAAAGCTGCAACCGAAAAAGTTGGGGTGAGGCGTCTTGGGGGTTGGGGTGGCGCCAGCTTTTCCTAGAGGAGCGGCGATGACTTCGAAAACGTGGGCGCGTGTGTGTCTATTTGTGTTTGCGGCGTCTCTTTTGGGCGGAACGGCTTGGGCGCAAACCAACGGAACGATTCGCGGAACAGTTGTGGACCAATCAGGAGCAGTCGTTCCGGACGTGACCGTAACAGTGAAGTTGACGGGAACGGACTCCACACGCACCGTCACGAGCGACAGCAGTGGCGCGTTTGATATTCCGGAGTTGGCAGTAGGTTCCTACGAGTTGAGCGCCGATGCCAAGGGCTTCAAGAAGTACGTCGAGAAAGATATCGTTGTCACTATCGGCCACGTCAATTTGGTTACCGTAAACCTTGCGGTCGGCGGATCTGCCGATACCGTCACGGTAGAGGCGAATGCTGCGCAAGTTGAAACGACCAGCACGCAGCTTGGCGCTGTGGTGACAGACACCGCCATACGCGAGCTTCCTTTGGCCACGCGCAATGCGTATTCCTTGCTCCAGTTGCAGCCAGGAGTGCAGTCGGAGTTAGGCGCGGACTTGTTTCTGGGCAGCAATAACGCGGGAGCTGTGTCAGTCAACGGAGGCCGCGGCCGGTCGAATAATTACATGGTGAACGGAGGCGATGGCAACGATATATTCATCAATGCCCCGGCGATTCAGCCCTCGCCGGATGCGATCGAAGAGTTTCGAGTGATCACCAATACATTCGACGCGGAATATGGGCGCAACTCCGGATCGGTGGTAAACGTGGTTACGAAATCCGGCACGAACAGTCTGCACGGCGATTTTTACGAGTTCCTTCGCAACCAGGCGCTGAACTCGAAGGGCTACTTCGATCCTTTTCTGCTGGACTATAAGCAGAATCAATTCGGCGCCACTCTGGGCGGCCCTGTCAAGAAAGACAAGACTTTCATTTTCGTATCGTATGAAGGGAATCGCTTGATTCAGGGACAGTCATCCGGGGACATTTCTCTGCCGACGACCGGGGCAAACGGGGAGGCGGGTGGCAATTTCTCGGGCGGACCGCTTTTTACCGGAACACTCACCGATGCGCCATTCGCGGCGCTGTTGGGAGCCCGAACGACAGGTAGCACTACGGGAACAACGTGCTCGCAGGCAGTGGCTGCGGCAGGAGGAGCGCCGATCGCAGCGGGAACTCCGTTCGCAAGCATTTTCCCAAACAACCAAATTCCGGTCGAGTGTTTCGATTCGACGGCATTCGCTCTCTATCAGAAGTACGTGGCCCCGTTCTCGACCGGTCCCAATTGTACGAGCGCCAGTTGCACCATTCCCACCTCTGGGGATCAACGGGAGCGTGGCGATCAGTTCACCGTGCGCTTTGACCACAAAATCAATGCGTCTCAGCAATTCAGCGCCTACTACTATTTTGACGACGATAACAGCACGGTTCCTTACTCTACTTTTCAACTGGAGGAGCCTGGCGGTCTGCTGCCTGGTTTTGGCGCTCTCAATAAGACACGCGTCCAGCAGTGGAACCTGAGCCATACGTGGACCATCGGGTCCACGGCGGTAAACGAAGCCCGATTCAATTATTTTCGCGAAGGCCAGCAAGGGAATAATCATCCGCTAAATACTCTGCAGAGCGTGCAAGACTCTTGCGGCCCTTCTTTGGTGAATAGTTGCTTTACGCAGACAAACGGGCAGTTCCCGACACCCGGAACCAATCCGATCGGGATAACCAGCAACATTCCTGGGAGGCAGGGCGTTCCCAATGTAAGCGTGTTGGGAGGATTCATCATCGGAAACAACTTTGAAGGTGAACTTCCTCAGGCGGGGAACACTTTTCAATTCACGGACAATTACACAAAAACCTTCGGCAAACACACGGTCAAGTTTGGTGGGGACTTTCGTCGCCAGCAATTCAATCAGTTCTACTACTTCAACATCAATGGAGACTACACGTTCCTGAGCGATGCGAACCTTTGCGCTCCGTCCAACCCGAACGTCCCTCCTAATTGCGATCCGCCCATCACGAACGACGTAGGTTTTCAAGACGCTTATCCCGATTATTTTATCGGCACACCCAACGCTTATACCCAGGGTGCCGCGCAGCACCAGAATGATCGGAACGTGGGGTTGTATCTTTTCGCGCAGGACAGCTACAAACTCAAGCCCAATCTCACACTCAGTTACGGTTTGCGATGGGAACTGAATACGCCATATCACGATCTCGGAGACCGGCTTCAAACCTTCCGCCCCGGTCAGGCAACCCAAAAATATCCCTGCCTTCTGAATCTAAGTAATCCTGGCAACCCGAGTGCGGGAATCATCTCGGCAGCGGCAGGAGGCAGCACGGATTGCAGTGAGACCGGGCCAGCCAACTCGGTATTTCCGCTAGGATTGGTGTTCCCCGGCGATAAAGGAGTGCCGAGTGGGTTGACCACTACCGACTACAAAGATTTCGCGCCGCGCATCGGAATTGCATGGAGTCCCGGATGGACGGAGGGCTGGCTCGCCAAATTGACAGGCGGACCGGGAAATTCCAGCATTCGACTCGGGTACGGAATCTTCTACAATCCGATAGAGCAACTGGTCCTAGCGCAGTTCAGCGCGGAACCTCCGTTCGGCGGCAGCGTTTCACTTTCGAATCCAAACTTCAATACTCCGTTCCTCCTGCAAAGCACACCGCCGCCGCCAATCGGAACGCCGAGCCCCAACGTGTTCGGCCCTGTTTTGAACCAGACGCCGAATACTCCGTGCTTCCAGCCGGGTGGTCCAAATGGTTGCGTGGACTGGTCGGCCTTCCGCCCCATTCTGCTGTTCGGAGAATTTGATCCGCATCTGAAAACGCAGTATGCCGATCAATACAACTTGACGATTGAGCGTCAGCTAACCAAGTCTACGGTGCTTCGCATGTCCTATGTCGGCACGCAAGGACATCATCTGCTAGCAGTGCATGATGAAAATGCAGGAAACATTCAAACTTGTCTTGGCCTTATGAACCTTGCGAACGCGAACGCGGCCGCCGTTCTCACTGCTCCAGGCGGTTCCCAAACTTCCTGCGGACCCTTCAGCGCGGATACCTCATACTTCATTCCTGGTGGAACCATGATTCCCGCCGGAATATCGGCATTGCCGCCTGAGCCGTTCCACGTTCCGTCAATTAATTGCACTGGGCTGGTTTTGCCCTACACCGGTACGCCGGGAGGGAATCCTGGATGCGTTCCTGCGGGTACTATCGTTCCGAACGGCGGAATCACGCTCGTCGGCACGCGGCCGTTCTCCTCACCCAATTGCCAGCCATCTACTGGAGCGGGTTGCCCGGCGGACGGCGTTCCGGTATTCAGCAACATTTTCGCAGAGGGCACGATCGCGAACTCCAATTACAACGCCTTGCAACTCTCAGTCGAAAAGAGCTATTCGCACGGTTTGTTGTTTCAGGCTTCCTACACCTTCAGCAAGGCGATTGACCAGGGCGCTTCGTTTGAAAACGAACTGAATCCGGTGAATTTCGCTGCAACTCGTGGACTGTCTCTCCTCGACGCGAAACACAGATTCGTATTCAGCCCTGTCTGGGAACTGCCCGTGCCAAAATACGATGGGTTCAAGGGCAAAGCTTTGGACGGTTGGGGAATGTCGGCGATTATAACCTATCAAACTGGATTTCCCATTCGCGTCCAGACGCAAGATGATTTGGAATTGGAGAGCAGTTTCAACTTTGAAGACGCCAATACACCGCAAATTACCGGTCCGGTCCAATTCACCAACCCCAAGATCGTGAACCCGGCGGAAGGCTTGAATCACAATTACTTCACGTCCTTGAACATCAATGATCCAGCGCCCGGAGCCTTCGGTAACCTTCCGCATGCACTCTGCTGCGGGCCGGCGCTGAGCAACAGCGATCTGGTATTCTCAAAAAAGACCCCTATCAACGAACGTTGGAACACGGAATTTCGGGGAGAGTTTTACAATGCCTGGAATCACACGCAGTTCAACAATCCGGATGGAAACTTCAGCGACTCTACCTTTGGACAGATTCTGAAGGTTCGTGAAAGTCCGCGCGTGATCCAGTTTGGATTGAAGTTCTTCTTCTAGTCGGGTCGAGGCGGGTCGCGGAGCGAGGGTGTCGCCTGGGTGGCGCCCTCGCTTTCTTGCGTAGGGGCAGGCTAAGAGAAACGCACGGGCATCCGCGAAACTTCAGGGCCCTTCGTCGGCCGGAGTGAGTTGTCTCACGGAGGATGTTATGCACGACGGACTTCAGAAAGAAATCGCCACGTATGAAAAGCGCACGCCGGGTTCGCGCAAGGCGCACAAGCGAGCGGAGGAACGGCTGCCGCTTGGTGTGGCAAGCAACTATCGAGCTTACGATCCGTACCCGATTTTCGTCCGCGACGGAAAAGGCGGCCATCTTCACGATGTTGACGGCAACGAATACATCGATTTCAATTTGTGCTTCGGAGCTTTGATCGCGGGGCACTGCAATCCCGCTGTGGTCCGGGCAGTGCAGGAAAAGCTCACCACCGGGACGATGTTCGGGATGCCGCATAATCTCGAATGGGAACTGGCCGAAGAAATCTGTAAGCGGTTTCCCGTGGAGATGGTGCGTTTCAGCAACAGCGGAACGGAATGCACGATGCACGCTGTGCGCCTGGCGCGCGCCGCTACCGGGCGAGACCGCATCATCAAGATGGAGGGCGGCTATCACGGATTGCACGATTCTGTTCTCGTCTCGGTGAAGCCGAAAGCCGAAGAAGTGGGCGATGCAAATTTCCCGACTTCCGTGCCGGGCGGCGAGGGCGTAACAAAGGCTACGCTGCAAAATACGCTGGTTGCGCAGTTCAACGATGTGGCTGGCGTCGAGCGGCTCTTTGCGAAATATCCGGGAGAGATTGCTGCTGTCATCGTAGAGCCGATCATGATGAACGTCGGCATATTGATGCCGGATGAGGGCTATCACCAGGCACTGCGGGACATTACGAAGAAGAACGGCGCCCTTCTCATTTTCGACGAAGTCAAAACTGGAGCGAAGCTGGCGCGAGGCGGAGCTTGCGAATACTTTGGAATCAAGCCGGATATCGTTTGCCTGGCAAAATCCATCGGAGGGGGATTCTCGCTGGCCGCTTTTGCATCCACGCGCGAAGTGATGGGCCTTATCTCGGATCATAAGGTTTTCCACGGCGGCACATACAACACGAACCCGGTGGCCATGGCAGCGGGGCTTGCGATGTTCAGGGAAGTCCTTACGCCCGCAGCTTACGAGCATGTGAATCGCCTGAATAAGAAATTACTCGACGGCTACAACAAGGAAATCGGCAAGACGGGCTTGAAAGCCTATGTCGTAGGCGCTGGCTCGAACGGCTCACTGATGTTCGCGCCGAAGCCCATCCACAATTATCGTGATTGGCTGAGAGTTGATAGCGAACTGTGGCGGCATTACTGGTTCGCGATGGTGAACCGCGGCGTGATGGCGCAACCTTATTGGTGGGACGAGCAGTGGACCGTATCGGTAGCGCACACCGAAGCCGATGTGGACCGCCATCTGGCGGTATTCGCAGAGGTCGCTCCGGCACTCGCGCAAGCGCAAAAAGAGCCGCACGCCGCAGCCAGCAGCGCGCACTAGATTCTTGCGAGCTATCTTCTTAGGTCGCTGCCGATAGCTGGAGCGAGGGCTCGGTTTCGTCCTTTCAAGGAGCATCGTGGCAGAGCTAGCCTCTCCGCAAAGCGAAACCGCGCATTTAAAACGCGCGCTGGGGCGTTGGGATCTTGTCGCGCTTTTTGTCGTCGCGGTATTCAATCTGAACGTAGTACCCAGTATTGCTGCGAACGGCGGCGTCACTGTTTGGCTCTGGATTATTTCTCTCCTCATGTTTTTCTGGCCCCAGGGTATCGCCGTGATCGAATTGGCGCATCGCTATCCAGGAGAGGGCGGGGTGTATCTTTGGGCCAAGGAAGTTTTCGGCGAGTTCCACGGCTTCCTGTCGGGCTGGTGCTATTGGACTAACAATATGATGTACGTGCCGACCGTGATGCTGTACTTCGTCGGCGTATCGGTATTCGTGTTTCCCAGTCATCAAGCGCTAGCCGACAATAAGACTTTCGCCGTAACAGCTTCGATTGGACTGCTGGCGATTCTCGTCGTGCTGAATATCGTAGGGCTCGGCGTGGGAAAATGGATTAACAATGTGGGCAGCATCGGAACGGGTATTGCGGCAGCGGTGCTAGTGGGTCTGGGGATCGTTGTGGCGTTGCGTTTTGGCACCAGCGTCAGCGCCGCAGATTTTCGCATCCCGTCGAATCCGCGATTCCTGCTGAATTCGTTCGGTGTAATTTGTTTCGGGCTTGTAGGTCTGGAACTTGCGTCGGTGATGGGAGATGAAATCAAGGACCCTGAGCGGACGCTGCCCGGAGCGGTGGTGTGGGGCGGAGTACTCTCCGGATTCCTCTACATTGCCACGACGCTAACTTTGCTGATCGCCGTGAGCAAAAGTCAAATTAATGTTCTGCAGGGAATCGTGCAGGCGGTAAGCCATATGGCCGCGAAAGTCGGCGTTGTGTGGATCGTCGCGCCATTCGCACTGATGCTGAGTATCTCGATCGCGGGGATCGGTTCCGCATGGCTAGCCGGTTCGGCACGTATTCCGTTCGTTGCTGGCCTCGATTCATACCTGCCGAGTTGGCTGGGAAAAGTTCATCCTCGCTACGGAACGCCGTACGCAGCACTGATCGTCCATTTTGTGGTCTCCACGATTCTCGTCCTGATCAGCTTTCTTGGCTCCGGCGTGCAGGAAACCTTTCAGCGGCTGCTGTCGCTCGCCGTGGTGCTGCAGTTGCTTCCGTTTCTCTATATCTTTGCAGCGCTGCTGAAGATCGCGGCGAATCCTATGGCAGGGAAGGGACACTACAGCAAGGGCGTGCTCTGGCTGGCCGGCTCGAGTGGGCTGCTGATGACGATTCTCGGAATGATCTTCGCCTTTTCGCCGGCGCAGCAAATCACTTCGGTGCTGTCATACGAATCCTGGATGTTTGGCGGCACGGCATTTTTCATCGGTCTCGCGGTATTCTTTTTCTTTGTGTATGGGAGACGGAAGAGCGCTGCGCAGGCAGCTAGGCGGCCCTAATAACATCTTTCGCGGAGAAGATCATGGCAAGCGTAGAAAAGTCTGGCGTTCGCAGATATCGGATGTACATCAATGGCGAGTTTGTTGAGAGCGCTAGTAAGCAGTATTTTCCTGTAGTAGATCCTTCGACAGAAGAAGTAATGGCCGAAGTCCCGGAAGCGAATGAAGAAGACGTGAATCGGGCGGTCGCCGCAGCAAAAGCCGCTTTCGATTCGGGAACTTGGCCACAAACTACGGCGCAAGATCGAGGTCGCATCCTTTTTCGGCTTGCCGAACGCATTCGCAAGGAAGCCGCCCAGCTAGCCGAACTGGAAGCGCGCAATTCAGGCAAGCCCATCGTCGAGGCCGAGTACGACATAGCCGACGCGGCGACCTGCTTCGAATACTACGGCGGAATGGCCACGAAGATTCTCGGGCATGTAAATCCCGTGCCAGACAACGCACTGAGTCTTTCGCTCCGCGAGCCGATCGGCGTCGCCGCGCAGATCATTCCCTGGAATTACCCCCTGTTGATGGCCGCGTGGAAGCTGGCGCCGGCTCTTGCTGCAGGTTGTACCTGTGTTTTGAAACCTGCGGAACAGACTCCGCTCACCGCGCTGGAGTTTGCGAGCTATCTCACGAACGCCGGACTGCCTCCGGGAGTGGTAAATATCATCACTGGTTTCGGTGAAGAATGCGGCGCACCGTTGGTGAAACATCCTGACGTTAACAAGGTCGCCTTCACTGGAAGCGCGTCAGTGGGGAAAGCGATCATGAAGGCGGCCGCTGACACGGTGAAGCGTGTCACGCTCGAATTGGGCGGCAAGTCGCCGAACATCTTTTTTGCTGACGCGGATTTCGAATCCGCAATCGATGGAGCGCTCTTCGGAGTTTTCATCAATCAAGGGGAAGTGTGCTCGGCGGGTAGCCGCATCCTAGTGGAGAAATCCATTTATCCGAAATTCGTGGAAGCGATGAGCGCGAAAGCAAAAACAATTCGCTTGGGTCCGCCGCTCGAACGCGAGACGAAAATGGGTCCGCTGGTGAGCAAGGATCAGTTCGACCGTGTGCGTTCGTATCAGGAACTGGGCAAGAAAGAAGCGAAGCTTGCGGCGGGCGGCGGGCGCTCGGCAACGCTGGCGCGCGGCTATTTCGTGGAGCCGACTATTTTTTACGATGTCGACAATTCCGCTCGCATCGCACAGGAAGAGATTTTCGGCCCGGTAGCCGCTGTCATTCCGTTTACCGGCGAAGCCGAAGCGCTACGCATCGCGAACGCAACGCCATATGGATTGGCAGCAGCCGTTTGGTCGCGTGATATTTTCAAAGCGCTTCGGATGGTAAAGGCACTCCGCGCCGGGATCGTCTGGGTGAACCACATGCAGCCCACCTACGTCGAAGCGCCCTGGGGCGGGTACAAGCAATCAGGATTTGGCCGCGAGCTGGGGCCGTGGGGCGTCGAAGAATATCTCGAGACGAAACAAGTTCACATCAATTTAAACGAACAGCCGATCGGATGGTACTGATATGCCCACAATTCAGTTGCGCACGCCGATACCAGGGCCAAAATCGCGAGAGTGGATGAAGCGTCGGGAGGCTTCCGTCGCGCGCGGAGTGTCGCACGCCACATCGATTTTCGCGGCACGCGCGGAAGGTGCCACGCTGGAAGATGTGGATGGAAACCGATTCCTCGACTTTGCGGGCGGCATCGGAGTGGTAAATGTAGGCCATCGCGCGCCGAGCGTTGTGGAAGCCGTCCGAAAGCAACTGGACGCGTTCGTGCATACCTGTTTCAGCGTCGCTCCGTATAGGAAATATGTGGAATTAGCCGAGAAGCTGAATTCTCTGGTTCCGGGAGAATTCCCAAAGAAGACCATTCTCGTGAATAGCGGCGCGGAAGCTATTGAAAACGCCGTGAAAATAGCGCGCTGTTACACGCATCGCCCGGCGATTATTTGTTTCGAGGACGCTTTCCACGGCCGCACGATGCTTACCATGTCACTCACAAGCAAAACGCATCCGTACAAAGCCGGGTTCGAGCCTTTCGCGACCGACATCTATCGCATTCCGTACGCATATTGCTACCGATGCTCGTATTCTCTGCAATATCCTTCGTGTGGCGTTTTCTGCGCGCACCATCTGGAAGATACCTTCAAGCGCGTAGTGGCAGCGGAAGCTGTCGCGGCGGTGGTCGTGGAACCCGTGCTCGGCGAAGGCGGCTTCGTCGCGCCCCCCGCTGAATTTTTCACCGTCATCCAGGAGATCTGCCGGCGCAACAAGATTCTTTTCATCGCTGATGAAGTGCAGACTGGTTTCGGCCGCACCGGAGCAATGTTTGCCTCCGAGCGGTATGGAATCACGCCGGATATTCTTATCAGCGCGAAATCGATCGCGGATGGTTTGCCGCTAGCTGCGGTGACTGGCCGCGCGGAAATCATGGACGCGCCGGGCGCGGGCGGTCTGGGCGGCACGTATGCCGGCAATCCGCTCGCTTGTGCTGCCGCGCTCGCGGTCATTGAAACGATGGAGAGCGAGAATCTTCCAGCACGCGCGGAAAAGCTTGGTCAGCAGTTTGACGCGCGTGCTCGCGAATGGAAAAAGCGCTGGCCGCTGATCGGCGATGTTCGTGGGCTGGGTGCCATGCGCGCTCTGGAACTCGTTCGACCGGGGACAAACCGAGAGCCTGCGAAAGAGGAAACCGAGAAAATCCTTAAGCATTGTCTCGCGCACGGGTTGATTCTGGTTTCCGCGGGAAGTTACGGCAACGTCATCCGCCTGCTGATGCCGCTGGTAATTACCGACGATCAATTCGACGAAGGTTTAGGCGTGCTGGAAGGCGCGCTGATGCGCGTGGCTGAATCGGTCGAGGCTGCGCCGCGCCACGCCTAGGCGCGCACAGAATCAGAATTCTCCATACGGGCCGCGCTCCTTCCCCAGGGCACCGGTCGTCTTGTCGCCGCGTAACGCAATACTCAGGCAGAATCGCGTTTTACGCCGGCGAGCGGGAGGATCAGGGACGCTATGATCGTGGCACCCAGAATCAGCGCTATGACTATCAGAGAAGTAACAGCAGAAATGGGGAAGTGTTCGCTCACAATCATTTTCGTACCCACAAAGATGACGATCGCTGCGAGTCCTTGATGCAGGAACCGGAAACGCGGAAGGATGTCTGCAAGCGCGAAGTAAAGCGCTCGAAGGCCAAGAATGGCGAAAACATTCGACGAATAAACGATGAAAGTGTCCCGCGTAATCGCTAGGACCGCAGGCACGGAATCCACCGCGAAGATAATGTCCATCGCTTCCACGGCGACGAGCGCGAGAAACAACGGAGTCGCCTTCCATCTCCGGCTTTCCCTCACCAGAAACTGTTGGCCTTCGTAGTCAGGCACCACCGGAATCACTCGACGCGCTAGGCGAACCATCCAGTTGTTCTCGGGGTGTAGCGCGCGCTTCCTAGGGAGCAGCATCTTCAGGCCAGTGAAAAGCAGAATAGCGCCGAAAATGTACATGATCGGATGAAATGCCTGGAGCAGCGTGATACCCGCAAGAACGAAGACAGCCCTCAGTACCAGCGCGCCGGCAATTCCGAAGTACAGAACTCTATGTTGCGACTTGGGCGGGATTCTGAATGCTTGAAAAATCAGCAAGAACACAAAAATATTGTCTACGCTGAGCGACTTTTCCACCAAGTAGGCGGTGAAAAACTCTACGCCCGCCAAAGGACCGCGGGCGAAGTACAACCAGAGATTGAAAAGCAGCGCAACGCTGATCCATGCCGCGCTCTCAATCAACGCCTCTTTCAATTGAACTGCGTGCGCCCTGCGATGTAACACGCCAAGGTCGAGTGCCAGTGCTACGATTATCGCCGCTCCAAATATCACCCAGACGTGTATCGGTGTTCCCATCATGTTTGTTTATCGCAGCCTCAGGTGCGGCAAAGTCTAACCGCCGTTCTGCTGCGGGAGAAGCTCTATGTTAGGTCGCGTTGAGTGCCTGACGGGCGCCTTCCGGCGACCCTGTCTGTCCAGATCATGAGTTTCTCGACCTTTAATTCCCACGTAATCCGCACATATTAACCATTAGGCCGAAGCCGAGTCTTGGACGCAACTATTGCCCGCTCTCGGGGTTAAAATCAAATGAAACGTCTCCAGCCTTGTATGTGTCGACTCGCGGGTTCACGATATCTGGAAGGTCGCCCAAATGAATAAAACGACATTTCGTCCGCATAGACGGCTAGATGCTGGCGGCGCCGGGTTTCTGGCGGCTATGCTGGGAGTGGCGCTCGCGGTGGCCGCGATTTTTGCCGTCCCCGAGGCCAATGCGGACAACGAGGGGACTCGGATCCTCGCAAGTTCCTCCGAGCAGCCTGAAATGTCGGCGGACGAGCACTCTAATTCCACTCATTTGGACAAGAAATTCAAGGGAAAGCTCCCCATCACTGAGTTGACCGAAGACGAGGCAATCATGCACGCAATGAACCGCCTCGGATACGGACCGGGTCCCGGGGATGTGGAACGAATCCGCAAGATGGGTCTTGAGAAATGGATCGATCAGCAGCTTCATCCTGATTCGATTGATGACTCTGCGTTCGAGCAGCGGTTGCAAAGGTATCCGACCCTGAACATGTCCGCGAAAGCGCTAATCGAAGAATATCCGCAACCGGGACAGGTGATCAAAAAAGAAGGCATTACGAAAGAGGAGTACGAGCAGCAGATGAAGGAGAAGCAGCGCAACGCCGAGTCACAAGTGATCGTCACCGGAAACGAGAATCTGGATAAGGCGCAGCAGCAGCTTGCAAAACTTCAGGGCCCGGGCCGCATCATCGCGGAGCTTTCGATGGCGAAGGTGGACCGCGCGGTGTATAGCAACCGCCAACTGCAGGCGGTAATGGAAGATTTCTGGTTCAACCATTTCAATGTGTTCGCGAACAAGGCCGAGGACAAGTGGCTGCTGCCTTCCTACGTCCGCGACACGATACGTCCCCACACGATGGGAAAATTTGAGGATTTGCTTCTCGCGACGGCGAAAAGTCCCGCCATGCTGATTTATCTCGATAACTCCCAGAGCGCTGACCCCAATGCCGTACGCCAAATGGACGCGGAAAAGGCGATGCGCCGGGCGCGCTATGGCGGAACTTTTGCCGGCGGAACGGCCCCGACGCCGGGAACATTTCCCGGCCCCGTAACGTCTGCTCCGGGATCGGGCGCGGCTGCTCCAGCGAAGAAGCCGGAACGCGGACTGAATGAAAATTATGGCCGCGAAGTTATGGAGTTGCATACCGTCGGCGTAGACGGCGGCTATACGCAGCAAGACGTGATTCAAATGGCGGAATGCCTGACAGGCTGGACCGTGCGCGAGCCGCGCAAAGATCCGGAATTCTTCTTCGATGACCGCATTCACGCGCAAGGCAGGAAAGTTGTGATGGGCCGAACGTTCAGCTACGGTGGCGAAAAAGACGGAGAAGAGGCGCTGAAGATGCTGGCAAACCATCCAAATACGGCGAAATTCATTTCCACCGAGCTCGCGCGCCACTTTGTTTCCGACAATCCTCCGCCAGCATTGGTCGAGCGAATGTCTGTCCAATACTCGGTAACGCAGGGCGATATTCGCAGCGTGCTGAAAACGATGATTTATTCGCCGGAATTCTGGTCGAAAGAGACGTATCGCGCAAAAGTGAAGACGCCGTACGAACTGGTAGCAAGCACAGCGCGTGCGCTGAATGCCGAAGTGACGATTACTCTGCCGATAGCGCAATGGGTGGGACGGATGGGCGAGCCTCTGTTCCTCTGCCAGCCGCCGAACGGATATTCAGACAAGGCAGAGACGTGGGTGAATACAGGCGCGCTGCTGAACCGTCTGAATTTCGCTCTTTCTCTCGCGGGAGACAAAGTGGCCGGCGCAACCGTGGATCTGAAATCCATGCTAGGCGACGCAGCTCTGCGCGACCCGAATGCGGCGCTTTCGCAGTCCATCGACGCGTTTCTGGGCGATCAAATCGCCGAGCAAACACGCGCCACTCTTGCAGCGCGGCTGAACGATCCGCAAATTCTGCAGGCCAGTTTGGATGACCCGGTCAAGCAGGTGAATGAAGGGCTGATTGCCGGGCTAGTTCTCGGCGCTCCCGAATTTCAACGGCGATAACGGGATCAAGGATTTGTGGTTTTGAGGATACGGAGAATTACGATGAATATTTCCCGGCGATACTTTTTGAAGAGCGGCGGGGTCGCGATGATCGGCATGGCAGCGTTGCCGTCGTTTCTACAGCGCGCGGTGGCGGCTACTTCTGGCCCAAACAAAAAGAAAATGGTCGTTCTCTTTCAACGCGGCGCCATGGACGGATTGAATGTTGTTGTTCCGTTCGGCGAACCAAATTACTACCACATGCGTCCGACGATTGCGATTCCGCAGCCCAAGCAGGGTGGGTTGGATGCCGCACTCGATCTTGACGGCTTCTTTGGCTTGCATCCGAGCCTTGAGCCTCTGATGCCTCTATTCAGAGGCAACCAGCTTGCGATCGTGCAGGCCGCGGGCTCGCCTGATCCTTCGCGGTCCCACTTCGATGCGCAGGATTTCATGGAATCCGGGACGCCGGGGCTGAAGTCCACGGAAGATGGTTGGTTGAACCGCGCCATGCAAACTATTCCGGAAGAAAAGTCTTCGCCGTTTCGTGCTGTCGCTTTCGGTCCTTATCTGCCGCGAACCCTGCAGGGAGTTTCGCCGGCCATTGCGATACCCGACCTGAAGCAATTCAAGATAAATGGGCCGCAGCAAACCGTAGAGGGTGGCTTCGAAGCGATGTACGCGCAGACCGTGGACCACGCAATGCGCGGGGTCGGCAACGAAACCTTTGAAGCTGTCGACCAACTGAAGAAAATCAACCCCGACACCTATCAGCCGGAAAACGGCGCGCAATATCCAAAAGGCCGTTTCGGGCAGAGCTTGCAGGAAATCGCCGAGCTGTTCAAAGCGGACGTCGGATTGGAAGTCGCATTCCTGGACAGCGGCGGTTGGGACCACCATGTGAACGAAGGCGGCGTGCAAGGCCAGCTCTCGAATCTTCTGAAAGACCTAGGGCAGGGAATTGCGGCGTTCGATCAAGATATGGGCGATCGCATGGG
>JBAVQA010000218.1:0-3505 GCA_049693595.1 Candidatus Acidiferrales bacterium | reverse complement strand
GTTGAAAATCAGCCCGTAGCGCTGGTTCCCATTCGGACGCAGGTCGAAATGGCTGTGAGCCGCGTCCAATCGCACGAACGGAATTCCGCGGCGATCCAGTTCCGCAAATACCGGCGTGAACCATCGCGGATGCTCGTAATAAATTCCAATCGGATTCACTGACGATGACACTTTTACCTCCGCGGAACTCCAAGGCGGGATTGGGGCCATTGGCCCCCCTATCGCTGCCCCCTATAATAGACCATCCAACTCGGAAAATGATTGGATGCTTAAGTGTCACGATGGTTTCCACTTTTCCACCTTATGTCGATTTTGCCGGGGCGGCTTCCCTTGTCGCCAAGAGTACGCCGGTGCTAAACTGTGGTGCAATCATCCGAGCGAGCCTAAGGACACGCCGTGGCGGACCATAAAAAAGAAGAAACCTTTAAGGTCATAGACCGGCGGCACTTCACCGGCGAGGGCGATTTACGCCCGGAAGTCGTCGAACTCGAGCGCCGCGAAGAAGAAGCCGCAGCCAAAGAAGCCGCCGCGAAGAAAGCCGCGACTCCGGCCAAGCCGGCGGCCAACGCGCCGAATCCCACAACGAAAACTGGCGCGAACCCAGCCGCAAAAGCCGCTACCGCGGGTGCCGTCACGGAATACGACATCCTCGGCGCAAATCAGCACTCAGCTCCGAAAGACAATCTTGGCCCAAGTGTAATAACTCCCGGCGCATCGGACGATTCGGCATCATCGGCATCTGGCGAAGCGCCAGCCGGAGAGCAAAGCCACTCGTCGCGCAGTTTTCAGATGTTGGTCGACTTCCTCACCCGCAACGCTGCCGCCATGCTCGGTGGAATGGCTGACCCGCAAACCGGCCGCCCTTTCGTCGATCTGGAAGGCGCCCGCGAAGTAATCGACATGCTCGACGCTCTCCGCGAAAAGACCCGCGGAAACCTTTCCAAGGAAGACGACCAGCTACTCATCGAAGTTCTAGGAAGTTTGAAACTTACATTCATGGAAATATCGAAAGCAGCCTCCGAAGCCATGGCAAAAAAGGCCAAAGCTAAATAACAATTTCGCGGGGATCAGTTTCCTCTCCTAGAGTCTGTCTGTTAGCTCGGTAATCTTTGTGGGTCGTGGCTTTAGCCACGACATTGAGACATTGCCAACCTGAGCGGCTTTAGCCGCTGAAGTTCCGATTTTGCGATTGCCACATAGGTAGGGATACAGCCAACGTTGCAACGCCCTCAGCGATGAATCGAAATCCACTTCTGACCGCCATTTCTAAATGCCCACTCTGCAACTCACTGTACTAGGTTCCGGCACCTCCATGGGCGTCCCCACGCTCGCCTGCCACTGCGCCGTCTGCGAATCGCTCGACCCGCGCGACAAACGCACCCGCCCCTCCGTCCTTCTCTCCTACAACGGCCGCAACGTAGTCATCGACACCACGCCCGACTTCCGTTTTCAAGCCATGCGCGAAAAACTGGATCGACTCGACGCCGTCCTATACACCCACGGCCATGCCGACCACATTCTCGGCCTCGACGATATACGCCCATATAACCTGAAGCAGCGCGCCCTGGTTCCGCTTTACTCGTCGCTGGAAACGCAAGCCACTTTGCGCAAGCAATTCGCTTATATCTTCGACGACGCTCCAACCGTCAGCTCCATGCCAGGAGTCGAAATGCACACCATCGACGGCCCATTCGAACTCTTCGGCTTGAAAATAATCCCTATCCCTGCGCACCATGGCCCCACGTCCGTTCTAGGCTTCCGCTTCGGCAACGCGGCGTATCTCACCGATTTCAGTTCCGTGCCGGACAACTCGAAAGACCTCTTGCGCGGCCTCGATGATTTTATTCTCGACGCTTTGCGCTACACTCCGCATCCCATGCACTCAAACGTGGAACAATCGCTGGCCCTGGTGAATGAGCTGAAACCGAAACGCGCCTGGTTCACGCATATCTGCCACGATCTCGGCCACGAACAAGCAAACGCCAAATTGCCCAAGGAAGTGCGATTGTCCTACGACGGCCTGAAGTTCGAGGTGCAAGTCTGATGCTGAGCGATGAAATGAAACACCGCATGCGCCTCGCGCCAACTCTGCGCCTGGATATCGCCTACTCCGCCGAAGGATGGATCGAGCGCTTCGGCAACTCGCGCAAGCGTACCGTCGTAACCATCGGTAATTTTGACGGTGTGCACCTGGGCCACCAAAAGATTCTCAACGGCGTGGTAGAACGCGCTCGCGCAAATGATTTGGAAAGCGCTGTCCTCACCTTTTATCCGCATCCCGCGCGTGTTCTCAGACCGGACGCCGCGCCCACTCTCCTCATAACTCTCGAACAGCGCCTCGCCGCGTTCGACGCCATGGGCATCAACGCTGCTTTGGTCCTGCAATTCGATGCCGAACTGGCCAAGATCAGCGCCGAAAATTTTGCCAAGACATTTCTCGAGGACTCTTTGCGCGCCAAGACCGTACTCGTCGGCGAAAACTTTCGCTTCGGCAACCGCCAAGGCGGCGACGTAAAGTTGCTCCAGGAAATCGGCAGATGCTCCGATTTAGAAGTCGTTATCGTGCCGCCCGTTGTTGAAAACGGCGTGGTCGTCTCCAGCACAGCGGTCCGCGAAGCCCTGCGCGACGGCCGTGTTGCTGACGCCGAGCCGCTCCTCGGCAGGCCGTTTTCGCTCAAAGGTGA
This sequence comes from Candidatus Acidiferrales bacterium, assembly GCA_049693595.1. Classification (GTDB taxonomy): domain Bacteria; phylum Acidobacteriota; class Terriglobia; order Acidiferrales; family UBA7541; genus Palsa-295. Next base: position 821 of record JBAVQA010000218.1, on the reverse strand, counting down.
GATTCGCCCCGGCACTGGAAAGGGCCGAGAGCTTGTCGTCCCGACCTTGAACCTGGCCACCGAGCAAGAGACTTTGCCCAAAAACGGCGTGTACGCAACCGCCTCCGTACTCGGGCCGAAAATCTATTGGTCCGTGACCAACATCGGCGTCCGTCCGACATTCAATGGCCACAATCTCGCAATTGAATCGCACCTCTTCGATTTCGCTGAGCAATTGACCTCCGGCAAAATGGAAGTAATATTCCTCAAGCGCCTCCGCGACGAGCGGAAGTTTTCGGATCCGGGAGCCTTGCGCGAACAAGTGCTGAAAGACATCGAGCAAGCAAGAAGCGTAGTAATCGCCAACCAATAGGAACAGAAATGGAAAACAAAGAGGTCGCCAGAATCCTTCGTGAGACCGCGCAATTGCTGGAAATCGACGGCGCCATAATCGGCCGCTACCGCAGTTACGAAAAAGTCGCCGAGCTTCTCTACAGCCTCCACGAACGCATCGAGGACATCTGCAAGGACCCCAAGAAACTTCGCGAACTCCCCGGCGTCGGCGAAAACATGGCCGAGCACATCTGCGAAATCCTCCAGACCGGCGATTACAAGCTCCGTCAAAAACTTCTCAAGAAATATCCCGCGAGTCTTCTGGAGCTGCTCCACCTCCAGTCGCTTGGTCCGAAAAAAGTTCTATTCCTCTGGGAGACTTTTCAAGTTTCCACAATTGAAGGCGTAGAAAAGCTCGCCCGTGAAGGCAAGCTCCGCGAGCTTCCCGGCTTCGGCGAAAAAAGCGAACAAAACATTCTAAAGGCCACCGAATCGGCGAAGCGCTCGAC
>JBAVQA010000217.1:0-2619 GCA_049693595.1 Candidatus Acidiferrales bacterium | reverse complement strand
GAAAATCTACGATCGCACCGGCAACGTGATCGCTAGTCCTGGGCCGCTTGCGTTTTATGAGTCACCGCGCTTCTCCCCCGATGGCAAATCGGTCGGCGTTACGATCGCGGACCCCAGAACTGGAAAGAGCGATATTTGGTCATTTCCAGTAGCGGGCGGACAACCCTCTCGCCTCACGTTCGGACCAAATGATGCATTCTTTATTTGGTCGCCGAATGGAAAAGAGATCGCCTACTGGGTCAATGAGAACGGAAAGACCTCGATCCGGCGGCGGCCGCTGGATGGCAGCCATCCCGAAGATACGCTCTATAGGAATGACGCTGATCTGTTCGCACTTCCCATCGACTGGACCTCTGACGGGAAATACATTTCGATGCATGTGAGCGACAAACAGGGGCTTTTCACCAATTGGGCCTTGCCCGTGGGAGGCGGGCAGGCGTTTCGTCCTGCCGCAACAGCCGGCCTCACAGAGAGTGAATTTGAAGGCAGATTCTCCGCTGATGGCCGCTGGCTCACCTATTTCGCCTACGAAACCGGCCGGCCGGAAGTGTACGTTGTGCCATTTCCCGGCGCCGGGGCGAAAACCCAGGTGTCGAATACGGGAGGGTGGCTGGCGCGTTTCAGGGGCAACGAATTATTTTATGTCACGCTGGCGAACCGCCTGATGGTGGCGCAGATCCACACGCAGCCTAGCTTCGGCGTGGATTCCATCAAGCCGCTTTTTCAGATGGATTTTCCGAACGCGGCTTCCTCGGATCCCATGTATGACGTCAGTCCGGACGGCCAGCATTTCGCCGTCCTCACCGCCGACCGCGCCAAATCCACATCCATCACCCTCCTGACAAATTGGCCCGCGGAGCTGAAGAAATAACATTGTAAGAGCGAGCGCACCTCGCCCGCGCAGGACGTTGCCTTCAGCGCCGTAGGCGCGGCAGAATTTAGCCCAGCCCGTAAGAGCTGGGAATAATTCCGAACAGAGGCCAAGCGCCGTAGGTGCGACACTGACTTTCTTGGGCTACTCGAAAACCGTTCGACTAGGAACAATTATGACCACCAAAATGAATCTCGCAAATCGGACCGCAGTCCTCACCGGCGCCGCAAGCGGCATCGGACGCGCCATCGCCGTTTCGCTCGCGCGTCGCGGCTGCAACCTCGCGCTCGCGGACGTGAACGATGCCGGACTTTCAGAAACCGCGTGCCTGGCGCAAGCCGCACAAACCGAGCAGCACAACTTGCCTGCGTCACCAAACCCCGTGCGCATCACGCAACATCATATTGACGTTGCAGACGCCCGCGCGATCGCAGCCTTTCCCCAAGCCGTGCTCGCCGCGCACCCCGGCGTGGATATCCTCATCAACAACGCGGGTGTCGCTCTCGGCGGCACTTTCGAAGCCGTCAGCGAGGAAGATTTCGAGTGGCTCTACGCAATCAACTTCTGGGGCGTCGTCCGCATGACGCGAGCATTTCTACCCCTGCTGCAAAAAAGCGACGACGCGCGCCTCGTCAACCTTTCAAGCGTCTTCGGTCTGATCTCGCCGCCTGGCCAAACGGCCTACTCGGCCAGCAAATTCGCCGTCCGCGGATTTTCGAATTCTCTGCGCCACGAACTTCAGGATTCGCACGTCGGCGTCACAGTCGTTCACCCCGGCGGCGTCGCCACTTCGATTGCAGACAATGCCCGCGTGCCGAAAGATATGGCTCCGGAAGAAATCGCGCGCCGCAGAGCCGCGGCAAAGAAAGGCCTGCGTATGCCGCCCGCACAGGCCGGCGAAATTATCGTGAAGGGAATCGAGCGCCGCTCGCCACGCATTCTGGTTGGCAATGACGCAAAGCTCCTGTCCTTCGTCGAACGCCTCGCCCCCATTTCGTATTTTAAATTCCTCGCCCGCCTGTTCCCCAAGCCCTAATCCGCGGCCGCGATTTTCGTCAGGGCACGACTTTAGTCGTGCCGTAAATGGTGCAAGTTCAGGGCGGCTTTAGCCGCTGAGGGAGGGAATTTGCGCTTGTGACACAAAACGTTTAGATCTTAGGCGTTTACTCGTAGTGCAGCGCCACCATCGGGTCCACGCGCATCGCTCGCCGCGCCGGTATGAAGCACGCGAAGAGCGCTACCGCGCAGAGCAAAACCGCCACGCCCGAAAACGTGATCGCGTCCGTGCTGGTCACTCCCAGCAGCAGGCTCCCCAAATACCGCGTCAGCGCGAACGACGCCGCCAGCCCCACCGCCACTCCGATGAACGTCAGCCGCAGCCCGTGTCCCAGCACCAGCCGCAAAATATCCTGCTTGCTCGCGCCCAACGCCATGCGCACTCCAATCTCGTGCGTGCGCTGCCGCGTGGTGTAAGCCGTCACGCCGTAAATTCCCACCGCCGCCAGCACCAGCGCCAGCAACCCGAATGCGCCCACAAACGTCCCCGCAATCCGCTGCGGAAAACTGGAAATTTCCTCGCTCGCCTGGAGCGTAGTCACGCTGAAGACAATCAGGTCGGCATTCAGTTCATGGATCGTTTGCTCCACCGTCTTGCCCATCGCCAACGGATCGCCTGTCGTTCGTGCAATCACATTCATCGTCGACCCGCCCGGCTGATTCAGCAGGCTAACCTGATAATGGGGTAAATA
>JBAVQA010000216.1:0-1760 GCA_049693595.1 Candidatus Acidiferrales bacterium | reverse complement strand
AAGCGGAGCGACGAGGGGATCTTCCCAATACTTAACGTCGGATACGGAGTCGCGAAAGGTGGTCAGGGTTTGCATTTCTTCCGGCGTGGAGTGGAGCGCTTCGATTTGCGGCGCGAGGACGACATTTTGAGAGGGGAAAATGGTTTTGCGAATGATCAGGCTGACGGAGGCGAGGGTCGTCCCGTCCTCTGCGAGAAATTGAACTGGGTAGGTGCCCGGGGCGTCGGCTACTGCTACAGGCATGAGGCCTTGCCAATTACCACTTTCCTGTTTGAAAAGACGTACGGTGCGGCTATTTAGGCGCGCGGTGGCTGCGGGGAGTTCGCAGCTAAGGCGGACAGTTTGGCCCAGCGGGATCGACGAGGGTTTTACGGTGCATTGTTGCGCGCTTGCCGTCGAAGCGATCAATGCAGCCAGCAGCGCAGCGAAAATCAGCACCACGCGAAACCTTTTTCTCGCTAGCTTCATCGACTATTACTTTACACGCTCGCGCACACCTGCCTTAGAATTTTGCCACTGAAAGTTCCTGCTTGGGACAAAGTCCCGGCGTTAACGAAATCTGAAGGCTACGAGAGAACGATTCAATGCGTAGTGGTTCGTATGCGGTGATTGTGCGAGGATTCACGCACGATGGCGGCGACTTCGACTATACCGCATGCGGAACATGGGTTGCAGCGGCAGCTTGGGCTGCGCGACTTGGTGTTGGCGCAAGTGCTATGCGTGGTGGGGAGCGGCTGGGTCGGGGTAGCAGCGGACCTAGGCAGGGCGCAGGCGCTGACCTGGGTGGCGGCGATGCTGCTGTTTTATTTTCCGATGGCGGCAGTGGTGATCGCACTGAACCGGATTATGCCGCTGGAGGGCGGGCTTTACGTTTGGGCGCATCGAGCGTTCGGCGGGCTGGGCGGATTTCTGACGGCGTGGAACTTGTGGGTTTACGGCATCGCGGTGACGGCAGCGATTCTGTATGCGATTCCCACGGAGCTGGCTTACTTGATTGGTCCCAGGGCCGCGTGGCTGCCGGAAAGTCATGTAGCTTCGCTGGCGATTGTCGGCGGGATTATTGCGGCGGTGACTCTAGCCGCGGTGCGGGGACTCGAGTGGGGCAAGTGGATTCATAACATCGGCGGGATGGCAATGATTACGGCGTTTGTGGCGCTAATTCTGCTGCCTGCGTGGGTGATTTGGCGACATCGAACAGGCCAACCAGAGATGCATGGGATGCAATTTGCGTTGGCGCTGCCGCCGCTGAATCTGCGCTCGATGGCGCTGTTTGGGCAGATGATGGTGGGGGCGTTGAGCGGGCTGGAATATATCGCCATCTTTGCCGGTGAAAGCAGGCAGCCGGAGCGAAATATCACGCGGTCGGTGTGGATCTCTTCTCCGATCATTTGCGCCATGTTTATTCTAGGGACGGGCTCGGTGGTGGCGTTTGCGAGGGCGGGACACATTGACTTCATCGCTCCGATTCCGCAAACGATGCGAATTGCGCTGGGCAATTCGGGAGTCGGCAACGTTGTGGCGATAGCTACGATTCTGCTGGTGCAACTGAGGCTTCTGGGCGCGGCGAGTTATTTGTTCACGGGAGTTACGCGCTTGCCCATGGCGGTGGGCTGGGACGATCTGTTGCCGAAGTGGTTTACGCGCTTGCATCCGCGATGGAAGACGCCGGTGAATTCGATTCTCTGCACGTCCGCGCTGATGATTCTGCTGGTGGTGTTGGGGAGCGTCGGCGTGCACGCGCAAGAAGCTTTTCAGGTGCT
>JBAVQA010000215.1:0-4572 GCA_049693595.1 Candidatus Acidiferrales bacterium | reverse complement strand
AGACCGAGGCCAACGTTACAAACATCAGAAACCAGAAAGACGGTCGAAATTGTCCCCGCACATTACTCACCCCTGGGTCGATAGGTTGAAACTACCGGCGTAAGCGCAATGCTAGAGACTACTAAAGATGGCCCCATCCGGCAATTGGGATGCCTGCTCTTATTTTGATTGCGGGCGCTTACGGGGCAATCTTGCCCTTTAATCATCTTTTAATCTGGCTTTTGGATGAGAACATGCTTTACTCTGCCCGGCGTGGAAATGAACTCACGCGAAGCTCCTGTTCCACTTGCCTGTGCGCCGCCTTCTCGTCCAATTCGGCTGCCCGCTCTTTTGTGTGCTGCTCGTGTCTCTTTTAGCCCCGCAAACCGCGTGCGCGCAGGATTCAAAACCCGTTAATCCCAGCCCGCCGAGCACTCAGGATCCTGCCTCGGTCACCGCTCAGGAAAGTTCCGACTCCGGAGATGTATTGACGCTTTTTCCGCATTCGGACACCGCCCCGTTCTGGATTTCGGGCCAAGCGAACGTCATCTTTCAATGGCATCCGTCCTTCCCGGCGAAATACAGCGGCCCAAACAGTTTTCGCTCCGAGGCGGAGAACGCCACATCGAAAGTTTATACGCTTTACCTCGGTTACCAGCTCACGCACACGACAGAAGTTTTCATGGATGTCGAAAGCGCCGGGGGGCATGGCCTCAGCGCAGCCTTCGGATTGGCGGGGTTCACCAATCTTGACGTTGTGCGCAACCCCGAATTGGGTCTTGTTCCCTATCTTGCGCGCGCGATGGTGCGCCAGGTCATTCCCCTCAGCAACGATCGTGTTTCCGCCGAGCGCGGACCATTTGGCCTGGCGACTTCGCTTCCCGCCCGCCGTCTCGAGTTTCGCATCGGCAAGTTCGGGCTCGTCGATTTCTTTGACGCAAACTCCTGGGGTACCGACAGCCATCTGCAATTCCTGAATTGGACTGTGGACAACAATGGCGCGTACGACTACGCCGCGAACACGCGCGGGTACACCGATGGCGCCATCCTGGAGTACGACGATCATTGGTTCACCGTGCGCTTTGGCGTGGCGCTCATGCCCAAAATCGCCAATGGCATCTTTCTCGATGCCGACCTCGCGCGAGCGCGCTCCGAGAATCTTGAATTTGTGGCCACTGGAAATCGCTTCCTGCATCGCGCCGGCACCATACGCCTGCTCAGTTATTTGAATCAAGCCAACATGGGAAATTACGAGGAAGCCATCCGTGATTTCAAGAACGGTGAAACGCCCGTGCCAAACATTATTTCCACCCGGCAGCAGGGGCGCCGCAAATATGGTTTCGGTCTGAACTTCGAGCAGGAACTTACTTCGAAGCTCGGTGTTTTCGGCCGCCTTGGCTGGGATGACGGCCGCAACGAATCATTTGCTTACACCGAAGTGGACCGCACACTCGAAGTCGGTGTCTTCACCAAAGGTGAAAAATGGAAGCGGCGTAACGATCGCGCCGGTGCGGCGTTCGCAATGAATGGCATCGTGGCCGCCCACCAGGAATATCTCGCGCTCGGCGGCCGCGGATTTCTTCTGGGCGACGGCGCACTCACTTACGGCCACGAAAAAATCTTTGAGGGCTTTTACACCGCGCATCTCTGGCGCGGCTTCTTCGCTTCCTTCGACCTTCAGCACATCAACAACCCCGGCTACAACAAGGATCGCGGCCCCGTCTTTGTCCCTGCCGTTCGCTTCCACGTCGATTTCTAGGCTCGTCACATCTAGGCTCGTCACATCGCAAGAATATTGTGGAATTGTGTGGCCGCGCGGGTTTAAGCTGCGCGCCTGCGGCTTGGGGTGCCAGAGCGGTAAGTCGCCGGAGGATTTCATGTCAGGTTCGAAGCTAGCTTCGCTTCTCCTTTTCGTGCTCGTCCTTGCTGTTGTGTCCGCACCGGCACGAACTCAATCGCAATCACAGCAATCGCAGTCGCAAACGCCGCAGGTTTCCGCAACTCCAGCCGCTGCGCCAGCGGCAAAACCGGCAGACATTGCATCGCCGGACGCGATCCTCGCCGCGACTTACGACGTGATTTCCGGCCCCCCAGGAATACGCGAGTGGGATCGCTTCCGCTCCTTGTTTGTTCCCGGCGCGCGACTGATCGCAGTTCAAAAGGGTAAAGGCGGCAATCTCGGTGCGCGCGTGTTCACGCCGGAGGATTACATCTCCCGAGCCAGCCCTTATTTCGAAAAGAACGGCTTCTTCGAGAGAGAAGCATCTCGGCACGCCGACCGCTACGGCAACATCATGCAAATTTTCAGCACCTACGAATCCCGTCACGACGGAAAAGATGCGGCGCCGTTCGCGCGCGGGATTAATAGCTTTCAACTATTTTTCGACGGCACGCGCTGGTGGGTGGTGACAATTTACTGGGAGGAAGAAACTCCCGATACGCCGCTGCCCAAGGAATTCTTGCCCGCAGCCCACTAGCCAAGCGTTTCGGAAGCGGAAACGCTATGCAGCATTTCGGAGGATGCCCATGTTTCAAAAAGATTTGTTCAAAGGCCGCACGATTCTGATTACGGGAGCCGGAACGGGATTGGGCCGTTCGATGGCATTGCGGTTCGCGGAACTGGGAGCGAACCTCTTTATCGTTGGTCGCCGTGAGGAGCCGCTAAAACAAACCGTCGAAGACATTCGAGCCGCGGGCGCGAAAGCTGCTTACTTCTCGGCGGACGTTCGGGATTTCGACGCGGTGGAAAAAGCCGTCGAAGCGGCGGAAAAAGAATTCGGCAGCGTGGATACCTTGGTCAATAACGCCGCCGGCAATTTTATCGCGCGCACGGAAAAGCTTTCTCCCAACGCCTTCAATGCCGTGGTCGGCATCGTGCTGCAAGGCACATTTTTCTGCACGCTGGCCCTCGGTCGAAAATGGATCGCGCGGAAGCAACCGGGGCACGTGCTGAATATCGTGACCACCTACGCCGCGGTAAATTCCGGATCGGGATTCGTGGTGCCCTCCGCCTGCGCGAAAGCCGGCGTTCTGGCCCTCACGCGTTCGCTCGCAGTGGAATGGGCGCGTTATCACATCCGGCTCAATGCGATTGCGCCGGGGCCCTTTCCCACCGAAGGAGCGTTCTCCCGCCTGCTGCCCTCAAAGGAATTCGAAGAGCGCGCGAAAAATCATCATCCGATGAAACGCTTCGGACGCCATGAAGAGCTGGCCAACCTCGCAGTCTATCTTTTGAGCGAACAGGCCGATTACGTGAATGGCGAATGCGTAGTGATCGACGGCGCCCTGTGGCTTCGCGGCGCTGGCGAATTCAACGACTTCGTGGACCTGCCCGACGCCACCTGGGACATGCTCGAAGGCGCGCGAAAACCCAAAACCTGACGCTTGAGATCCCCACCCTTTCCCCCGTGGACATTTGGCGCTACACTCGTCGGCAACCCAGGCCCCAATCTCCGCAATCGCAGGAGGCCGCCATGCACGCACGCGTTACCCAATTTGCAGTTCAGCCCGGCAAGCTCGATGATTTCGTGAATGCCCTGGAGTCCGCGAGACCCCTTATGCACGAGCGCAAGGGATTCCAGGCGCTTCTCGTCTTGCGCGTGGAGGGCTCGAACCCTCCCGACTTGCGAGTGATGACCTTCTGGGACTCCCAGCAGGCTCTTCAGGAAAGCGAAAGCAACGTTCTCTTCTACGCGGCGCTCGCGCGCATGATGGCGTTTTCGCAAGGATTTCCGATAATCCGCGAAGAGGAAGTGATGATCAGCGATTTTTCGCGCGCTTCGGCCGCTGGCGCGTGATTTTGCAACTTGTTAGACGCCGCCGAAAATTGTATGTACTCCCATGCCTTGGCTCTCGCCTTGACCGCTCCTGCCTGCCCCAGTAAGCTAGTAGTTTCCACCGGAGAATAAACAGCAGCATGGACACCGTTCAAATCACGTTGCCGGATGGCGCCATCCGCGAAGTGCCGCGCGGCACCACCGCGGCGCAAATCGCGCACCAGATTTCGCCGCGTCTGGCGAAGGAAGCTCTGGTTGCGCGCGCCGACGGCGAGTTGGTCGATCTCTCGCGCCCGCTGGAACAGGACGCAAAAATTTCCATCCTGACCGCCAAAGATCCCGACGCAGTCCAGGTGTTCCGCCACTCCGCCGCGCATTTGCTGGCCGCGGCAGTGATGGAGTTGTATCCCAACGTAAAGCTCGGCATCGGTCCGCCCATCGATAACGGCTTCTTCTACGAATTCGTGCGCCAAGAGCCTTTCACCAGCGAAGACCTGGAAAAAATCGAAGCCAAGATGCACGAGCTCGCCGCGAAAGATATTCCCAACGAGCGCAAAATGATTCCGAAGCCGGAAGCGCTCGAGCTCTATCGCAAAAGCAACCAGGAATTCAAATGCGAGCTGGTGGAAGAAAAGGCCAGCGAGCCGATGGTGTCTTTTTACACTACCGGGAAATTTCTGGATTTCTGTCGCGGGCCCCACATCCCCTCCACCGGGCGCATCAAGGCATTCAAGCTGATGAACGTGGCCGGCGCGTACTGGAAGGGCCAGGAAGGCAATCCGCAGATGCAGCGGATTTACGGCGCCTGTTTCGTGGA
>JBAVQA010000214.1:0-2617 GCA_049693595.1 Candidatus Acidiferrales bacterium | reverse complement strand
ATTTGGGCTCACCTGTCGCTTTCGCCTCTTCTTCGCTATGGTGAAAATTCAGGGGACTCCATGCATGCGGAGCCACATTTCGGTACATCGTGCCACTACAAAATATTTTTCTAACTCATTTGTTTTCAAAACAAAGATTGAAAAGGAAGGACTTCTCTGAGATCGTACGCCTGACTTGGGCACAGACGGCCTTTGATACGGGCCCAACATTCACTCGGTCGAGCAGATGCCGGACGGAAGCACGTATCTGCGGGACTGGGCCTGGCTCATGCCGGAAAAAACCTATGACGTGGAATTGGTCTGTGGCGACTGGCTCGGTGGTGCCGAGATCAGCGGCAATCGGAAAGACACGTCCGCGGACCTTGCAGTTTTCGATGAAGGACAAGGGGCGGAAAAATTCGAGCTTCGGATTCCGGAGTCTTACGAAAATCGGATCAACGTGCGGCGCGCGGGACTAAAGTTTGTTTGCACTTCGGAGGCTGTTTCGACTCCCGTAGCCGCTGCTGTCAGCCGCGTTTACGTGAATATGGACGGATACGCCTAGCTAACCGTCGATTTGTCGATATCACCCCGAGGGGTCGCACTGACTCCCGGAACAGCTCGTTCACTGAGATGAAAATTTCTGGAAACTGTTGACCTTCGCAACAGCTTTCAGAATTGAGCAATCCAAAATCGAGGTCGCGCCCACCGAATCAGCCTCGATTTGAATTTCGTAGCTATTGCCATCAGTGCATCCGACACTCCAAGAAGCCGTCCGATCCTTTCCGATTCCCATATAGAAAGCTCGACTGGAGCGTCGCCCGTATCCGGCAAATTTGCTTCGCGTTTCGCTAACGGCGATTGTATTACCCCGCTCGGGTTACCGGTAACGATGGTAGATACCTACATCGAGAAAGAGGCTCCGCCGACATGGAGAGAATGTGGAATCCTCCCTGTGAGCGCATCTCATCATTTTGTGTCCAAATCACTTTGGACGGCTCCGTTCTGGAGCGCCCAGGTCATAAACTCCCGCGGCGCATCTTTGACGCCGAACAGGTTTGCCATCTTGATGTTCTTGATCTTTTTCCAACGAATGTCTCGTAAGACGGAGTATCGCAAATCCGCATTTCGCAGGGTTACGTCCGTCAGGTCCGACCCCGTGAGATCGGCTCCCCAGAGGTCGGCATCATCCAAGTTGGCACCCTGAAAGCACGCAGCGTGGAGGTCGCTCCCTCTAAAATTGGCACGTTGCAAATCGGCATCGGTAAAATCGGAAGCATGGAAAAAGCCCTGCCGTACGTCTGCGGCGCTGAAGTTGGAGCGCAACAGTTGAGCTCGGTCGAGACGAATGCCTTGCAGAGAAGCGCCGGAAACGTCAACGCCTACCAAGGGAATGCGATCCGCGTTGAGCTCTTGCAAGGCCTCGATGCGTCCGCCACTTCCGCCTTTTCCTTGCGCCGTATTAATCACCTGCCAGGCTTGAGAGTGCTTTTGCTTGATCCGGTTACCCGATTCGGAAAAGTAAAATATCACCGCGACGAGGACGCTCAGACTACTCAGGTATTCCAAGACCTCCAGAAATCTCCAGTTGCTCAGAACAAAAGCGATCCACTCCAAGACCCATTCCAGAGCTAGAAATGGCAATAGCCATCGCTGCTTAAGATTTGCGCTCCAGTGTGCAAAGGCAGCAGGTCGTTTTCTCCTTCCGTGCATCCTCAACTCAGTTCACCCGCCCTTCTCATTTTCCATCTGAGCTCAAGTCGAGTCTCTGTCCAAGAATCAGACAGCCAATCAACCCAGCAAAATCGGCAAAAGGATTCCCAGGCCGATTGCAAAAAACCACAAAGGAGGTGCGGGAGTTCCCACCGGACGTATGCGACGCAGTTCGTGAGCGGCAGTTCGCGAATCGAAAAGCAACCACCTCTTGTATCGTTGCTCAAGTACCAGAAAGGCTGCCGCCGTGACCGCTCCATAAAGGAGATGACCCATCAGGGAAGGAAGCAGAGCGGATGCGGCAGTCGCGCTCCAGTCACACACGCCAGTCAGGAACAGCGGAAGCAGCGTCATCGGGCCGGCGTACCACCCAACGAGCCCAAACACGAGTCCCCAGGGTATGCCGAGTCCAAAGCTGGGAGCTTCGCCACGAAACAAGAGACCATATGTTGTTCCGATGAGCGTACTCATCACCAAGTGAATCACCACTCCGTGGAAACCAGACAGAGTCGTATCGAGTCCTGCGATTTTTGGCAGCACGCCCGTAGCAAGCATCACCGGACTCGACACGATTCCACCAATCAATCCGGCCAACCCTCCCCAGGCAATGGAACGCAGAATGCGAACGCCCGGCCCTCCCGCTTCTCGATTCAGAGGATCGGATTCGACAATCAACTTGATCCAAACTCGATCCAAGGCCGCATAAATAATTCCCAACAGTAAGCCGTAGAGAATGTGCCCGACCAAGGAGCCAAACAGTTCACTGGCTTGGTCCGCCGACCAGTTCGGACGCGTGCCTGCGATGAAGGGGAATATCGTCAACGGTCCAAAAAACCACCACAGGATTGTGTAGCCCATTCCCCAACCCATGCTTGAACCAAAACCACGAATGTCTCGCTGAAAAAAAAGACCAAAAGTAGAACCA
>JBAVQA010000213.1:0-4196 GCA_049693595.1 Candidatus Acidiferrales bacterium | reverse complement strand
CCGGATGGTCTTTCGCAACTTCCTCAATTTCCATTCCGCCCGAGGCGCTGGCCATGAAAATCGGCATGCCCGTTACGCGATCCACAAGGACGCTGACGTAAAGTTCGCGCTTGATGTCTAGGCCTTCTTCGATCAAAAGCCGATGGACGATGCGGCCTTCTTCACCCGTCTGCGGCGTGACAAGTTTCATTCCGAGGATACGCTCGGCATTCGAGTAAGCTTCGTCGGCTGACTTCGCGAGCTTCACGCCGCCGGCCTTTCCGCGCCCGCCGGCGTGGATTTGCGCTTTGACCACCACCACGGGCGCACCGAGCCGCTGAGCGGCGGCACGCGCTTCGTCTTTCTTGGTGACCATCTCACCGCGCGGGACTGGCACGCCAAACTTGGCGAGAATAGCCTTGGCCTGGTATTCGTGAATCTTCATTGCCCATCCATTAGTGCTAGAATTTGTTTGTAATCGAAACAAAGAAGTTTACCTACAACTGCGAGTGCGAGCAAGGCGTTCCCCTTCGTCGGTGTAGAGCAAAATCCGCTCAAAGAATTCGTTCGCGGACGATCACGATGATTCAGGAAGCGTTAAAGAAAATCGGCGCGGGAGTAGATTTGTCGCGGGCGGAAGCCGATGGCGCGATGGGACAGATTCTTTCCGGCCGCGCGACGGACCCGCAGATTCTGGAGCTGCTCTCTGCGCTGCAGATTAAAGGCGAAACTGTTGAGGAGCTGGTTGGCTTCGCTACCGCGATGCGGCGTCATGCGACCAGGATATTTCCAAGCGACTATTCGCACGGCGATCAAGCGCTGGTGGACACATGCGGCACCGGCGGCGATGCCAAGGGCACGTTCAACGTTTCAACAGCCGCTGCGTTTGTGGTTGCGGGCGCGGGCGTCCGCGTAGCAAAGCACGGAAATCGCTCGATTAGCTCCCAGTGTGGATCTGCCGACGTGTTGGAGGCTCTTGGCGTGCGGATCGATCTCGAGCCCCAACGCGTGGCCCAGTCGATTGACGAAATTGGAATTGGGTTTCTGTTTGCACCGGCAATGCATGCGGCCACGCGCCATGCGATGCCCGCGCGGCGCCAGCTTCGTGGGCGCACGGTTTTTAATCTTCTAGGCCCGCTGACAAATCCCGCGGGCGCCTCGGCGCAGGTGGCCGGCGTATATGGCGCCAGTTTTACGGAACTGATGGCGCGGGCGTTGGGTGAGTTGGGAGTGAAGCGCGCTTTTGTGGTGCACGGCGCGGACGGCATGGACGAAATTTCAATCGGCGGCGAAACGAGCGTATCCGAACTGCGCGATGGAACGGTGCGAAGCTACACGATCGTTCCTGAAGATTTTGGATTGCGGCGCGCGCCGCTGGAATCGATTCTCGGCGGTGATGCAAAACATAACGCCCTGATCATTCACAAGGTGCTGGGCCGATCACTGATGCGCCACGAGCACGGACCGCACCGCGATATCGTCCGCGCGAACGCGGCGGCTGCGCTGGTGGCCGCGGGGCGAGCTACGGATTGGCTTGACGGCGTGCGGATGGCGACGGAATCGATTGATTCAGGCGCGGCACGCGAGCGGCTGGAAAGATTGGTTGCCTTTACGCAGGCCGGAAAGGGAAACGCACAGAGCGCGATCTGAGTATTGGAACAGCAAATTCAGTTCTGCAGTCTGCCATTGGACGGATCTGCCGAAGTTGCGGAATCGAGATCTAGATAAATTCGGGCCGCGCCGTTTCCTGGAGGCGGATAGCAATTGCCGTCGCGATTGTAATTAGCGGGACAGGCGCGCGCGAAATCTTTGCGGCGAGGCGACTGCGCAAATTGCCAGGCTTCGGCAAAGGGAGTGCCGCTTGCGGACGGGGACGGCGGGGTTTTTGAACTTGCGCATCCCGGAGACGGCGGGCAGACGTCGTTATAAACGAAGTAAATAATTTTGCGGCCTCCGGCATGATCCTGAATATCTTTTGCGGTCGTGATGGATTGGTTGGCGTCCTCTTTCACTGGAATTCCTGAACAATAAACGCCTGCGCGGTAACCGGCGGAAGTTATGCCGTCAGCCCAGGCAAGGAAATATTCCTGCTGCCTAGGTAGCAGGCGCCCTCCTTCTTCCTGATCTAAGAAAATTACCGTACCAGGCGAGAAACCTTCGCGTTTTGCATTCTCAATCGCGTTTCGCGCGTCGGCTGCCGCCAACGCGGCAGGGTCGGCGGCGCGCTTCAGTTCAGCCGATATACGGCCATTGAACAGCGCGAGAAAACCGAAGCCGCTGTCGCGAAGGATTGCACGCTTCCCTGCCCAGCTATTCGTCTTCGCACCCAGAGGCACGTTCAGCCAATAGCCTGCAAAAGAGAAAGATTGTTTGAGCGCGGGCAAGTAAGAATCGCCCGGGTAGTCGTTTCGATCGAAGCCGAGATATGCGACGTCTGGATTCTGTGTGGATGCCTGAAGCGGAGATTGACTATGTACCGGCAAGCGCGCCACGGTGAAAACAAGACTACAAGAGAAGATTGCGAGGACGCAGGCTGCGTTTTTCCCTAGAGCAGGCATGATTGGCCTTTATTTAAATGTCCAGAAAGTTTTCGAGGAGACGGAATCCCGCGCTGGTGAGGATGGATTCCGGGTGAAATTGCACACCTTCTACCCGCAGCTTGCGGTGGCGTAGGCCCATGATCGTGCCGTCGCTGGTCTCCGCGGATATTTCGAGCGTGCGCGGGAGCGATTTGCGCTCCACGATCAGCGAATGGTAGCGCGTGGCCGCGAATTCCTGCGGCAGGCCGCGGAATATCGTTCTGCCATCATGCTGAATTTCACTCGTCTTGCCGTGCATAATTTTTTGCGCGCGAATCACATTGCCGCCGAACGCCGCTCCAATGGCTTGATGTCCCAAACAAACGCCGAGGATGGGAATTTCCCCAGCGAACCGCTGAATTAACGGCACGCTGATTCCGGCTTCTTTGGGCGTACACGGCCCGGGGGATATTACGATGCGTTCGGGCCTCAAATCTTGGATTTCGTCCAGAGTCACTTGGTCATTGCGGAGGATTTCGAGATCTTGTCCCATTTGGCCGAGATACTGCGCCAGGTTATAGGTGAAGGAATCGTAGTTGTCAAGCAGCAGAATCATTTTTGCCCAGCGCGCCCGTTTTATGCGCAATCTCAAGCGCGGCCATCACCGCTCGCGCCTTATTTATCGTTTCCTGATATTCGCGTTCGGGCACTGAATCGGCTACCACGCCGCCACCTGCTTGAATATAGGCCCGTCCGTCTTTCGCAACGAGCGTCCGGAGGGCGATGCACGAGTCCAGATTACCGGAAAAATCGAGATAGAGGATCGCGCCACCATAAAGCCCGCGGCGAGTGGGCTCGAGCTCGTCGATAATTTCCATGGCGCGAATTTTGGGCGCACCCGAAAGCGTTCCGGCCGGAAAGCAAGCCATCAGCGCTTCGAAGCAATCCACTCCTTCCCGTAATCGGCCGCGCAAACTCGAAACGAGATGCATCACGTGCGAATAGCGCTCGACAAACATCAAGCGCTCGACAGTCACCGAACCATATTCGCAAACGCGGCCGAGATCGTTGCGCCCGAGATCCACGAGCATGATGTGCTCCGCGCGCTCTTTCGGATCGGCAAGCAGCTTTGATTCCTGCTCGCGGTCCTCCGCTTCGTCATGCCCGCGCGGCAGCGTTCCAGCAATCGGACGATAGGCCACCTCGCGTCCCTGAACCTTCACCAGCATCTCCGGCGAACTGCCGACAACCGCAAGATCGTCTAGATTCAGAAAATAGAGGTACGGCGAGGGATTCACAACGCGCAGCGATCGATAGATTTCGAACGGGTCGGCATCCGTCCGCGCAGAAAAGCGCTGGCTGGGTACCACCTGAAAAATATCCCCGGCGCGGATGTAAGATTTCGCCTTGCGTACGGCAGAGAGATATTTGGCTTTCGTGAAGTTGGATTGGATGCGAAGCGGACGGCGCTGAGGCGCATGATGCTGTCGGGGCAAAGGGCCCGAAAGTGTGCGTCGAACTTTGCTGATTTCGCGGATCGCTGCGTCGTATTTCGCGCGAAGAGTCCCTTTGCCTTCGGTGAACACGTTACGAACTACCCAGATGCGATGACGCACGTGATCGAATGCGACGAGTCCCAGATAAAACATCATCACGCAATCGTCCAGGCCCAGGTCGTCTCGGCCGCTCGCGGGGATG
>JBAVQA010000212.1:0-1625 GCA_049693595.1 Candidatus Acidiferrales bacterium | reverse complement strand
TTCTTCCAGGAGGTATTCTGCGTGAGGATGGCGCCGAGGATTACTTCGAATTGTGTCTTTCCCGGCCACCAGTGTTGTGGTCCAAGCGCGGTGAATAGTGAGTTAAAGTATTCATCCAGAGGAGGTTGTGAGTCACCCTTGGACGCTCTTGCCATCGTGGTTCGTATAGGGGTACTTCGAGGCCGTTCACTGCGCGCGCCGAGGCCTGAAACCGGCAAAATAGCGATGTAATCCCCCGTATTCGACATGAAACACCAAGAATAACGGGCAAATGGACGCAAGTCAAGGAGTGTTGTGTTAATGCCACACTACTGTGGCTCTCTTGCAGCCATTCTAGGCAGTTCCTCGAAACGGTCCGGCCTTGGGACCAAACTTCAGGCTTGCCTTCGTCGGAATTCATTCATAAAGCTCACCAAAGCTTCGACCGCTTTCATGGTGACGGCGTTATAGAGCGACACGCGCATCCCCCCGACAGACCGATGGCCGGTGATGCCCACGATGTTGGCCCCAGCGGCTGCCTGCGCGAACTTCTTCTCGATAGCTTCGTCTCCGGCCGCCACGCGGAACACCACATTCATCTTCGATCTCGAATCCTTCTCTACCGGGCAGGAATAAAAATTGCTCGCATCAATCGTCTCATAGAGCAGCTTGGCTTTTGCTTCGTTTCGTTTTTCCACTGCGGCGACGCCGCCTTCCGCCGCGACCCATTCAAGAACCAAGCCCACTATGTACACGGCAAATGTCGGCGGCGTGTGGAAGAGCGAATGCTCCTTGATCTCTGAGCGGTACTGCAGCAGCGTCGGCAGATTCTTGTCCGCACGCTCCGCCAAATCGCGCCGGATGATGACCACCGTAACGCCGGACGGCCCCAGATTTTTCTGCGCTCCGGCGAAAATCAGTCCGAAGTCTCGGACATTTATTCTTCGCGAAAGAATATCCGAGGACATGTCCGCCACCAGCGGCACGTCTCCCGTCTTCGGAAACGAGCTCCACTGCGTTCCTTCGATGGTGTTGTTGGAGGCCATGTAAACGTAGGAAGCGCCGGGCGCCAACGCAATTTCTTCTTTTCTCGGTATGCGCCTGAATTTTTCCGGTTCGGTCGAAGCCGCCAAGCGGTAGGGCGTGCCTTTTTCCAGCTCCGCGATCGCTTTCGCCGTCCACATTCCCGTGTGCAGCACGTCCACCGGCTTTCCGGAAAGGTAAAGATTCATCGGTACCATCGTGAATTGCAGGCTCCCGCCGCCTTGCAGGAATATCACCGCGTAGTCTTCCGGAATCTCCATCAGGGTGCGGAGGTTCTTCTCCGCGCGCGAAAGTATCTCCTCGAACTCAGTCGAGCGATGGGTCATCTCCATAACGGACATGCCCGTACCGCGGTAATCAAATAATTCTACGCGGATTCGCTCGAGCACCGGGAGAGGCAAAGTTGCCGGGCCGCCGTTGAAATTGAAGGCGCGCTTGATCTCGCGTGAAGAAGACGGAGTAGGTGAATTCACTTCGATCATTCCTTTCGAGTAGATATGGAATAGGCGGAGAAAACTCCCTGCATTAGATTATCAGAACATTGCAGCGCCCGAACACTGTAACTAATTCAACGCCTTGCTGACCCCAGCGCGAAGTTGTGC
>JBAVQA010000211.1:0-6358 GCA_049693595.1 Candidatus Acidiferrales bacterium | reverse complement strand
GATTATCAGTGCGAGGGACATTACGAGCACGAGCGCAGAAACGACTCGATGACGGACATTCATTTGGATATTCCTCTCCGGATGCCCTGGGTCGGGCGCAAATCAAGCCAATGCTCCCGGATTCCGTACGTCTCAGAAAAAAACTGATCGCGGGGTATGGGAAAAGCTATCACAATTTCCCCGAGAAAACCTAGGGAAATTGCCGGGATTCAGGTTTTCACACATCGCTACGGCAACTGCGAACGCCGGCTGCTTTGTGCCGACTATTTCTTTGCGGCTGCCGCCGCGGCCTTTTCCGTTTGGGCAAACATGTCACGCATCGCTTGATTTGTTCCAGGGGCACGCTGTTCGCGCCAGGCCTCCAGGCGCTTGCAATGTTCTTCCAGGTTCTTGAGCATGTGCGGATTTTTGAAAGCTACACGCCAGGGGGCGACCACGGGCTTCAGACGCTCCCAAACGATCCACTGCTCTCCGGAGTTCTCGAAGAACAATTCTTCATCGATCAATCCCCGGTTGACGATACTGGCCACCATATCCCAGTAGCTCATGACCATGCGAAAGTAAGCGTTTTCCTGGCTCGCCGGAGGGTACTGTTTCATTAGGTCTTCCATCGAGGTAGACCGAAAGTTATCCATGAACCACTGTCGCGCTTCACGAAGGCGAGGCTCGCGGCGAATGTCGTACAACCGCAGCATCAGATTGACTTGATCGTGCGTAACTTCTCCCACTGGTTCCTCCTGTTGAGAAAAAATCAAGAATTCGACGGCGGAATTTCGCGCACGGAAACATTGTACATCTGGCTAAGCTGGATACGCGACTGCTCAAAGCCAAGCTTAATTCGACGCCGGAGTTCGCGAGCCACATCGTCCTTGCGGTTCAGCACCGTGCGCACTTGCAGACGGATCACGGTGCCCTCGAGCGAAAGAGATTCGACGCCGAGAACGCGAGGACCATCTACGAGGGCCGGCGACCAGTCCGCATCATCGCGGAAATCGGCGGCGATTTTTTCCAGCGCCGTGAGGGCGCGTCCTACCATTTCTTCCGAGGGCACGCTGATATCCACAAAAACTTGCGACCAATCCCGGCTAAGGTTAGCCACCGGGCCGACCAAGCTATTCGGAATGGTGACCATGGCGCCTGTAAGATTTCGAAGTACGGTGCGGCGTAAAGTGAGATGTTCCACGCGTCCGGTTTCTCCATTGGTCTGAATCAAATCGCCGATGACGAACTGATCCTCAAAAACGATGAAGAAGCCGTTGATAAGATCCTTGACCAGACTCTGCGCGCCGAATCCAAGCGCAAGGCTGGCCACAGCGGCAGCCGCTTCTACCGGGCTCACATTGAACCCGAATTCGGGCAGCGCCGTCAGGATGGCGATCGCGACGATCAGACCCAGACCAACGCTGTAGAGCAATGCGGCCATCGTGCGCGTTTGTTGCTCGCGCATTTGAGCTACGCGCGACTGAGACTTGGCCAGTTGAATCAGGCGGTCGGTGAGGGCTTTCAAGAGCCGCGCGATCAACAACGCGACGAAAATGATCGCCAGAACGCGCACGGCCCGCACGCCCGCAAATTCCATCCACCGTCTGAGCGAATCAGTCATAAGATAAGGGGGAGCGGAATTATACCATTCACGCACCCGCGCGCGCGGAGCTTCCGCGGCGAGATTAGCCGCGAAGAGGGCGTGAGAGTTGCCGAAGTTTTTCGGCAGGAGCTGATTTGATATGGATGTGAATAAGAGAAATTTTTTGACAGTTGTAATCCCGGCGGCACTCAGCATGCCACTAGGTCTATTTTGCAGCGCTGGTTTTGCAGAGGCTCAGAATACTCTGCCGCCCCGGCCGGATTCAGCGCAGAATCCAGGGCCGCCGAAAATTGAACAGCCGACGTCGATCGACCAAGGCAAGCCGAGCGAAAAAGAGACCAAGGAAATCCTGAAACAGAATAAGCATCAGATAGAAGAGAACGTCGAAAAGATTTACCAGCTGGCCGGTGAATTGAAAGGCGAAGTTGAAAAGACGGACGCAGCAAATACGTTGTCGTTGCCGATGATTCAAAAGGCGGAGCAGATCGAAAAACTGGCTAAGCAAGTGAAGAACCTTGCCCGCGGTGGATGATGTCAGGCTCGGCTAGGATGTGACTCGAAACATCCCTGTGAGGCGTCGGTCTATTAATCCGCCGTCGAATGTACGGCGCTCCAGGAAAGCGGACGAGGGCGGCGAGCGCGAAAGTCTTTGATTGCTTTTGCTACCGGGCAGGAAGCAGAGTAAAATCAATCGCGAAAATCATTCGTTTCCCTAAATGCGCCCGTAGCTCAGATGGATAGAGCGTGTGCCTCCGGAGCACAAGGTCGGGGGTTCGAACCCCTCCGGGCGCGCCACTTTCGATGCTTGGTTTGATTTCAAGAAAACCCGCCGATGATTTCCCCTGAAGATACGGGGCCGTGGTTTTCAATCGCAGAAAATTTAGTTTTGAGGTGCAACTGTGAGACTTGCAGGCAAAGTTGCGTTAGTGACGGGTGGAGGATCTGGGATCGGGCGAGCAATCGCCACGTTGTTCGCCGAAGAAGGCGCGAGCGTCGTGGTGAACGACGTGGTGCTTGAGGCGGCACAGAAAGCGGTCGAAGGAATGGGATCTGCCGGCGCGCGCGCTCTGGCGGTCAAAGCTGATGTGTCATCGAGCGCGGAGGTGAAGTCGATGTTCGCGCAGATCGCGGCTCGCTACGGTGCGCTAGACATCCTGGTGAACAATGCCGGCATAGGCGAAACCGACGCCAAACACGGAGAGGAAATCAGGCGGAAAGCGGAGGCCCGCATTACGGAGTTGATGAGCGGAGGAAAAATCACGACGCATTGGGACGCTACTTCGGAAATGTCGGACGCGGATTGGAGCCGGATGATCGGCGTGCATCTGAACGGAACATTTTTTTGCACTCGCGAAACGCTCAAGTTGATGGCGAAGAAGAACAGCGGCGCGATCATCAACATGTCGAGCGTGGCGGGGCTGGGCGGCCTGGAGTACGCGCCTCACTACAGCGCGGCGAAGGGCGCCATTTTGAGTTTTACGCGGGCGGTAGCGAAGGAAGTTGCGTCACGCAACATTCGCGTAAACGCGATCTGCCCAGGCTGGATCGATACGCCCATGACGGCGACTCACGGAGAATCACCGCTTCTAAAGCGAGCAATGCTCTCGCGGATTCCCATGGGGCGGACGGCGCACCCGCGTGAAGTCGCTACGACGGCGCTTTTCCTGGCCTCCGATGACAGCTCGTATTTCACCGGGCAATGGCTGTCCCCGAACGGAGGGCTGTTCATCGGTGGTTAAGATAGAATCTTGGGGAATCCCTCAGATTGGTAAAGTAGAACTCAGCGTAACGTCGTAGCCACGAATGAAATCACCCGAAGAACGCCAAGACTCGCGCCTCATGCGGCAGATGTTCGACACCATCGCGCCGCGCTACGATTTCATCTCCCGCGTTTTTTCCTTCGGCCTGGACTCGCGTTGGAAACGACTCAGCGTAGCAAGAGCTGCGCTACCGGAAAACGCACGTGTGTTGGATTTGGCTTGCGGGACCGGGGACCTTTCACAGTTGGTGATCGAACGCCTGCCAGGGGCAACGGTGATTGCCGCGGATATTACCGAACTCATGCTACGCCTGGCCCGCGCTCGGGGGCTGAAAAATGCGGTCTGCAGCGACGCGGCATGTTTGCCTTTCGCGGGCGATTCGTTCGATTGCGTTTTCATCGGCTACGGATTGCGAAACTTTCCCGACCTCAAAGCAGCCGTGCAGGAAATCAAACGTGTCACGAAGCCCGGAGGATCAATAGTCAGTGTCGATTTTTTCCTGCCATCGAATGCTGTGTTGCGCGAAATTTATCTCGCGTACTTGTACGCGCAGGGCGCCGTCTGGGGCTTGCTGCTGCATGGCCGCGCGCGCGTTTACACCTATATTCCAGATTCACTGAGGAGCTTTCTCTCCATTCGAGACTTTTCCGCGCTGCTAGAGAACTCCGGATATGTGCGCGTGACGACACGCTCGTACTTCTTCGGGGGCATTGGCCAGCACTGGGCAGTGAAGAAATAAGTCGAAACGAAACGCCAAAGCGACTAAGGAATCTGGCAGACCATTACTTGGCTGTTGGCGTAAGGACACGAAAGGCCGGCGACTCCAGGCCTGACTACGATTACCCAGGTCACTCCGTATTTCTTCTTCAGGTGTTCGAAATCTGCGAGCGTAAACTGCGACCAATTTTCTCGATCCGTTACTTCCAAATTCCATTGCCATGCAAGGTCAGGGAACACGGCGACGGCCGATGTGTCCTTTTCGTTGTCGGCCAGGGTGCTGCGCTCGGCATATGCGCGGAAACCATAGTAATCCTGACCAGGACCATGCATGTACCGGGGATCAAGCGCGAAAAAGGCCGATCGCGGCGTGTTCTCGCGCACCCAGACAAAAGCTTGCACCCAGGAATTCCGTGGTGCGCGACCCGGCCATTCGATGTGATAGCTCGACGGGAACTCCAGTCGCTGGAAGTGAAACATTACGAGCGCGAGCGGGATAAAAAGCCCCGCCCAGCGCAGGGCTCGGTCGCGCAACAGATACTTTCCGAGCATTCCACCGCTAAACAACAGAAACACAATGTAAGGGAAATGCAGGACGCGCATGGGTTCGAATCGCGCCCACGTTTGGGTCCGGGCCTGAAGGTATTCAGACACGAATACGGCTATGACGATACCAAGAGAGGTCGAAATCGCCAACCGGCTGCACACGCGCTCAAGGAGTGCCATACCCTCGCGCCGTCCAATTCGCGCAAAAAACCACAAAAAAGCAATCGGAGCCAAGGCACCTAGCCATTCGTACCAAGGCCAGGAGAAAGGATATGGATAAGCACGGTCCGCCATGGCTTTCCGCCAGATGGAATTAGGTGGCACTCCGAATGGAATTCCAGCGAATGCGGCCGCGGGTTGAGCCGTAAAACTACCGAATGCCAGCATTACTATATGAAAAGTTCCGTACACGGCCATCGTCGGATGGCAAAGCGCCGTTAGCACGATCCAAAGCAGTGTGATCGGTCTTCGTTCGAGGGCGGCCACAGCTGCAAAGAGCAGAAATGCAGTTGCAAGGTTGCGCGGATGCAAATGCTGATCGGTGACGAAGAGGTGTGTTCCCGCCACTGGCATCGTCAATAGAGCCGCGACGAACGCGACGCCACACCACTGGGACGCACGCTCGCGAAAGCACTTCCGAATCAGTTGAAAGCACGCGAGGAGAATGAGGAAAACGCTCAGAACATGCAGAACAAACATCAAACACTCAAGCGAAAGATGGGTGATGCGCACCAGTGCGGCGACCGTCTGGTGAAACAAAGTCCACCGAGTGTACAAAAAAAAGAAGTTTGAATCGTACGGATAAAGTTCCGGATTGATGATTTTTTTGATGGCGGGCAAGTAGACCGCCATGTCCTCGATGCCGACATGGTATCCCTGCACCAATAGAGCGGCCAAAGTCAGGATCGCAAGAAAGAAGAAATCTCGAATCGTTTGAAACCGAACAACGGAGAAACTCTTTACTGGCGATGAGAGCGGAACCAAATGTTCTTCCCGGATCGCAGCCTCCTATTTCAACGGGGTGAATTGCTTTGCAAGGGATTAATCGCGCTTCGCCGAATGTTCAGTTTTTGATGCTTGTCTTAGGGACGTAAATGGCGCAATTGGGATGCTGAACCGAAAGACTGTAATATTGATCAATAGCATCAAGCACGGCATCCGGGAAGCGCTCGTTTGGGCGCTCTAAAGACGGCAAGGGTCCGTGAAGTTGAATGGCTCCATAATGGAATGTCTTAATCTCGGCAACAAGCTCTCCGCTATCAAGCTCATTCAGAGAGACCAGCCTGGTAAAATGAAAAGGATCATACACATAAGGTTTCCCTGCATCGTAACAGCGTAAGAGACTTTCGCAGATTGCCGGACCCGGCTGGGCCCTCAAAAAGGACACTTCAGTGTCATATAGTCTTTGCTCCTCTGGCAACTCCGCGATGCTACGCCAGACATTGGAATAGCCCGACAAAATAAGGGCTAAAAGCAGAAAAGCGGACAAAATTAGAGGAACCCCGCGCCGTCCCAGGAACTTGTGCTTAGCGAAAGGAGAAGGGACGCTCCAAGCAGAATAGAGCAGCATGCCCATGACGATTGAGATCGCAAAGAAGTTACTGAAATAAACGTTGATGGCTATTCCTGTGCCTGCTGAGAAAAACATTCCAGTGAATAGCGAAGTGAAAAAAAAGATGGAAATTACGCGATTCGATGCATCTCTTCGTGCTTTGATGGCCCAGATCACCGCAGCAACAAAGGGCAAAAG
>JBAVQA010000210.1:0-8417 GCA_049693595.1 Candidatus Acidiferrales bacterium | reverse complement strand
GTCATGCGCTCCGATACCGAATCCGTCGCCGCGTCTTACTCCGAATGCGCTCGCATCGCCAGAGAATCTCGCAGCAGCTTCTATCTCGCTTTCTTCGGCTTGCGCAAGGAAAAGCGCAATGCGCTGTGCGCCCTTTACGCTTTCATGCGCCTGGTGGACAACCTCTCCGACGAGCCGGGCGACTTGGATTCCAAGCGCAATGGCCTGGCCCGTTGGCGCGCCATGCTCGACGAAGCCATTGCCGGCCGCACCACCGCCAGCCCGATTCTTCCCGCTCTTGCCGACACCATTGCGCGTTTTGAAATTCCCTCGCGCTACTTCCATGATTTAATTCTCGGCGCGGAAATGGATCTAACGGTTTCGTCCTACGCCACATTCGACCGGCTGTCGGAATACTGTTATCGTGTTGCAGGCACCGTAGGCCTCACCTGCCTGCACGTTTTCGGTTTCCGCGATCCGAAAGCTCCGGATTTAGCCGAGCGCCTGGGTCTTGCATTTCAGTTGACCAACATCATTCGCGACGTCCGCGCCGATTTCGATATGGGCCGCGCGTATCTTCCCGCGGAAGACCTCGAACGCTTTGGAGTTTCCGAGCCCCAGCTTTCGGGGCCGCTCACTCCGCAAATCCGGGAGCTCCTCGAATTCGAAGCCGATCGCGCCTGGCATTTTTACCGCGAAGGCGCGTCCCTGGTTGACCGTGTGGATGCGGATAGCCGCGCCACGCTCTGGGCCTTGATTCGCACCTACAGCAGCCTTTTGGCACGGATCGAAGAACGTGACTTCGATGTTTTTTCGTCCCGCATCTCGTTGTCGAGTGCGGAAAAAATTCAATATCTCCTCACGGCGGGGATGAGCGGTTGGTGGAAGAAGGATGCCCTCGCAAAGCGTTCTAGTGATCGGCGGCGGTCTGGCAGGACTGTCCTCCGCCGTCGCGCTGGCTGAAGCGGGCCTTCAAGTCCGCCTGCTCGAAAAGCGTCCCCACCTGGGCGGGCGCGCCACTTCCTACACGCTGCCCGACGGCAGCGAAGTGGACAACTGCCAGCACGTCACGCTCGGCTGCTGCACCAATTTAGCCGATTTTTATTCTCGCGTAGGCGCCGCCGGCAAGATTCGGTTCTATGACCGGCTCTATTTTGTGGACGCGCAGGGCCGCCGCTCGACCATGGAAGCGTCGCCGCTGCCTCCGCCGCTGCACATGGCGCCCTCGTTCCTGCTTTTCAGTTCGCTGAATCTGGCGGACAAGCGGGCGATTGCAAACGCGATGATGGAAATCGCCATGGCCGGCGGCAATCCGCCGGGCATCGACGGGTTTTCGATGCTCGACTGGCTGCGCCGGATGAAGCAGACGCCGGCCGCCATTGAACGTTTCTGGCGCGTCGTTTTGGTCAGCGCTCTCGATGAGGAATTATCGAGAACCGACGCTCGTTACGGGATCGAAGTTTTCTGGAAAGCTCTTCTCGCGAATAAAGGCGGATATCGTGTCGGGATTCCTTCAGTGCCTTTGGGCGACTTGTACGGAGGCTGCCGCGAAGCAATTCTGCAGCGCGGCGGGGAAGTCCGCCTTCGTTGCGGTATTCGTGAAATCCGGATTCGGGAGAATCGCTTTGTGAGCGTCGCGATGGATGATGGTTACGAAGTGTCAGCGGACGCCTGCATTGTGGCTGTCCCGCATGACGCTCTTTTGAATTTGCTGCCGAGGGAAATGGGTGAAGGGAATGGGTCTATGGTCGGCTTGCGCAATATCAAAACATCGCCGATCACCGGCGTTCATTTGTGGTACGACCGCACAGTGATGACCGAGCCTTTCCTCACGCTGCTCGATCACACCACCCAGTGGGTGTTCAACAAAACCTTGCTGTATAAAACGGCTGAAACCGATGGAGCGAGCGTCCGTCCAACTGGGCAGAGCGCTCAGTCTTCGGAACCGGGTGCGGACGGCCAGTATCTCCAACTCGTAATCAGCGCGTCCTACGGCCTCGTGCAGCAGTCGCGCCAGGAAATTATCGATTTGTGCCGCCGCGAACTTGCCGAAGTTTTGCCCGCCACTCGCGAAGCGCAGTTGCGCAAAGCCACGGTAATCAAGGAAGTGAACGCGACTTTTTCGCCTGAGCCTGGAGTGGACCGCTGGCGCCCTCCGCAGAAGACGTCAGTGCACAGTCTTTTTCTTGCCGGCGACTGGACTCGCACTTCGTGGCCCGCCACTATGGAAGGCGCTGTGCGAAGCGGTTATCTCGCTGCGGAAGCGCTGCTGGCCGGAATCGGCGAACCGAGAATATTCCTTCAACCGGACCTTCCCTTTGAAGGGCTCTCTAAATTTTGGGCGAACCGCAGTAACCGGGCAGGCTCGTGACCACGCTGCGGAAGGGAACTGCCCCGTTGTTCGTGAAATCAAGATTCGTTTCATTTTCCGAAGGTACCCGTTACTTCGAGTATGATTTGGCAACCCCCAGGAGGTCCGATGGACCGGAAGTATAAGCAGAGGGGCTATAGCGACCGCGATGCCCAGGATAAGAAAAGAGAACGAGGCGACCGCCCAGCCGGTGAGTCGCGCCAGAAATCGGAGCCGCGCCAGAAACAGGAAATGATGGGCCCGCGCACGCCTCGTATGGTGGGAACTGTGATGAGGGCGCGCTGTTCCAGTTGCGGCGCGGTGCTGATGCCCGGCTTCGATCCGACCTCTCAATGTCCCCGCTGCCACGCCGAAATGCACTCCTGCAAACAGTGCGTCCACTTCGACACGGGCAAGCAGTTTGAATGCACCCAGCCGATTCCTGAGCGCATCGCGAAAAAAGACGCGAAGAACGATTGCACCTTCTTCGAATTGCGCATGACCGTCGAAAAAGATACATCGCCGGTAAACTACGCTGCCGCCACGCCGACCGCAGCTCCCGCCGCGGGACGCCCCAACGACGCGCGCAAAGCCTTCGAGGATCTTTTCAAGAAGTAACTGCCACGAACGAATTGTAGTTCTACTCAGCGCAACACAAGACCGTAATAGTACGTCCGCGGATCCTCCGAGTCGTTCCTTACTTAGCCGGAAGAGGAAACAGTGTTGGTTCTCTCGAAGGCTCCGTAGCGATGGAATCAAGCTGAGGATAATGGTGGCGCAGTGTTTCGGGAACTTTTACCTTCCCGCCATCGAGCAAATGAATGAGCTGAAGCGCGTTTACGATACCTTTCCCCTCGAAATGATTGTTCGTGATGACGAATGTCGTTCGCGTGTTATTTGATACGTTTCGCACCCTAGCAACCCATGGCTCCAGTTCCTTCTCCGAATAGAGGTAGTTGTATCGCTCTGCGGCCGGAGCGGATGGATCGTCGCTGAACCAGGTGTCGTACCGGCGCCCATGCAAACGGACGTACCCGATCGGCGAGGTCACCTGCTCGCTCGGCTCGATGGACCGCCCGATCACCGGCTGATCGATGTTGCAAAACCCCACCCCGCGCTCCTGCAGCAGATCGTAAAACTTCCCGGTAGCCCACGAGGAATGCCGCACCTCCACCACCAGCGGATAATCGCGAAAGGAATCGAGTATGTGCTTTAATCGCGCAAGATTGTCGCGGTCTGAATGGAACGAAAAAGGGAATTGCAGCAAAACGGCGCCCAGCTTGTCCGCTCCGCGCAAAAGATCGAACCCCGCCCGAACGGCTTTCTCGTCTTCGGCGTTCGTCCCGCCTTCATGCGTAAATTTCTGCCACAGCTTTGCCGTGAACAGAAACCGTGGGTTCGCCGCCACGCGCCCCAGCCATTGCGCCGCATGCGCCGCTTGCAGCGGATGATAAAACGAGGTATTGATTTCGATCGTATCGAAGAATTCCGCCAAATATGTCGCTTCATGAAAGCCGCGCGCCCGCGGCGTTGGATACACTACACCGTTCCAATCCTTGTAAGCCCACCCGGCTGGGCCCACGAAAAGGCCCGCATGTTGAACAGTAATCCTTGGTTTTTCGATTGCCATTCGCGGAGCGCTCATAAAATAGCTTTCAGCGTATGACGCCTTTCTCACCCATGTCAATCAGGTGAAAACACCAGATCTCGCCGGACGCGACTCACTGCTTTCCCCATCGTCAGCTCAAAATATCGCTCCCAAGCAGGTTGCAACCCGCCGCGCCGAGGACTATCCTGAATGAGTCTTCCATGCGAACCTTCCTTCCACTCTTTAATCGATTTAACATAGGGTGCCCAAATGAAAGTCACTTACAGCCATATAGAACCGGAATTGCGCGGAGCAATCGAACACGAAACAGCCCATCGTACCGAAAAGTTGAACCGGCTATTGAAACACTACCCTGAGGATTCCGTCTTGCTCCACGGATCGCTCGAAGAAAATCCGCACGAGCATCAATTCAGTTACTCGCTGAACCTCACAACTCCCACCGGACCTTTGCATGCGACCGGAACGGGCGCCGATGCCCGTTTCGCCGCGAAAGCGGCGTTTGCGGAAATCGAGCGTCAGCTGAAGAAGCATCAGGAAAAGCTTCGTAAAGATTATCTTTGGAAACGCAAGCGCTCGCGCTCGGGTGCCCTGACGCCAGGCGAAGTCCCCTCGGCCGACTGAGTCCGCTCTTAATTTGCGAACAGCCCCGAGCTTATTCTCAGTTACATGCCGTGCCGCGATTTCATTTATCAACGCCGTGGTAAACTTCGAGGCTCCAATGGCATACTCGCGTCAACGAGGACGAGCGCCGCAGGTCTCGACGATACAATGCTCCTTCGGCCTCGGTTTGCGCGAGCCACGAATCTCCGGCGACTCAGCTTTGATTTTAGTTTGAGGTGACACAATGAAAGCTAATCAATTGCTTCACAATTTGGGCCAGAGCCTCTGGCTGGACAACATCACGCGCGATTTGCTGAATAGCGGCACCCTCGCTCGCTACATCGCCGACCTATCCGTCACTGGGCTCACTTCCAATCCCACGATCTTCGAGAAAGCCATCAGCGGCAGCACCGCCTACGACCCCGCCATCCGCGAGAAGCTGGCGAAGGGTGTTTCAGGCGAGAAACTCTTTTTTGAACTGGCGCTGGAGGATCTCACCCGCGCCGCCGATCTGTTTCGACCCATCCACGATCGCACCAGCGGCGTGGACGGCTGGGTCTCGCTGGAAGTTTCGCCGCTCCTCGCTCACGACACAGCCAGCACTCTCGCCGCGGCCAAAGATTTGTCCGCCAGCGCCGCGCGCCACAATCTCTTCATCAAGATTCCCGGCACCAAAGAAGGCCTCCCCGCCATCGAAGAAGCCATCTTCGCCGGCATTCCAATCAACGTCACTCTCTTATTCTCGCGCGAGCAATATGTCGCGGCAGCCGAAGCCTTTCTCCGCGGCATCGAGCGCCGCATCGAAGCCGGACTCGATCCCACCGTGGGCTCCGTCGCATCGATATTCGTAAGCCGTTGGGACGCTGCTGTCGCCGGCAAGGTGCCGGCCGAACTGACCAACAAGCTCGGCATCGCCATCGCGCAGCGCACGTACCGGGCCTACCGCACTCTGCTCGGTTCGCCTCGCTGGCAGCGTGCCTACAATGACGGCGCGCGTCCTCAACGCCTGCTCTGGGCCAGCACCGGAACGAAAGATCCAAAGGCGTCCGACATCCTGTACGTGAAAGCCCTCGCTGCTCCGTTCACCGTGAACACCATGCCCGAAGCCACCTTGAACGCTCTCGCCGAGCACACCGACCTCGGCAACATCCTCCCGGCCGACGGCGGCGATTGCGAACAAGTATTGGCGCAGTTCGCCAAGGCCGGCGTCAATATCGAGGCGCTGGCCGCGCAACTTCAGGACGAGGGAGCCAAGTCGTTCGTAAAATCCTGGAATGAACTGATGGACGTCATCAAGTCCAAGAGTGCCGTGCTCAACAAGGCCGCGACGAGTTAATCCCGCACTGACGAAAGGAACAACAGCATATGGCCGCACGCGTAAAGCCGGTTGCAAAGAGCAAAGCCGCCACGCCGCTCACCAAACTCAAGGCCTGGAAGGCCCTCGGCGCTCATTATAAAAAGGTCCAGAAACTTCACCTCAAAAAACTATTCGCGGATGATCCCAAACGCGGCCTGCGCCTCACCCTTGACGCCGTCGGCATTTTCTTCGATTACTCAAAGAATCGAGTCACCGACCAGACCCTCAAGCTCCTCCTTCAGCTCGCCGAAGAATCCCACCTGCGCGGGCGAATCGACGCGATGTTCCGCGGCGAAAAAATCAATGTCACCGAAAACCGCGCGGTCCTGCACATCGCCCTGCGCGCCCCCAAAGGATCCTCCATCGTCGTCGATGGCCAAAACGTCGTCCCGCAAGTTCACGCCGTGCTCGACAAAATGGCCCGCTTCTCCGACCGCATTCGCAGCGGCGAGTGGAAAGGTCACACCGGCAAACGCATTCGCAACGTCGTCAACATCGGCATTGGCGGCTCCGACCTCGGCCCGGTAATGGCTTACGAAGCGCTCAAGTATTACAGCGACCGCTCGATGACCTTCCGCTTCGTCTCCAACATCGACGGCACCGATTTTGCCGAAGCCGTCCGCGATCTCGACCCCGCCGAAACTCTCTTCATCGTTTCTTCCAAAACTTTCACCACGCTTGAGACCATGACCAACGCCCACACCGCGCGCGATTGGGCGCTCGCCGGTCTGGGAGGCGACGAGAAATCCATCGCCAAGCATTTCGTCGCCGTCTCCACCAACGCCGCCGGAGTCGCGCAGTTCGGCATCGATACCGCCAACATGTTCGAGTTCTGGGACTGGGTCGGCGGCCGCTACTCGATGGATGCAGCCATCGGCCTTTCCACCATGGTCGCCATCGGCCCCGCGAACTTCCTCGCCATGTTGCACGGCTTCCACCTGATGGACGAGCATTTCCGCACCGCCCCATTCAAACAAAATCTTCCCGTGCTTATGGGCCTCCTCGCCGTCTGGTACAACAATTTCTTCGGCGCGCAAACCGCCGGCGTTTTTCCCTACGAGCAATACTTGAAACGCTTTCCCGCCTATCTCCAGCAGCTCACCATGGAGAGCAACGGAAAACACGTCACGCTGGCAGGCGCTCAGGTCAACTACCAGACCGGCCCAATTTATTGGGGCGAGCCCGGCACCAACGGCCAGCATTCCTTCTATCAGCTCATCCACCAGGGAACCAAGCTGATCCCCTGCGATTTTATCGCCTTCGATCAGCCGCTCAACACAATCGGCCACCACCACGACATGCTTTTGGCCAACGTCTTCGCCCAGGCCGAAGCTCTCGCGTTCGGCAAAACGGCCGAGCAGGTCAAAGCCGAAGGCACTCCTGCCTGGCTCGTCCCGCATCGCGTCTTCGAAGGTAACCGCCCGTCAAACACCATCCTTCTCGACAAGCTCACTCCCGAAGCGCTCGGCAAGCTCGTCGCTCTTTACGAGCACAGCGTTTTCACCCAAGGCACCATCTGGCAGATCGATTCCTTCGACCAATGGGGCGTTGAACTCGGCAAAGTCCTCGCGCAGCGCATCATCGCCGAACTCGAAAGCGGCAGAGAGCCCAAGCTCGCGCATGACAGCTCGACGAATAATTTAATCGGTCGCTACCGCAAATCACGGAAGCCTTCATAGCAGTTGAGGAATCAATTTTGAAAAGGAGTCAACAATGCAACTCGGAATGATCGGCCTGGGAAGAATGGGAGCAAACATGGTTCGCCGCCTGATCAAAGGCGGCCACCAGTGCGTGGTTTACGACCGCACGCCGAAAGCAGTGGACGAGTTGGTCCAGTACAAAGCCGTCGGCTCCTCGTCGCTCGAAGATTTTGTGAAAAAGCTGCAAAAGCCCAGAGCCATTTGGCTGATGGTCCCCGCCGCAATCGTGGACCAATGCCGCGACGGTCTCCTGCCCTATCTCGAAGCAGGCGACATTCTGATTGACGGCGGCAATTCCTATTACATAGACGACATTCGCCGCGCCAAGGAACTCGCGCCGAAAAAGATTCACTACGTGGACGTCGGCACCAGCGGCGGCGTCTGGGGCCTCGAACGCGGCTACTGCATGATGATTGGCGGCGAACAGGATGTGGTCAAGCACCTCGACCCCATCTTCGCTACCTTGGCTCCCGGCATCGGCAATATCGATCGCACTCCCGGACGCGACAAAATCGGCGGCACCGCCGAGCAGGGCTACCTCTACTGCGGGCCAAACGGCGCCGGCCACTTCGTGAAAATGGTTCACAACGGAATCGAGTACGGCATGATGGCTGCCTACGCCGAAGGCTTGGGAATTCTGCGCGCCGCCAACGTCGGCAAACAGCAACACGCCGTCGACGCGGAAACCACTCCTTTGCGCGACCCCGAGCACTATCAATACGATCTCAACTTGCCCGACGTCGCTGAAGTTTGGCGCCGCGGCAGCGTCATCGCCTCCTGGCTCTTGGATCTCACCGCTTCCGCGCTGATCAAGGATCCTAA
>JBAVQA010000209.1:0-4787 GCA_049693595.1 Candidatus Acidiferrales bacterium | reverse complement strand
GCACTAAGAAAATCCACGGGAGGCAAAAGTTGAAGAAGCTGCATATTCCGGTCGAGCACACGAAACTCGCCAACGGCCTGCGAGTCGTCGTCTCGCCCGACCATTCCGCGCCCTTCGTCACCGTCGGCGTTTACTACCAGATCGGCTTCCGCCTCGAGCCACGCGGCCGCAGCGGTTTCGCGCATCTTTTCGAACACATGATGTTCCAAGGCTCGGAAAACGCCGGCAAGATGGAACACATTCGCCTGATCAACGCTTCCGGCGGCCTGCTGAACGGCACCACGAATTACGACATCACCAATTATTTTGAATCCGTGCCTTCCAATGCGCTCGAACGCATGCTCTGGCTCGAGGCCGACAGAATGCGCTCTCTGAAAGTGGACGATGAAAATCTGCGCAATCAGCGCGACGTGGTGAAAGAAGAGGTCCGCGTTAACGTGATGAATCAGCCTTACGGCGGATTTCCCTGGCTCGACTTGCCGCCCGTCGCCTTCCGCAATTGGCCCAACGCGCACAATTTTTATGGCGATTTCAACGATCTCGACGCCGCGACGCTCGACGATGTGCAGGCTTTTTTCCGCACCTATTACTCGCCGAATAACGCTGTGCTCCTGATGCTGGGCGATCTCGAACCCTCCGAGGCGTTCACATTCGCGAAACGCTACTTTGACGACATTCCAGCGCATGCGCTGCCTCCGCATGCCGACGTTAGCGAGCCGCCGCAAACCGAAGAACGCCGCGGCGAAGTGGAAGAAAAATTTGGGACGCTTCCTGCTCTGGCCATCGGCTACACCGTTCCCCCGCGCACTGCAAAAGATTGGTACGCCATGGCGATTCTGGACCGTGTTTTGCATGGCGGGCGAGCCGGACGTATCCACCGACAGCTAGTTTTCGAAAAGCAAATTGCGATAGGAACGGAAGGAGGAGTGGACGTTTTCGACGCCAACGGCCCTACGCAAATGGTCACGCAGATTTATCACCGCCCGGAGTTTACTTCCGACGCCACAATTGCGGCATACGATGAAGTGATCCACAAGGTGCAGGAGAAAGAAATCAGCGAAGACGAACTCGCGCCGGTGAAAGTAAAGTTTCGCGCCGACTATTATTCGATGCTCGAAGGGGGCATGGGCTCTCACATGCCGCGCTTCGGCCTCATGCATTATCTCGCTTGTTTCACGCTGTTCGACGGCGACCCGGATCGCATCAATACCGTGCTCGACGGATTCATGGCAGTAACGCCTGCGGAAGTCCAGGCCGCAGCGAAAAAATATCTGGTTCCGCGAAATCGTGCCATTGTGGCGCGGCGTCCCGTGAACGCGGGAGAAGCTCGATGACCGCGCCGATTGTCGCAACGAAGCCGCAGCATTCCGTGCCGCCGGCTCTAGGGCCGGAACGGCCGGTCGCTTGGCCGAAGCGCACCGTTCGCACTCTCGCGAACGGTATGCAAGTGGTGCTCGTGGAGGCTCGCACGTTTCCCAAAATTTCCGCGCAGCTTTTCTTCCGCAGCGGAAACGCCAGCGTAGCGCATAGCACGCCAGGGCTAGCCGAGATGACCGCTTCCGTCGCACGCACCGGCACGGCCACGCGGCCCCTGCGCCGTATCGAAGAAGATCTCCGGCGCATGGGCGCGGATTTGGCCGCCGTCGCCGGCGCCGATTCGAGCGCGATCGGCATTTCGGGTGTGGCGGAATTTTCCGAACGATTGCTCGAATTGGTCGCGGACCTTGCACGCAACGCGTCCTTTCCTGAAGAGGAGTTTGAACGCGAGCGGCGTCAGAGAATCGAGGGCCTTCGCATCCAGCGAACCACTCCCGATTTTCTTGCTACTGAACGCTTGCGCCGCGTGCTCTTCGGCAAACATCCGTACGCGATCGTCGCGCCCGAGGAAGATCAGGTTGCAGCCTATCGGCGGAATCAGCTCGAAGAGTTTTATCGTCAGAATTATGCGCCGGCGAACGCGCTGCTGATTTTAGTGGGCGACTTTTCAAGCGAGCCGATGCTTGAACAAGTGGAAAAAATATTCGGCGCCTGGAAGGCTCCCGCGCCTGCGCCGCAGAAATCGCCCGCGCCGCCGCGCCACGCTGGGCGCCATGTTCATCTGGTCCACCTCCCCGGCTCCGTGCAGACCCAAGTGCTCGTGGGAAACCTCGCAATTACTCGTCGTGATCCGGACTGGTATCGCCTGGTTCTCGCCAATTCGATCTACGGCGGCGCGTTTCATTCTCGCTTGGTGATGAATATTCGCGAGCAAAAAGGTTATACCTATAGCCCCGGCAGCGGAATCAATGCATTGCGCGAATTTGGCTATTTCACCGTGCACGCAGCGGTGCGGAACGAAGTCACAGCGGCCACGCTTACGGAGATATTTTACGAAATGGATCGTATACGGGCGCTGCCCGTCACCGCCGAAGAGCTTGAAAGCGCGCGCAGTTATTTGAGTGGCGTTTTTTCGCTCGGCATTGCGACGCAAGAAGGTTCTCTCTCGCAGCTTTCCACCGTTTACCTCGACCGCTTGCCCGAGGATTACCTGGAAACCTACCGCGCCCATATTCACGCGCTCACCGCGGAAGACATTCTCGCCGCCGCGCGCCGCCATTTCGACTCTGCCGACGAGCAAATCGTTCTGGTCGGCGACCGAGCGCAAATCTCCGAGCAAGCTGCTCTTTTCGGCCCGATCACTGAGTATGACGCGCAGGGAAATCGCGTTTGATATGCGTGATTTGTCAGCTTGCTTTCTCGTCTGTTGTTGGCGGCAGTAACCGATTCTCGCGTCATGAATAGAATAATTCGAATCAGGTCTGTGCTGTGGGTTCTTTCGATTTTGCTGATCCTTTTTGCCGTGTCGGTGGCTAGCGCGGACACGAAGAATCCTCCGGCACATCCGATCGATCTAAACACAGCGACGGCGGAACAGCTCCAACAAGTACCGGGAATTGGTCCCAGCACCGCGAAAGCGATCGTTAATTTCCGCCAGAAGAGCGGACCCTTTCGAAAAATCGAAGACTTGCTTGCAATCAAAGGCGTCTCGAAAGCTCGGCTTGAGAAAATGCGTCCTTATCTTACGGTCAGCCCAGATGCGCAAAAGTCGCCGTAGCTCCTGTGCTGACTTCGTACGCGAGTTCCAGCAAGCCTTGTGACGCGCGAAAATTGACGCTGCGGCGAGCGCCGCATACGATGTACTCGAATTTAGCGAGCAAAGCATTGGGGGTTAATCAGATGAAAACGTTGCGCGTCTCAATTTTCGGAACGATAGCGGTGGCGATCGGAGCGCTGGCAATTCTGGCGACGTCCGCGACTATCATCGTCGTGAAGGCGCACGCGGCGGAGCGGCGCGTGGCCGTCGCGTCTCCAGCGCCCGGCCCGTCGGGTTACCATTTGCTGAAGAAAATTCCGCTCGGCGGCGAAGGATTCTGGGACTACATCATCTTTGATTCGCCCACGCGGCGGCTGTTCATTTCGCGCGGCACGAAGGTTGTGGTCCTCGACGTGGATTCTGGAAAAGTCGTCGGCGAGATTCCGAATACCGACGGAGTGCATGGTATCGCCCTCGCTCCCGATCTGAATCGCGGCTTTACTTCCAACGGACGCGCGGGTACGGTGACGATTTTCGATTTGAAAACCTTGCAAGTTATCGGCAGCGTGCAAGTTGGCTCGAATCCTGATGCCATCGTTTACGAACCCGTCTCGCGGCGTGTTTTTGCGATGAATGGCCGGAGTAACACCGCGACCGCGATCGACGCGAGCGGAAACGTCGCGGCGACCATTCCCGTTGACGGCAAGCCGGAGTTTGCCGTCGCGGACGGCGCCGGACACGTGTACGTAAATATCGAAGACAAGAGCGAAGAGGAGCAAATCGATTCGCAGAACTTGAGAGTGACGGCGACTTGGCCGCTGGCTCCATGCGAAGAGCCTTCCGGCCTTGCCATGGACATCGCGAACCGGCGCTTGTTCGCGGGCTGCTCCAACAAAATGATGGCGGTGATCAACGCCGACACGGGGAAGGTAATTGCGACGCCTCCGATTGGCGAAGGAGTGGACGCGGACGCGTTCGATCCCGGAACCGGGTACGCGTTTGCGTCGAATGGAGGGAGCGGGACGCTCACCGTGGTGCACGAAGACTCCCCGGACAAATACTCGGTGGTGGAAGATGTTGCGACGCAAGCGCACGCGCGCACGATGGCACTCGATCCCAAGACGCACCAAGTGTTTTTGGTGACGGCGGATTTCGGCCCGGCGCCTGCAGCCACTCCGGACAACGCGCACCCGCGCCCGACGATGTTGAAAGATTCGTTTGTGGTCTTAATCTTCGGCAAATAATCGCGGCACATTTCCTAAACTCATAAAATCTGGTGGCTTGATTTTTGGGGGCCCAGCAACAGCGGGACTTGGTCGGCGATTTCCAGGCCGTAGCCTTGGAGGGCGACGACTTTGCGGGGATGGTTGGTGAGGACGCGGATGCGGCGCAGGCCGAGGTCGATCAAGATTTGCGCGCCGATGCCGCTTTCGCGCTGGACCAAACGCTGGCGTCCCAGATCGTGGTCGAGCTCTTCGCGCTGATGAAAGCGGATGCGCGGAAGTTCGGCGCTGTCCGGTTCGCGCGAATCGATCTGAAATCCCCGGCCGGTGTGATGCAAATAAACGAAGACGCCGCGGTCAGCCTCCGCGATGGCTGCGAGCGAGCGGTCGATTACGGCGCGGCAATCGCAGGCGGTTGAGCCGAAGACGTCGCCGGTGAGGCAATGCGAATGCACGCGCACGAGGGGCGGGCCGCCGGCTGAGTCGTCAGA
>JBAVQA010000208.1:0-3165 GCA_049693595.1 Candidatus Acidiferrales bacterium | reverse complement strand
ATAAGGTTGCGTTCGATTTCAGTCCAGCGGCGGCGGAGTGATTCGAGCGTGGGGAAATCAGTTGCGGGCGGAAACTTTTCGGGCGAACGGTCTTGCCAGCGTTCGAGCCACAGCCACTCGACGAGCATAATGTGGGCGAGAGTGTCGCGGACGGAGCGGAAGCTGGAGCGCAGGTCGCGCGTGAATTGTTCTTCGCTTAGCGGCGCGCATGCATCCAGCGTGCGATGGTTGGCCCAGGAGTTGTAATCGTACAACCGGCGAAAATCTTCGACGTTCATGCCGATCCTCTCCGTTTGGGTGTGGAGCGCGCTTGCAGCAAACGGAAACCGCTTAGGTGCGCTGGCGCGCAAGCAATTGTTCGCGCAACTCAGCCGGCGAATGGTAAGACTCCGCGTCCGACGGGAAAGTTCCTGCGCGCACATCGCTGCAATATGATTCGACGGCGCGGGAAATTTCGCCGGAGAGATTCGCGTATTGGCGCGCGAACTTCGGCGTGTGGCCGATGGTGAGTCCGACGAGATCGTGGAACACCAGAACCTGTCCATCGCAATCGGGACCCGCGCCGATGCCGATGGTTGGAATGCGAAGCTTTTCGGTGATGCGAGCGCCCAGTTCGCGCGGGACGGATTCCAGAACTACCGAAAATGCGCCGGCGGCTTCAACGGCTTCGGCATCGCGCTCAAGCTGCTTCGCCGCGTCAGTCGTTTTTCCCTGGACGTGAAATCCTCCCAAAGCATTGATCGATTGCGGAGTGAGGCCGACGTGGCCCATCACCGGTATCTCGGCTTCGACAAGACGAGTGATCAATTCGAGACGGCGTTCGCCGCCTTCGATCTTCACGGCCTCGGCTCCGCCTTCTTTTATCAGGCGCATGGCGTTGCGGATGGATTCGTCGATGGAGACATGAAAGCTGCCGTAGGGCATGTCGGCAACCAGGAGCGCGCGCTTCGTTCCACGGCGAACGGCGCGAACATGGTGCAAGATTTCATCGAGCGTGACCGGCAAAGTGCTGTCGTAACCGAGGACAACCATGCCGAGCGAATCGCCGACGAGCAGGACATCGACACCAGCTTCGTCAAGCAGACGCGCAGTGGGATAGTCGTAAGCCGTCAAACATGTGATTTTCTTTTTTGTTTCAGGAGAACCAGAGACGGAATTGAACTTGCGGGAGAGAAGGTCAGGCACGGTGATTTTACCGTTGCCCGCACGCGGTGCGACACTCATTTTTGCCTCCGGTGCCGCTCCCAAACCTCAGGATGCAGCCCTCACAACAACTCCATAGTATCAGATGCGAACTGCCCCGCGAATATTAAATATTAAGAAAGTCAGTGAGGTATTACTGTGGGTGCCGTCATATTCGTACTGACGCAAGGAACCACAGACTAGATCGGTCGGAGGCATAGACTCGTGTTTGATGAACAACAACATCGCCTGTTGAGTGCGCTCGATGCCGCTCATGACACATACTATCGGGAGGAATTATTCGGCGGGCCGAGCTTGCATTTTCATCTCAGAAGCCTCGAAGCTGGTCGTGAGCAGAACTTCGAGCGTTTTGCCGAGTACGTCTATGCGGTATTGGCTTCCTGGGGAATGCATCGAATGGGCCCAGGCGGATCGAAGATGTGTGAGTTCGCTAAATTCCGGTCTTCATTGCGAGATGTGTGGGATATTGCACTGTCACTTCGGGAGATGAAACCCGGCAGTCTCGAGGGATCTGATCGGGAAAACCTAAGAGAAGTCTTTTGCAAGATTCAATGTATGGCTAGCGGTACGTCGCTTGTTGGGAACTCAAAAGTCATGGCGCATTTGCTTCCGAACCTCGTTCCGCCGGTGGATCGAGCCTACACGCTGAAGTTTTTGTTCCAGCATGGAAGGATTACCAACGGAATCGACGTTGAATGTGAGAAGCTGATGCAAATCCTCGATGGTTTTTTCTATCCAGTTGCTCGGTCGCCACTTTTTCTATCAAAGGCCCAAGAATGGAGCACATACAACGACCGATTCAAATGGGACACCTCTCCTCTGAAGATAGTGGACAACTTAGTGATAGGACTTTCCAAGATGTGAAAAGTATCTGGCCCGGTACAGCGACACTTTCACAGAGGCACAAAAAAGCAAACGCATAATCCCGATCAGTATTAGGAACGCTCAAATTTATTGCGCGTCCGTAACCTTGCCCTTCACGAACGTGACTTTGAGGTCTTTATAGACATAAATCACCTTGGCGCCCAGGTTGAGGATCTTTTCCGGCTGGCCGAGGATCGCAACGACTTCATCGGTAGACTGTCCTATCGCAACAGTGGCAGGCGGGGCCGGGGGAGCTTGCTCCGCCGCCGGAGCCTGATCGGCTGCGGGTTGCGCGTCAGCCGCTGGCTGCTGTTTGTCGTCCGACTTTGCGGAATCGTCTTCCTGGACTTTGAAGACTTCGGCGACGGTCTTCAACACGTCATCCGTCGAGGGAGTCGTGCCTTTGGGATAAAGAAACTTGAGCGTGCACTGGTACCGAACGTCCTGAATAGCATCGGTGAACAGAGTAAAAACGACGCCGTCTCCCTGCACGGCAATCCCGGTAACCCAGAATTTTTCGCCGGTGACGAATTGCCGCGACTGCGTTTGCGCAGCTTGCGGCGGAGGATGTCCGATGAAGCTGCCGAACTTTTGTACGTTATCATGCACTCCGAAGGCGCCCTCGGAGAGCTTTCCGGCCTTATAAGTGTTCTGGGGCAGCACTTGGTTGGAAGTGCTGTACATAATTATTTTATCTTTCTGCAGTATCAAAATGGCGCCGGCGGTGACGATGTCGCTTTTGTCGTCAGTGGGCTTTGTGAGAGCGTAGGTTGATTCCAATTTCTGCTGAAGTCCCTGCGCCGCAAGGCGAGGGCTTATCCCCAGAAACGAAAACAGTATTGCTGCAGCAACGCTTAATTTGGTGATTGCAGGGCGCGAAGACATGGCGTTCCTCACTTAAAGGATAAATTGTCTTGGATCGTGGGAAACATCCCATTCAATGGCGTAACTATAGGTAAGCCAACTAGCCATGTCAACTACCGAACGATTTCAAATGTAGCTTAACCGGCATTTGTTTCAAGCCCGGCGTTCTGGCAAAATTGAACCGGGAGAGCCAGCCATTCTGCGGCTGGCTCTCCCGGTTCGGTTGATTGGTTC
>JBAVQA010000207.1:0-3545 GCA_049693595.1 Candidatus Acidiferrales bacterium | reverse complement strand
ACAATGGATTCGGCGCGGAATACGGCCGCGCGTTGGGCGGGATCGTCAACATCGTTACCAAATCGGGCGGAAATGAATTTCACGGCACGCTATACGACTATTTGCAGAATAACGCGACCGACGCACGTTCGCTTCTCCAGCCCGTGCCGGACGATGACGTGCTGCGTCAAAATCAATTCGGCGCGTCGCTCGGAGGCCCGATCCAACGGGATAAATTCTTCTTCTTCACCAATTACGAAGGCCAGAGGCGTGCGGAATCGCCCACTTTTCCGAGCGTGTTTTATCAAAACCTGGGTTTGATCAATGAGTCGAAAGCTGCTCTAGGCATCGCACCTGAGAACCCCAATATTCTAAAGACGAAGGATAACGACTACGGAATCATCAAAGCTGATTATCAGATCAATTCCAACAATCGGCTGAGTTTGCGTTACAACGTGGAAGATGGGCGCGACTTGAATCAGTTAGTGGGCAGCACGTTGGACGGCGGCGGCATCGGCGCTCCCAGCAGCGGCCACAATCTTTTCCTTCGCGATCAATCCTTAGTGGGCACGGTGAGCACGATAATTAAGCCCAATCTGGTGAATAGCGTTCTAGCTCAATACGCGCGGCGCCACTATGATTTCCCGGGTGTCACCGGCCAGCCCAATCTGGACATTCCTAACACGCTTTTGTTCGGACACAACTTCGGAGTTTTCGATGCGATTTACGAAAGCCGCTTCCAACTCGCGGACAATGTATCGTGGGTGAAAGGTAATCACGTTGCGAAATTCGGTGTCGATTACAACTACGTCAACAATTTTGTGATCTGGCCTGGATTCACTCCCATGAGGATCGTGTTGCCCGGTCTCAATTGCCTGGTGGATTTTGCCAACTTTGTAAATCTCGGCGCGGATATTCCGTCGAATCCTGCCGACGGACAGTGCCCGACTTCGACAGGTTTCCCTGCCGTTCCGGGACCGAACCCGCTTGATCCATTGAACGGCGTTCCGATCGTCTTTTGGGGAGCTCCTGTGGGTACTGTTGCTCCAGGTGGCCCAGGGCTTCAACCCGGACAACTTCCAACTCCACCGCCAATTCCGACAAACTGGAAGAATGCGTATCTCCCGTCCGAAACGGGGAACTTTTCCGAAACTCTCGATCACGCCTACTATGGGTTTTACGCCCAGGATCAGTGGCGGGTCAGGCCCAGTTTGACGATTAATTATGGTCTGCGGTATGACTTCGAGTCAGGATTGCAAAAGCAAATCAATCCCCACTATAACGGTGTCCAGCCCCGTCTCGGTTTGGCTTGGTCTCCGAATAACAAGACAGTCGTGCGGGCCGGGTTCGGCTTATTCGACGATCGCTACAACCTGTCTTTCTTGTTTATCACGCAGCCGCAGAGACCCGTAATAATTCCTGGGGAGACGCTACCGGGAATCCGGGAAGGTGCAAACACGGCGACTTGGGTCCTGAACCAGTTGACGCCAGGGCCAGCCGGGCTACCGGCGTCTGCCGCTGCCACGCTGGTCACCACCGGCCAGGTTCCGGACCAATTCATCACAGGGCCCTGCCCACCGTCGTGTACTGCGGGTGCGGGATCGGTGCAGCACAACAGCAAAATCCCTTATTCGGAGCAAGCCAATCTTGAAATCGACAGGGAAATTGGACATGGGCTCACGGTTAGCGCTGGATATCTCTGGGTTGCGGCGCACCATCTTGTCCGCGCTGAGAACCTAAACGTCTGCCCACCATTCGGCGCGCCGGCGGACACTACTGTTCCTAGCATTAATCCGGGCATCCCGAATTGCACGCCACCTCCTCCGCCTCCTGCCGGCTACCCTGCTGGTAAAGCCTATTTTGGCGCCGCCGGCGTACCGGGCGGCGGGGCGGCATACGATAATGCCGGTCTCCTGTACTCCACGGATAATACGGGCAACTCCGTTTACAACGGCTTGACGCTGCAGGTGACTGAGAGGGCTGGACAGTATTTCAGCCTTAACGCGAACTATACTTTCTCACACACGCTGGACGATGGCACGTTTACAACTTTCGTGAGCACGCCGCAGGACC
Organism: Candidatus Acidiferrales bacterium; assembly: GCA_049693595.1. Taxonomy (GTDB): domain Bacteria; phylum Acidobacteriota; class Terriglobia; order Acidiferrales; family UBA7541; genus Palsa-295. Next base: position 1,493 of record JBAVQA010000207.1, on the reverse strand, counting down.
TCTACGATCGCGGGCTGGAACGGGCGAATTCGAACCAAGACGTGCGTCAGAGGTTTATAGCGAATTTCACGGGAACTGGTCCTATCCATAGCATCCTTCGCAACTTCACGATGAGCAACATCGTCACACTGCAAACTGGACGGCCTTTCACTGTGTTCGTCGGATTCGATGCCAATGGCGACACAAATCCCGTAACGGACCGCGTTGGAAATCTGGGCAGAAACACCTACGTCGGCGACCCTCTCTACTCGTGGGATATGCGCATCTCTCGTTACTTCCAGCTTCGAGAACGTCTGAGGCTCGATCTGATGTTCGATGCTTTCGACCTACTTAATCGACCGAACGTTGACGAGGTGACCTCAGTATACGGCGCTGCCGTAATATGCGGAGGTACCGCGAATCCAACGAACTACAAAGATAAGGCCACTAGAGAGACTCAGGCACAAGCTGCGGACTTCAATCCCACGGATCCGGCCACGTTTACCTGCCCGAACTTGTCGCCGGTACCAAGCCCGCCGGTTCCGAATGGCCTGTTCGGCGCTCCCAGGGTGGTGCTGAATCCGCGACAGTTCCAATTTGCGGCGAAGTTTTCCTTCTAACGGCTGTATCGGCGGGGATCGGTTTCGGCGCGCGATTAGTGTCCGGACCGTTCCCGGCTGACGCCTATTTTCAATGTGATGCTTGTCTTGTACCGCTCGGCAGCTGTCCCTACCTACACCCGGGGGTCTGCAAAACTATTCCTGCTGATATCATGGAAACGATGAACCCGACTCACGCTAAGCACACCCAGAGCGTGCGGCACGCCACTAGAGGCCAAGGTGTCCGCCAGGTGCGCCTGCGGACGTCCGGAGCATCGGTTGAGAAGCTGGCTGACGGTACGCTGCTCGTGCGGGCAGATGAAGCGCTTGGTCCGTATCCGAAGGTTCTTACCGATCGCCTGGTCCATTGGGCCACGGCGTTTCCGGAAAGAATCTGCGCGGCGCAGAGAGACGCAAGCGGCGAATGGCGGCGGCTTACTTACGCTCAAGTGCTCGCGGCAGTGGGAAAGGTAGGACAAGCCCTGCTTGATCGAGGTCTCTCGGCCGAGCGGCCCGTAGCGATTCTTTCCGAAAACGATCTAGACCACTTGGTGCTCATGTTGGCCGGACAGCACGTCGGAATTCCTACAGCGCATCTTTCACCTGCCTATTCGCTGGTTTCGAAGGATTTCGGCCGGTTGCGCCATGCCCTCGACCTCATAACGCCGGGTCTGATCTTTGCATCGAATGCCGAGCGCTATGGCCGCGCTATCGAAACGGTTGTGAGCGGCGATACCGAATTCGTTGTCACAAGTACCGCTCCCAAGGGCAGAAAGGCAACTCTGTTCGCCGAGCTCCTGGCTACCACGCCGACATTGGCTGTTCAAGTTGCGCACGAGCAGATACAGCCTGACAGCGTGGCTAAGTTTCTCTTCACATCCGGTTCGACCGGCATGCCCAAGGCCGTTATCAACA
>JBAVQA010000206.1:0-2456 GCA_049693595.1 Candidatus Acidiferrales bacterium | reverse complement strand
TCCACGAAGATGGTGCATGGGGGTGTGCGATATTTGCAGGAAGCAATTCGAAACCTCGATTTCAAGGAATACCGCGTTCTAAAAGAAGCACTCCACGAACGGATTCATATGCTGCAAAACGCTCCGTTCCTGACGAATTCGAGACTGTTCCTTACGCCTTGCTATCGTTGGCTCGACGTCGCTTACTTTGCGACCGGTCTGAAACTGTACGACTGGATCGCGGGCCGCGATGGGTTGGCTCCAAGTACGTTCCTATCGCGCGAGCAGGCGCTTCATCGAATGCCTTCACTTGCTTCTGGCGGCTTGGTAGGAGCAGTCGCATATGCCGACGGCCAATTTAACGACGCACGCTACAACATTACTTTAGTCGAGACGTTCGCAGAAGCGGGCGGTGAAACGCTGAACCATGCGCGTGTCGTTGCATTTGAAAGAGACGCTGCCGGGAGGCTTGCTACAGCGATCGTCGCAGACAAACTTACGGGGCGGGACTTCGTCGTCCATGCGCGGAGTTTCGTCAATGCCACAGGCCCTTACGCGGACAATATCCGTAGGATGGCGACGCCGGATGCTCCGCTCCGAATGAAGTTCAGCAAGGGGGTACACATAGTTCTCCCCTTAGAAATACTTGGCAGCACGGAGGCGATGCTCATCCCGAAGACCGAAGACGGAAGGGTGCTGTTTGCCATCCCGTGGTTCGGCAGCCTGCTGGTGGGCACTACTGACGACGAAATCGATTCTCCCGACCATGTCCATCTTGAGGCTGAAGAAGTTCAGTACCTGCTGCGGCATCTCAATCGCTACCTCGCGCAACCTGTTAGTGCTGCCCAGATCGTCAGCGCTATGGTTGGCGTGCGTCCTCTGGTTAGTTCCGGCGAATCAAGGAGCACGAAAAAGATCGCGCGAACTCATGAAGTGGAACTCGATTCGAAGTCAGGGTTAATCAGTATTATGGGCGGCAAATGGACCACCTATCGAGCCATGGCGCAGGACACCATCGATGCCGTGCAAAAATACCTGGGTATTTCCATTTCTCAGTGCCAAACGCTCAGACACATGCTCTCGGGCTCGGACGGTTACTCGACGGATTACTGGAAGGCGTTAGCAAAACTCGATGGCGTGACGGAGCTGGCCGCACGGCACTTGGCAGGACAATTCGGCACGCGCGCTTCGAAGGTGATGGACCTGGCGAAAGAGCAGCCGGAACTCGCAGCACCTTTGGCGGAAGGATTAGCACCTACGCGCGCAGAAGCGGCCTTCGCGATTCGCGACGAAATGGCGACGTCAATTGAGGACATTCTGTCGCGCAGAATTGGATTGCAAACACACAGCTGGAAGCACGCAATCATAGCGGCACCAGCGGTGGCAGAGGTTCTCGCGCGCGAGTTAGGTTGGTCAGAAAAAAGGAAACAGGAAGCACAGGATCAATATGTGGCGAAAATAGGCGAGCTTATGGCGGAAGCAGGCCTAGCCGAGAAGCTGTAAATCAAGCGCAGTCATTTTGATTGTCGGGGATCAGTGTAGCTAACGTCGCTGCGCCGACCGAAGAGGGGTCTGCAACCATCGGACGATGGGTTCTGCTCTGCCCCGAAGATTGTCGCTCACGGCCGAGAAACGGCTGGAGGGTTTGTGGTGCGTTCGTAAATTCGTTCGAACGAGCAGCGTGGGAGGCCGTGGTTCCTTCAGCCAAGAGATGAATGGAGCCGTAATGGGTTTGAAAGCCGGCGAAGCCAAAGCAACGCAGTGGCTGGACCATCGCCGAAAGCCGGACCGCAGCGAAAACAGTACGTCGCGAGTCCGGCGTCCAAGTGCTGCTGTGTTTTCTGCAATAAATGCCAGTACTAGCGCCGCCGCTTTAACTAGCCAGGAAATCGATTCTCGAATTGACGTTTTGGCAAGACCTGAACTGCTTTTCGTCCATGCACGGTTAACGAGAACAGGAGCGCCAGCAGCCACGCCCGCCGAAAGCTCCGCAATTATTTGGCCAACGTTGGCAGGACGATGCGCTGGGGAATTCGCGCGGTTCGAAGTCTCTTTCCCTTTCGCGCTGAATGTTTCTGCCTGACGAGAAGGAACCGTTTTGATGTGGGAATCAACGTCTCGATAGTTCGGAGTCAGGATCAGCGGCGCTTTGGCCGATGGGGGCGGGACACGGATCGTCTTCGCGTCTTGCCGCCGATCCAAGTCCGCGCCTGCCGCTGCCGCAAAGGTCATCGCGGGATTGCCCAGGTTCGACTGCATGGGGATCACGCTCGTTCGCGCGGATTCGTCCACCTTCGATGGCGGGGCTACCGGGCGATCTCCGTCAAATTGAAACTCGCGTGAAGCGTCCTCGATCATGCTCGCTGAAACCGGACGGACCCCGCTGTAGTAGGCTTTCAACAGCGCCTGCTCGCAGAGCAAGTTTATTATCCGCGGGATTCCGCGCGAATAAAAATGCGCGCTATCCATGGCTTCGG
>JBAVQA010000205.1:0-2814 GCA_049693595.1 Candidatus Acidiferrales bacterium | reverse complement strand
CGCAAAACTCAGCGCTTCCGCTGACTCAAACACCTTCGGTGCCCCGATCGCTGCCTACGCAGTCGACCAGGTCTTTGCGGAAATCTGGACTCGTCCCGGTCTGGACAGGCGCTCCCGCAGCCTAGTTTCGATGTCCGTCATGATTGCCATGCGTCAGCCCCATGAATTTGCCATCCACATGGGGGCCGGGCTCAATAACGGCCTCACATTGAAAGAAATCGAGGAAGTTCTCATTCAGGCGCTGCCGTACGTTGGCTATCCTGCCATCGCAACGGCACTGACTGCTGCTGCCGAGGTTATCAAGGAGCGTGGTCTGGACGTCGACAAAAACTACACTGGCCACCGCGGCCTGCTTTGACACTAAACGGCATCCGCACTGCCGGTGTTGAGCGACGCTTGACTGTGCGACCCGAAGCTATCGTCTCGTGAACCACGATAGTTACCGCAAGCCGGCTTCTCGCAAGATATAGGTAGCTTCTGAGTTACCATCCGCAAACCGCACCACTACTGGAATTGGCGGAAGCAGGTTCCTCGCAGTTCGGCAACAACCACGCAATACCTAACTGCCTATAATCTGCCGGACATTCGCGAAAGCAATTTTCCCTGCGGTGAAATCACCGAAATAATCAGGTGGTCCGTCAGCGGCACATCTTTGTCGCGAATCTTCAGCAGGAACAGCATCCTGCTATCGCCTTCTTCGGACGTAATCGCCACGCGCTGAACCGCAAATTGCTCCACCGGGCGCATGGCTAGTCCTCGCTTCCATTGGGCCTTGAACCGAATTCCATTCACGAAGCTGGGCGCGGGAGCCGGCGTGTAAATATCCGCGTCGCAAACGGAGATGGAAAGCTGCATCTGAACGGTAATCTGTTCGGGAAAATTCTGTACCACCCGGGAATTTTTGCGGAATTCATCGCCGGAAGGAGTCTCGTGCCGCTGCAGCCCGTCGAAAAACTCTCCAGAGGTCATCACCGGGCTGAAATTCACGCACACATCTCGATCGCGAACCTGGCCGGAGGAAAGTGGGACGACCTCTTTGTATTCCATAACCTGCGCCGGAGCCTGGAAGGACCCTTCACCCGAGGCGCCGAAGGGTATCAGGAGAAAAAGTGTTGCCACGAGGACGCAAAGAAACTTGGAAACGGACATTTTCATGTTCGAAGGCATCGTACGGCGCTGCCGCAAAAGCATGCTCCATTATCCCTGGTCGCCGCCGATTAACTCTTGATCGAGCGCTTCCTCAATCGTATGTCAAAACACTTGCAAGTGCACGCGATCACGCGCACCTGTGCGTTGAGCGTATAATCATCGTAGCGCGTTCTTTGCTTTGCGCCATTTCATGCAAGATCTGAAGATCCTCCAAAAAACCGCGTCGCTGCACGAAGGTCGCTGGTGGAATCCCGAGCCGGGCGGCAAAGCGCATTGCTATCTCTGCCCGCGCCATTGCCATATCGGCGATGGACAGGCCGGCTTCTGCTTCATCCGCGTGAACGAAGGCGGCAAGCTTTACAGTCTTGGCTACGCTTCGCCCGCCGCGATGCAAATCGATCCCATCGAGAAAAAACCGCTCAATCATTTCCTGCCCGGCACGCGCGTTTTTTCCATGGGCACAGCCGGTTGCAACATGGGCTGCTTCTTCTGCCAGAATTGGGACATCTCGAAATCACGCTCCGATCAAGTACATTCGTCGCACGTCCCGCCGGAAGATGTCGTGCTGCTCGCAATCAAGAATAACTGCCCGTCGATTGCGTTTACTTACAACGAGCCCACAATTTGGGGCGAATACGTCATCGATATTTGTGCTGCCGCCAAAGAGCGCGGACTGAACACGGTGATGGTCACGAATGGCTACATCACCTACGACGCCTTCCACGATATTTACGATCACGTGGACGCCGCCAATGTGGACCTGAAAGCCTTCACCGAAAATTTCTACGGACGCATCACTCTCACGCATTTGCAGCCCGTTCTCGACACTTTGAAATGGCTGAAGAATGAAACAAACGTCTGGTTCGAAATTACGAATTTGATTATTCCTACGCTGAATGACGGCGCTGAAGAATTCCGAAAGCTGGCCGACTGGATCTTCGAAAATCTAGGCCCGGACGTGCCGCTGCACTTCACCGCGTTCCATCCCGACTTCAAGCTGCAGGACAAACCGCGAACGCCGCCCGAAACGCTGCACGCCGCCCGCGCCATCGCGCTCGAAGCCGGCCTGCATTATGTCTACGAAGGGAACATCCACACCGACGCGGCGAATACGCTCTGCCCATCGTGCGGAACACTGCTCATCCGCCGCTCGTGGCACGACGTCCAGCAAAATAATCTCAAGCAAGGCCGCTGCCCTAATTGCCGTCTTGCAATCCCAGGACGCTGGACCAATCCCCACGGAGCAACGCCGGCCAAATTACTTCGCAAAGCTGAATCTGTCGCCGCAGAAAGATACGGGGATCTGAATCTCTAGGTTTCTTTCTTCACCCCACAACAGGAGCCAATTTGTGGCCGATACTAAGTACGCGGCCTTCGCGGCGCTCAACCCGTTCTTTGAAATATCGCTGCGGGGGTTGGCCGGTCTCGTCGACGGCGACCACTATTTTGATGCCATCGCCGACGGTGCGGTGTTCGAGTTTCGCTATATTTTTCCAGGCTGGCCGCAAACGGTGAATGGTCGTGACGCGCTCGTGGCGCTCTATGCAAGCTACGGCAAGAGCATCGTTCTGCATGGCGCGGACGCGCTCGTCATTCACCGATCGCAGAACCATGGTGTCGTGATCATCGAATACGAAGTACATGGCAAGATAGTCGCCACCGGCG
>JBAVQA010000204.1:0-7248 GCA_049693595.1 Candidatus Acidiferrales bacterium | reverse complement strand
GAAAATCGCGGCAAGGGAGCGGAAGAGCCGGCCTCTTAGCCGCTGCTCCCGAAAAACACAATGACGCCGACCAAAAAAAAATCAGCAGGCAAGTCCGATAAACAGCCGGGCACTCTGAAGATTAAGTGGGTCGTAAGCTTCATCGGTTGCCCGCGCGGCATGCGGCAAACGATTCGCGGTTTGGGCTTCCGCCGGATGCAGCAAGTGGTGGAGCATCCCGACAACCCTTCGATTCGCGGCATGATCGCGAAAGTTCATCATTTGGTTAGGATTGAGGAATAGGCATGGCCATTAAACCGACACTTTCTAATCTGAAGCCGCCGCGCGGCTCGCGTCATCGAAAGGTGCGCGTGGGACGCGGCATGGGATCAAAACTCGGCAAAACTTCCGGAGCAGGCAACAAAGGCCAGCAGTCACGCCGGGGATATTCCCGGCGCCCAGGTTTTGAAGGCGGCCAGATGCCCTTGCACCGGCGCTTGCCGAAGCGCGGCTTTTCGAGCCCATTCCGGAAAGCGTATGCCGTCGTAAATGTCGAAAGCCTGAACGTGTTTGAAGCCGGCGAAACAATTTCACCGGATCTGCTGTTCGGCCGGGGGATCGTCCGCGTCCAGCGTGAAGCATTAAAGATTTTGGGCAGCGGAGATTTGAAAGTGGCACTGACGGTGCAGGCGCACGCGTTCAGCAAATCGGCGGAAGAAAAGATTACAGCCGCCGGAGGAAAAGTCGAAGTCCTAAAATGAACCCGTTAAGAAAGCTTGTCGAGGCATTTCGAAATATTTTCAGCACGCCGGACCTGCGTAATCGAGTCTTGTTTACGCTGGCGTTGCTGGGGGTGTATCGCCTCGGCGCTTTCATTCCCACGCCGGGGATCAATACCGCTTTGCTGCAACAGCTTTTCGAGCAGGGCCGCGGCTCGGTGCTGGGCATCATCGATCTGTTCAGCGGCGGCAATTTCCGCCGGCTCACGATTTTTGCTCTTGGCATCATGCCGTACATTACCGCGTCCATCATTTTGCAGTTGATGGTGGTGGTGTGGCCTTACCTCGAGCGTTTGCAAAAAGAAGGCGAACTCGGACGCCGCAAGATTACGCAATATACGCGCTATTTGACCATCATACTCAGCGCGTTTCAATCGTTTACGATCGCCGAAACCCTGACGCGCCAAAGTATGTCTGGGCAGGCGCTGGTTTATCATCCCGGCCCGCGCTTTGTCATGATGACCATGCTCACCCTCACCACGGGTTCGGCATTCATCATGTGGCTAGGTGAGCAAATCAGCGATCGTGGAATCGGCAACGGAATGTCGCTCATCATTTTTGCTGGAATCGTAGTGGGACTGCCGCGCGCGGTCGGCGATCTCTGGGACAAAGCTAAGACGCAGCAGTGGGGCTCGTTCACACCCATTGCGTTAATAGGCCTAATAGTCCTGATGTTAGGCGTCGTGGCCTTTATTGTGTTCGTCGAGGGCGGCCAGCGGCGAATTCCTGTGCAGTACGCTAAACGCGTGATGGGGCGCAAAGTGATGGGCGGGCAAATGACCTACCTGCCTCTGCGCGTGAATTCAGGCGGCGTGATTCCGCCGATTTTTGCGAGTTCGCTGCTGACCTTTCCGCAGACTATTGCGCTGTTTTTTCAGAGTAAATCCCCCTTTTTGGGAAGGCTGGCGAATCAAATTAAGTGGGGCGAGCCGTTGTACACGCTGATTTATGTGACGCTCATCATCTTCTTCGCGTTTTTCTACGTGGGCATCATTTTCAATCCCACGGAGCTCGCGGACAATATGCGCAAGTACGGGGGTTTCATACCCGGAATTCGCCCAGGGCGGAACACGTCGGAGTATATAAATCGCATTCTGACGCGCTTGACGTTTGTCGGCGGAGTTTACTTAGCTATCGTTTGTTTGCTGCCCGAATGGATGATTTCGGGCATTCACTTGCAGCATTTGTGGCTCGTCGGCGATTGGTTCGATCAGCACATGTGGCGTTTTGTGCTCGACGGTCTGAACGTGCAATTCTATTTTGGCGGCACTTCGCTGCTGATTGTTGTCGGTGTGGCCATGGATACGGTGCAACAGCTCGAAGCCCAGCTTGTCATGCGAAATTACGATGGGTTTGTTCGTAAGGGTCGAGTGCGAGGCCGTCGCAATTAATGACGGCTCGGTGGCGGTGTGTATGACGCTCAAACGGGCGTTTATTTTTCTAGGCCCGCCGGGAGCCGGTAAAGGCACACAAGCCACGCGTGCCGCGAAACGCTGGGGCCTGCCGCATCTTTCTACCGGCGACATGCTGCGCGATGCCGTAACGCGCGGCACCGAGCTGGGCCGGCTGGCAAAGCCGATCATGGAACGCGGCGAGCTGGTGCCGGACAATATTGTGATGGGGATGGTCGAAGAAAGGCTGGCGCAGCCGGATTGTGCCGAAGGTTTTATCTTCGACGGTTTTCCGCGCACCGTTCCGCAGGCGGAACAGCTTGATTTGATTCTCAAGCGGCGCGGTTTCGGGAAGCCGCTGGTGGTGGAGTTTCACGTGGATTACGACGTGCTTGTGCGTCGCGTGTCGGGCCGCTGGACGTGCAGCGTTGGCGGCGAGACCTACAATATTTACGAGCATCCGCCGAAAGTGCCGGGGATTTGCGACGTGGATGGCGGGAAATTGATTCAGCGGTCGGATGACACCGCGGCGATCGTGAAAGAGCGCCTGGCAGCCTACGAGCGCAAGACGAAACCGCTGGCGGATTACTACCGCAAGAACGGTGTTTTGGAAACCGTGGATGGCTCGAAGAGTGTGGAAGAAGTCAGTCGTGCACTGAGTGAGATTTTTGCGCGCGCGGCGGGGCGAGATGGTCATCTGTAAATCGCCGAAAGAACTCGAAAAGATGTACCAAGCCGGGCAGATCGTCTGGGGTGCGCTCGAAAAGATGCGCGCCATCGTTCGGCCGGGCATCTCGACCAAGGAACTCGACGAGTTTGCCGAAGCCTTTACCGCGGAGCATCATGCGCGGCCGGCTTTCAAAGGATATCGCGGATATCCGGGTTCGGTCTGCACTTCGATCAACCAGGAAGTCGTGCACGGGATTCCTTCATCAACGCGGAAAGTTCGCGAAGGTGACATTTTGTCCATGGATTTCGGCGTCGAGCTGGACGGTTATTTTGCGGATGCGGCGCTGACGGTTCCGGTGGGAAAAGTTGCTCCGGAACGGCAGAAGCTGCTGCGAGTGACGCGCGAATCGCTCGAACAGGGAATTGAAAAGATTCGGCCCGGCAATCGCCTCGGTGATGTTTCGGCCGCGGTGCAACAGTGGGTCGAAAAGAACGGTTTCTCCGTGGTGCGTGAATTTGTGGGACACGGTATCGGTACGAAGATGCACGAGGACCCGCAAGTTCCGAACTATGGTTCCGCGGGACAAGGCGCCAGGCTTCAAGAGGGCATGGTGCTGGCCATCGAACCAATGGTGAACACCGGCGGCCCGGGCGTGCGAATCTTGGAAGATGACTGGACTGCGGTCACGACGGACGGCAGTGATTCAGCGCATTTCGAGCACACCGTCGCTGTCACGGCCAAAGGGCCTTGGATCTTGACGCGGCCGCGCGAGGCCAGCGGCCCGTGCTGGTAACGAAGACTTATATTCTGTCGAGCTTGAAATAGGAGCACATGATTAGAAGGCCAGAGCCGGAAAAAAAGAAATCGACCGAAGGCAGCGGGAAAGAAGATGCCATCGAAGTAATGGCCACTGTCGTCGAGCCGCTTCCCAACGCCATGTTTCGCGTGGAGCTGGAGAACAAGCATCAGGTCCTGGCTCACATTTCGGGAAAGATGCGCAAGAATTTTATCCGCATCCTGCCCGGAGACCGCGTGGCGGTGGAGCTTTCGCCGTACGATCTCACGCGCGGCCGGATCGTGTACCGATATAAGTAGAAAGCGTCACACGCAAAAGGAAACGAAAATGAAAGTCAGGGCCTCCGTAAAGAAAATCTGTATGAAGTGCAAAGTCGTTCATCGGCGCGGTGTGGTGCGCGTCATCTGTGTAAACGCGAAGCACCGCCAGCGCCAGGGTTAGGAACAGGGAGAACACGAAATGGCTCGCATTGCAGGTGTTGATTTACCGCCGAACAAGAGACTGTGGGTTGGACTGACGGCCATTTATGGTATCGGCCAGCAGCGCGCCCGTTCGCTCGCCGCACAAGCGAAAGTGGATCCCACGAAGAAGATCAAAGATCTTACGGAAGAGGAAGTGACGCATCTGCGCGCCGCCATCGAAGCGGAAGGCCGCGTCGAAGGCGATCTCCGGAAAGAAACTCAGATGAACGTTCGCCGGCTGATTGAAATTCAGTGCTACCGCGGACTCCGTCATCGTCGCAACCTGCCGGTGCGCGGCCAGAGAACACACACGAATGCGCGCACGCGCAAAGGCCCGCGGAAGGGTGCAGTAGCGGCGAAGAAGAAGACGATGGCCCGCAAGTAAAGATTGAACGCGTAGGGAAAATAGGAGAGACACGAGCGTGGCAAAAGAACCCAAAGACGCAGCGGCCGCTCCAGATGCAGCAGCGGCGAAAAGTTCGAAGCGCAAGAAGGAATTTCGCAAGAAGAAGGAAAAGCGCATCGTTCCGCACGGAGTGGTCTGCATTCAGGCGACGTTCAATAACACCATCATCACCTTGACCGACCCTGACGGCCGCGCGGTGAGCTGGTCTTCGGCCGGCTCCGTGGGTTTCAAGGGTTCGCGCAAGGGCACGCCATACGCCGCGCAGCAGGCCGCAATGACTGCCGCCGGCGTAGCGCGCGACCAATACGGAATGAAATCCGTGGAAGTACGCGTGAAAGGTCCGGGCGCCGGACGCGAATCAGCGGTTCGAGCGCTGGCTTCTTCGGGTTTGCACATCAACGCGATTAAAGACGTGACGCCGGTGCCGCACAACGGCTGCCGTCCGCCGAAGCGCCGCCGCGTATAGCACGCAAACAGATTCGGAAGTTTCAGAAAAGGAGACAAAGCTTTGGCAAGACATCGTGAAGCAGTTTGCCGCTTGTGCCGCCGGGAAGGGATGAAACTCTTCCTGAAAGGTCTGCGGTGTTTTACTGAAAAATGCGCCATCGAGAAGCGCAATTTCGTTCCGGGGCAGCATGGCCAGTCCCGCCGTCCAAAAATGGTGGGCTACGGAATCCAATTGCGCGAAAAACAAAAGGTAAAGCGCACCTACGGGTTGCTCGAGCGCCAGTTCCGCACCTATTTCGAGAAAGCGGAACGGACCAAGGGCCCCACGGGCTCAAACCTGATGGTTACACTCGAACGCCGTCTCGACAATGTGGTCTACCGCATGGGCCTTGCCGGTTCGCGTTCGCAGGCGCGCCAGCTCGTGCTGCACGGCCACATTCGCGTAAAGGGCCACAAGGTCAATATTCCTAGCTACCTCGTCCAGGTGGGCGAAGATATCGCGCTCAAGGAAAAGATGCACCAGAACACCATGGTGCTCGAAGCTCGCAACCTGGCGAATAGTCAGGGCGTGGCTCCGTGGCTCGATATCGACCGTGAAAATTTCAAAGCGCGTGTTGTGGCCATGCCTCGCCGCGAAGACGTGCAGACGCCGCCGATGAACGAGCAACTCATCGTCGAGTTGTATTCGAAGTAGCGCATAAAAGATCTCTAACGTTGAACAGTTTGTAGGTTCGCTGCGGGCGGACCAGGAGGAATGTCGCATATGTGGAAGGGATTTCAGAAACCAAAGCGGTTGGCAGCAGAACCGGAAACACTTACAGACAAATTCGGGAAATTCTCCGCGCAGCCTTTCGAGCGCGGGTGGGGAACCACGGTCGGCAACTCATTGCGGCGCGCGCTGCTAAGCTCGATTGAAGGCGCGGCCATCACCGCCGTCAGGATTGAAGGCGTGCTGCACGAATTCTCGCCGATTCCAGGCGTGGTGGAAGACGCCACGGACATCATTCTCAACCTGAAGCAGGTGCCGCTGAAATTGAACACCGATCAGCCCAAGACCATCACGCTAATCGTCGACACGCCGGGACCGGTAACTTCCGCGAAAATCGAAGAAGACGCCGACATCGCCGTGCTCGATAAGAATGTTTACATCGCGACGGTCAGCGAAGGCGGCAAGCTCGAACTCGAATTGCGCGTGAAGAACGGCCGCGGCTACGTCGCTGCGGACCGCAACTTCGACGAGGATTTGCCGATCGGCTATATCCCGATTGACTCGGTTCACTCTCCGGTGCGCAAGGTGAACTACGCAGTCGAGGCCGCTCGTTTGGGACAGATGACTGATTACGAAAAGCTGACCCTCGAAGTGTGGACCAACGCTGCGATTACGCCGCAGGACGCCATCGGACTCGCCGCGAAGCTGATGAAGGATCATATGAGCATCTTCATCAATTTCGAAGAACAGCCCGACCTGCCGGAAGAAGTAGTCGAGAATTACAGCGATCCGCGCCTCGAATATCTCGACCGTTCCGTGGAAGAACTGGAGCTCTCCGTCCGTTCCTATAATTGCCTGAAGAACGCAAATATTCAGAATCTGCGCGAATTGGTGCAGAAGACTGAATCCGAAATGCTCAAGACCAAGAATTTCGGCCGCAAGTCGCTGAACGAGATCAAGGACATCCTGGTGAAGATGGGCTTGAGCCTCGGGATGAAATTTGACGAGCACGGACGCATCATCTGGCCGCCGTTGCCTAGCCAGACTGCTCCGCCGCCGTCCGAAGAAGGGGAACACGGGGCGCTGTAGGCCGCGGAATAAATCATGAGACACCTCGTTTCAGGGCACAAACTCGGAAAGCAGCCGGCTCATCGTCGCGCGGTGTTGCGTAATCTCGTGACGAACCTCATCGAGAAGGAACGCATCCAGACTACGATTCTGCGTGCCAGAGCAGCTCGTCCGCTCGCCGAGCGCATGATCACTCTGGGTAAGCGGGATTCGCTCCACGCGCGCCGTCAGGCGGCTGCCTTCTTGACCACACCTGGCGCCACTCAGAAGCTCTTTTCTGACTTGGCTCCCCGGTTTGCGGATCGCCCAGGCGGTTACACGCGCATCGTTCGCGTTGGCTGGCGCCTCGGCGACGGCGCCGAGCTGGCAATTCTCGAGTTCATAGGCTCGGAGTTGAAGAAGAAGGAAAAGAAGCCAAGGCGGGAAGTGGCGGAAGAGGTACCTGAAGAGAAAGAAGTCGCGGCTGCTAAGAAGTAATCCGCGCCAAATCAATCACGAACGGCCCGCGACGCACTCGACGCGGGCCGTTTTTATTTTCCAGA
>JBAVQA010000203.1:0-12746 GCA_049693595.1 Candidatus Acidiferrales bacterium | reverse complement strand
ACCTTGAAATTTCGAAACCCTTTCTGGCCCCAGCGCAGAAAGGCGTAGCGCTCGATGTTGCGCTGCGTCTCCAGATCGGCGTTGAAGGCGAAAGCGCCCGTCGTTCCGAACTTGTCCACTTGTACGGAGTGATCGATCACCAGCTCAGCGGGAAGCAACGGATTAATTTTTTTCGGATCACCGCCGAGGGTGCGCATAGCCTCGCGCATGGCTGCCCGGTCGACCACGGCAGGTACGCCGGTAAAATCCTGCAGCAGAACTCGCGCGGGCATAAAGGAAATTTCCTTTTCCGTGGCGCCTTCCGCGCTCGATGGATCCCAGCCTGCCAGCGCGCGAACGTCATCGGCGAACACGAATCGCTCGTCTTCATGCCGCAGCAAATTTTCCAGCAGGACTTTCAGAGAGAATGGCAGGCGCGCAACATTTCCCACACCGGCGCGTTCGAGCGCGTTCAAACGATAGATTTCAAACGATTCATCGCCGGAGCGCAAAGCCGAACGTGTGGAAAAAGAATTTTTCGATGTGCGGCTCATGCGCGAATAAGTTCTCCTGTTGTGGATTCAATTCCCATTTTAGCGTATTCCCACTGTGTAAGCAGCCGATTCGCAGAAATGTGGAACCTAATGTTTCGGCGGCACGTAACTTTCGGGCAGCTTCGAGCCATCCCCGAAGAAAAACATTTCCATCTGTTCTTCCATGACCTTCATTCCGTTGGGGTCGAGCGGATTCAAGCGGAATTCGTTCATAATCATTTTGGAATGCTCTACCCACAGCTTCCACGCTTCCTTCGAAACGTTGTCGTAAACGCGCTTTCCGATTGGGCCTTTCCACGGGATACGGTCAAGCCCCGGCATCTCTTTCCCGAATTTAACGCACTTCACCATGTGTACGCCTTGCGACGCGGGCTGGGGGGCGGCCCCTGCGCCATCCGAATGCTTTTCGTCTGCCATGAAGCCTCCTCTAATGTCGTCCAATTGAAGATACTTCAACGGCGCGAGAAATTCCAGCTAGCGCACCGCTCAGACGGTCGCGCGGGTTTGGCTTTCGCGACACACGGCTAAACTCGCTTCGCGCCAATCCCTGATCTGGTTGTTAAGCTTTAGAGCGACGAATTGAGCCATGAGCCGTCCCATGCTCCAATCCGGCGCGACACCCGTAAGAGTTCCTGCTGCTGTGTGGATATTGGGGTTCGCGCTCTCCTTCGAGATTGCGCTGGTGAGCCCGCTGCTGTTCCACGATCTCGGGCCGAAGGAAATGAATCGCTTCGTTTTGTTTGGGATCTTGCAACTCCCTTATGTGTTGTCTCTCGTGACGCTCGTCTGCGTAAAGAATGCGGTGTCAACCGATTTCGCGAGAGGCCTCGCCATAGCCGTTTCAGTATCCGCCTTCATCGCGGAGGCAATACTTGCCTTCGGGGCCACGTTGTTGTGGTCCTGGACGGTAAAGGACGATCCCAAGTCTTACGTGATGCTACTTATCCTAGTCGGGATTAACGTGGTGATCTTCTTTGCCGCGACCTTTTCCGGCAAAGGGCATCGCCTGGTATTTTCTCTCGCGTTCTTGGGCACCGCAGTTTATTGCTTTCTCATTCCGTGGACCATGAAATCCGCCTGGAACGTTCAGCGCGTGAATTCCGAGCAAGTCAGAATGACCGAATTTGCAGCGGCGAAGGGCATGCGCGCTCTGATCGCTTGCCTGAATGACTACAGGTTTCACAACCCGGGCGCGGGATTTCCTCCGTCCCTGCAATCTATTCCCTCCTCGTCCAATTGCAACCCAAGTTTTGGAACGAAGGACACGTTCGCGGGCTACGAGCTCCAATACATTCCCAGCCACGCGGCCAGCTCGGCGGAAATCACCGGCTTTCAGCTCGTCGCCACTCCGCACGGATTCAAGACGCCGGGCATGGAACCGATTGTGAGCAACGATCGGGGAGAAATTGCCGAGGTGAGCGGCTGGAGCACTTCAGCCGGGAAACTACAATTGCTTCCGCTTTCCAACGACGGTGGGGCGCTAGCAGTAATGGCCGCTGCCAAGGATTTTACAAGGCGAGATCGGAACCACCGCCCGCCGCGCACATTCGATGATTTAGTAGGGCCTTCTTCGGTTCTTGCGAACCACGGACCAAGCGGGGCGCTCGGAACGAAGTTTCAGTCGGCCTATTTCGTGCTTGAATATTTTCCTCCCTTGTCAGAAGGCTCGGACCAATTCTCGATGGCGGAGAATTGCGCGTATTACGGCACAGATTGTTTGCGAAGTTTTCTTTACGAATCTTCGGGCGACATTCATGCCACCGCAGAACCACGTGCGGCGACGCACAACGATCCGCTCGTCTCGCCATCTTGCCTCGTCCAAGCCAAGTGCCCCAGCCTCGTTTGGCCGACTCCGTAAGACCCCAGAAGTCAGCTTGTGACCGCGCGTGAGCCAGCGAGCAAAGACGGCGTGGTAATCTAATTATGGTACGCTGTTGCGGAACTTTTGCGGTTTTGGAGCACGCAATAATCGTATCCGGCCCACGTGGCCGCACTTTCGGGAGACCCGTTATGAACACTCAAGGAGCAGCCGTCGCCGACAAATCGCGAGTGGACGCCTACTACTGTGAGATCCCTTCCGATCCATGCGCGATCGTGATGTTTGGCGCTTCCGGCGACTTGGCGCAACGGAAGCTTTTGCCCGCGCTTTACGATCTTGCTTTCCATGCCTGCCTCGCGCCGCGATTCCGCCTGGTGGGATTTTCGCGCACAAAAATGGACGATGCCGAATTCCGGCGCAAGTCGGCGGAAGCCTTGTCAAAAGCCAAGGCGCCGGAGGGTAACGATAACAGGCGCGGTGAATTCCTGGAAAATCTTCAGTACTTCGCCGGAGACTATGACGATCCGGAAGCTTTTCGTCGTCTCGCGGAGCGATTGGACAAACTCGACACCGAAGTCCAGCTCGGCGGCAATCGACTTTTTTATCTGGCCACTCCTCCGGAAATCTATCTGAAGATTATCGAGCAGCTTGGAAAAGCCGGTCTTGCGCGTCCCAAGTCCGACAAATCTTGGACGCGCATCATCATCGAAAAGCCATTTGGACGCGATCAAGATTCCGCGCGCGCCCTTAACGAGAAGCTTCTCAGCGTGTTCGATGAGTCCCAGGTCTACCGCATCGACCATTATCTGGGGAAAGAGACAGTCCAGAACTTACTGGTCTTCCGTTTCGGCAACGGAATTTTCGAGCCTTTGTGGAACCGCAATTACATCGATCACGTGCAGATCACAGCCGCTGAATCCTTGGGAGTCGAACGCCGCGCGGCGTTTTACGAATCCGCCGGAGCACTGCGCGATATGATCCAGAGCCACGTGCTCCAGCTCACGTCTCTGGTTGCCATGGAATCGCCGGCTACGTTTGACGCAACTTCCGTGCGCAACGAAAAAATCAAAGTGCTGCAATCGATTCGGCCCTTCACTCCCGATGCGATTTGGAAATATGTGGTCCGAGGCCAGTACTCGGCTGGGCAGGAAGATGGAAAACCGGTGGTGGGTTATCGCCAGGAACCGGGAGTGAAGCCGGATTCTCCGACGGAGACTTTCGTCGCGATGAAGCTTCTGGTGGATAACTGGCGCTGGAGCGGCGTTCCTTTTTATTTGCGCACAGGAAAACGCTTGAAGAAAGGAATCAGCGAGATCGTCATCCAATTCAAGCCGGCCCCGCACAAGGTTTTCCGCGGCGAGAGCACCGAACTCAATTCCATCGTCCTCAATATCCAGCCGGACGAGGGGATTTCGCTTTCTTTTGGAGCGAAAGCGCCCGGCGGCCAAATGCATATTTCGCCAGTAACAATGGATTTTCAGTATCGCGCCACTTTCGGCGGAGTTTCGCGCGAAGCTTACTCCACGCTCATTAATGATTGCATTCGAGGAGACGCCACGCTTTTCGACCGTGCTGACAGCGTGGAGGCAGCTTGGGCGCTCGTCGATCCGATTTTGAAAGCCTGGCAAGGCGCCTCTGCACCGCCTTTTCCGAATTATCCTGCCGGCAGCGAAGGTCCGCGGGCCGCGGACGATTTGGCGGTTTCCGAAGGCCGGCACTGGCGCCCGTTGTAAGCTTTTTTACGAGCAGAATTCTCATACGTTTCATCATCAGTTCGATATAGATTTGGTTTTCCTGGAACGCGGCGGAGGGGTTCGATGATTCTTGCGGGAGACTTGGGAGGAACCAAGTCAAACCTCGGGCTGTTCGATGTGCAGCGCGACAAACTCGTGTGTGTGGCCCGCAAACGCTTTGCCAGCAGCGAGCATTCCGGCCTGGAAGAAATCATGACTCTTTTTTTGAGCGACGCCAAGGCGAAAATCACACAGGCCTCGTTCGGGATCGCCGGTCCGGTGGTGAACAACCGAGTGCGGGGCACGAACCTGCCATGGGTAGTTGACGGCGCTTCCGTGGCGAAGCATCTGGGCCTCGGTTACGTGCGCTTGTTGAATGATCTCGAAGCCTCGGCCTACGGCATTGAAGTTCTCGAGCCGCAGGACATCGAAACCATTCACGCGGGAGTTTCCACTCCTCAAGCCACTCAAGTAATCATCGCCGCAGGAACCGGCCTGGGCGAGGGCGTATTGTTTTGGGATGGCAAGCGCTACTTGCCGATGGCGACCGAATCCGGCCATTCCGACTACTCCCCGAACACCGCTCAGCACGCCGATCTGTGGAAATTCATCAAGCAGAGCCAAGAATTCGTAAGCGCTGAAGCTATCTTGTCCGGTCGAGGTTTTTTACGCGTGCACGAATTTCTGAATCCTTCCGTGCGGCATCCCGGTTTTGACGATCATTCCGTGGATCCGGCTCCTGAAATTACTCGCCGCGGCCTTTCTGGGGAGTGTCCTGTGTGCGTCGCGACCTTGGAGTTGTGGGTTGAAATCTATGGCTCCGAGGCAGGGAACTTGGCCCTGCGCAATGTCGCGCGCGGTGGGATTTACATTGCCGGAGGAATCGCCGTTAAAGTCCTGCCCAAGCTGGAAAATGGCCGCTTTGCCGCGGCCGTAAAACACAAAGAAAAGCTCGCCGATTTCCTAGCCCAGATTCCGATCCACGTCATTCTGAACGAAGATTTACCGTTGATCGGCGCCGCCAACGTAGCCTGGAAGAATCTATAAGATGAATCCGCGTTTCGTGAGTACGGGACGAAATAGTAAAGAACCAGTTTGTAGTCGAATTGACTCGGTGAGCCGTCAGTTTTGTTAGAATCGGATCACGACCCCGTAGCTCAATCGGATAGAGCGCCAGCCTTCTAAGCTGGATGTTGTCGGTTCAATTCCGACCGGGGTCGCCATCTTTACTGAGCCGAAAGGCAATCGCGCAAGGGGCAAAGGTGCTTCTCAGCAGAGGGTCGGGGGTTCGAATCCCTCCGGGCGCGCCAGCCTATTCCAAACCAACGCGGCGTAAAAGATTCGAAAGACTCGAGATTTGACTGCGCCCTTCCCGACGCTAACAACACTTCCGAGGTGCGCGCATTCTCGAAGTGGTGCGGCCAACCTCGCCGAGAATGCGTCTGGGCGAGCGTTCTGTTCCTCGCGCCGGTGTCAACATGTGCGCAGTTGTAAGGATGTTGACGCCAAGCATTCGGGAAAGGTTCGCGCCGCTCGCGTAAGGCGCCTTTTTTCAGAGATCTAGATGGATAAGCGTTTGGGTTATGAGGTGCTTTGAACCCGGTGTCTTAAGTGATCGAGACTCGAAGTTTTGACGGGGGCGATCGCTCGATAGAAGAACTTGAACTGGAGAGGGACAGCATGCTAATAGAGTTGCTCGCCACCCGCGCAAAGGGCGAGAAAGCCGCGCGGAGGGCCAAGGCGGGCGCTGGGACAGCGGCGCGAACCAAATGAAACGCAGCGAGCAAACTCGCAGCCTTGGAAGAAAGATAGCGGGTATTGCTGTGCTGCTTGCGGGGGGCTTGCTGGCTGCAACGCTTTGCTTTGGCGCCTCCGCGAGTTCTGCCCAAGTTCCCAGCATCTTCAAGCCGCAGTCCACGCCTGCGGACTCGATCTTCCGTTTGTCGTTACTAGTCCTGACGATTACCGGTCTTATTTTTATAATTGTTTTCAGCTTGCTTGTATATTCCGTCGTGAAGTTCCGCAAGCGCGACGGTGACGATGGCCGGGAGCCTCCGCAAGTCTACGGCAGCAATCAGGTGGAGCTGGCCTGGACTGTGATTCCCGTGCTTGTCGTGCTGGTGCTCTTCTTCGCGACGGCGCGCGTGATCCATTCGATTCAGGATGCTCCCAAGCCTCCTGGGACAATAGAAGTGATCGCCATTGGCCATCAGTTTTGGTGGGAATTTCGCTATCCCGCTCTCGGCGTAGTCACTGCGAATGAACTGCACGTTCCGGTAAGCGATCCATCGCATCCTTCGCCCACTTTCCTTACGTTGCTTTCCGCAGATACGGACCACAGCTTTTGGGTGCCACGGCTGGCAGGAAAGACGGACCTGATTCCAAACCGCGAGAACCACACTTGGATCGATCCCCACGAGACAGGACTTTATCTCGGCCAATGCGCGCAGTACTGCGGCACGCAGCACGCCAAAATGCTCTTGCGCGTGTACGTCGATTCGCGCGAACAGTTCGATCGATGGGTGCAGGACGAAAAAAAACCGGCCGTTGTTAACGATGAAGTGGCCGAAGGCCGCCGGATATTTGAGACCACCGCTTGCTTGAATTGCCACGCAGTCCAAGGGACGGTTGCGGACGGGCGTTTCGGTCCGGATCTTACCCATCTGATGAGTCGCGCGACCATCGCATCGGGCGCGGCGGCCAACACTCCCGAACAACTCAAGATCTGGATTCAAAACCCTGACTCAATCAAGCCGGGTTCGTTGATGCCCGCGATGAAGTTGAATGAAAAAGATCTGGACGCGCTCACTGCGTATCTCGTGACGCTGCGATGATAGCGAGAAAATAGCGATGGCCTCCGACACAATCGCGCTGGGCATTGCCGACGAAGGCGCGCGGCCGATCGGCGAGAGGCTGCACGATTGGGTTGTCACCGTCGATCACAAGAAGCTCGGGATTCTCTACATCATCTACTCGCTTTTGATGCTCGTCATCGGCGGCGTCGAAGCGACGATCATGCGCATACAGCTCATCGTTCCGCATAACCATTTCGTTTCCCCGCAGGTTTTCAACCGCATGTTCACCATGCACGGCACCACGATGATCTTTTTCGTGGCCATGCCGATTCTCTTCGGCTTCGGCACTTACTTAATTCCGTTGATGATTGGTACGCGCGACATGGCCTTTCCGCGGTTGAATGCCTTCAGCTTTTGGATGACCGCTTTCGGCGGCCTGCTTTTGTACTTCAGCTTTATCGGGGGGAACGGGCTTTACGGCGCCGGCAATGCGCCGGACGTTGGATGGTTCGCCTACGCGCCACTCACTTCCCGCGCTTTCTCGCCCGGGCATAGCACCGACTTCTGGACGCTGGCCATTCTTGTCTCGGGTATCGGTAGCATCGGAACCGCGGTCAACTTCATCACAACCATTTTGTGCATGCGCTGCCCGGGAATGACTCTGGGGAAAATGCCGTTGCTAGCGTGGCTGAACCTGGTCACGGGTGGGTTGGTCATCCTGGCGGTATCGCCGCTCACCGCGGCCCAGATCATGCTTTCAATCGATCGCTTCCTCGGCGGCCACTTCTTCGACACGCAGGCCGGGGGAGCCGCCGTGCTGTGGATGCACTTCTTCTGGATTTTCGGGCACCCCGAGGTCTATGTCCTGATCATCCCGTGCTTCGCGTTTGCTTCCGAAATCATTCCGGTTTTTTCCCGCAAGCCCATCTTCGGATATCCCGTGATGGTGGGTGCCACTATCGCCATCGGGTTCATAAGCATGAGCGTCTGGGCTCACCACATGTTCACAGTCGGGATGTCCTCCTACGGAAACGCTTTCTTTACGGCCACTACGATGGTCATTGCGGTTCCCACCGGGATTAAGATCTTCAACTGGATCGGGACGATGTGGGGCGGCAAGATTCAGTTCAGGGCTCCCATGCTTTTCTGCATTGGTTTCTTGTTCCAATTCCTGATCGCAGGTTTAACCGGAATTATGCTGGGAGCTTCCCCGTTTAACTGGCAGCTCAGCAACTCTTACTTTGTGGTTGCGCATTTCCATTACGTCATCGTGGGGGGAATTCTCTTTACCATTTTCGGAGCTTTCTACTACTGGTTTCCAAAAATGAGCGGGCGAATGTACAACGAGGCGCTCGCCAAATGGCATTTCTGGCTCTTCCTGATCGGTTTTCATCTGACTTTTGATTTCATGCACATCCCCGGCATGTTGGGGATGCCTCGCCGGATCTACACGTATGAGCCTGGACGCGGATGGGATATTTGGAACCTGATCATCACGATCGGCGTGTTTTTTCAAGCCGCCGGAGTGCTCGTTTTTGTCGCCAATCTTTTGTGGTCGCTCTGGAAAGGCGAATCTGCCGGGAATGATCCCTGGGATGCGTGGACGCTGGAGTGGTCCACGACTTCACCTCCCCCGGGTTACAACTTTGCAACGATCCCGGTGGTCGAAAGCCGGCGTCCGCTGTGGGACATCAAGCACCCTGAAGATCCGGATTGGAAGTATGAATAAGACAGGAGAACTCGATTGAGCAGTGCGACATTAGCGCGTTCACCGAACGAGCCGGCGTGGGAGCTTCCCTCCCGTGGGCGCGTGGGCATGTTTTCTCTGATCGCCGCTGAATCTGCCGTCTTCACGATTTTTGTGGTCGCTTACATTTACTATATCGGGAAAAGCCTGTCGGGCCCCATGCCAAAAGATTTGCTCGAGCTACCCATCTTTAGCACGGTCTGCCTGCTCTCAAGCAGTCTTACGATTCATTTAGCTGTCAGGGCTCTGCGAAAGGCAAAGGTAGGCGTGTTCGGATTATGGTGGTTCCTAACGATGGCTCTAGGCGCGATCTTTCTAGCGTCAACGGGGCGCGAGTGGCATCACCTGATTTACGAGAAAGGTTTGACCATCAGCACGAATCTTTTTGGCACAACCTATTACTCGCTCGTGGGACTCCATGCTTTTCACGTAACCGTAGGTCTGCTCGCTATCGCTCTCGCCATGATTTTCACTCTTCTAGGCAAAGTAAAGCCGGAGCATAGCGAGCGGTTGGACGTCTTTTCGTTGTATTGGCACTTCGTTGATGTGGTCTGGGTCATCGTGTTCACCGTGGTTTACGTGATCGGTCGCTGAGGAAAACAAGGTCGCATGGGTTCAACTGATTCACGAACGAAAACACCCGAAGCGATTCCAGGCACGATCAAGCTGCCGGCGCCGACAGCTTGGCCCATCGTCTTTGCCTTCGGCATTACGCTGCTCTTGGCCGGGCTGCTCACGAGTCCTTCGGTCAGCATTCTCGGAGCGATCCTGGCTTTGGCCGGATGTATCGGCTGGTTCCAGGACGTTCTCCCCTACGAAAAGGAGGAGACGGTCGCGGTCAAAGCGGAAGTGTCCGTGATCACGACTCCGCGACGCGAAGTCGAGCGATTGCCGGTAGCACCCGAGCTCCCGCGAGCTCTGCTTCCACTTGAGACATATCCGGTGTCCGCAGGAATTAAGGGTGGGCTGGCCGGCAGCGTGGCCATGGCTGTACTCGCGTGCCTCTACGGTGTTCTCAAGCAACGGAGCATTTGGTACCCGATTAACCTGCTGGCCGCGACGATCTACGGACAGTCGCTGCAGTTGACGCCGGCGACGTTGAACGCATTTCACCTTGGCAGTTTCCTGGTGGCGAGCTTCATTCATCTGCTCACGTCCTTATTAGTCGGGTTGCTGTATGGAGCCATGCTGCCGATGTTTCCTCGCCGCCCAATTCTTCTAGGAGGCGTGATCGCGCCGATTCTCTGGACCGGGCTGCTCCACAGCATCCTGGACCTTATAAACCCATTGCTCAACGAGCATATTGATTGGCCGTGGTTTGTGGCTTCGCAGTTTGCGTTCGGTATCGTCGCGGGATTGGTCGTGGTGCGCCAGCAGCGCGTGCGTATTCGCCAGTTCGTACCTTTTTTGATGCGCGCTGGTTTCGAAGGGCCCGGGATAACGAAAGAAAAGCCGGAGCAGGATGGGTCGCGATGAGGTTGGCTCCGCTGATCCTCGCCGTATGCATCTCTGCACTTGGTTTGTGCGGATGCGCTAACGCACCCGGGCGGCCGACTCTGGGGGATATTCCAATCGTTCCCAGCGAGATTTCAGATTTCAATATTCTGTATGCGCAGAACTGTTCGGGTTGTCACGGGCCGGAAGGCAAGGGTGGAGCTGCAATCCCACTCGGCGATCCCGTGTACTTGGCGATTGCGGACGATGCGGTGCTGCATCGCGTGGCGACGAACGGAATTCCCGGGACGTCAATGCCTGCCTTTGCGCAGAGCGCCGGAGGCATGCTCACTGACAAACAGGTCGATGTGATCGTTCGCGGAATTCGCGAACGCTGGTCCAAGCCGGATATCTTGAGCGGTGCGAATCCGCCACCGTACTCTTCGTCCGAGTCCGGCGATATCTCGCGCGGATCGAAGGCTTATTCCGCGTATTGCTCGTCCTGTCATGGCGCCGAAGGCCACGGGGGCCAAAAAGCGGGTTCGATCGTGAATGGATCGTTCCTTGCTCTACTCAACGATCAAGAACTTCGAACGATGGTGATTGTAGGACGGCCGGAACTGGGTGCTCCGGACTGGCGCGGAGATATTCCGGGAAAGCCAATGTCCGCACAGGATGTCTCCGATGTCGTGGCTTGGCTCGCCTCCCAGCGGCCGAAATTCCCGGGCCAGCCTTATTTGGACACCGCCAAATCGACGGGAGAAGTTCGATGACTCCATCAGACGGCCTTACCAGGCGCGGTCTTTTCATGAAGATCGGAATTTTCTTGAACGCTATCGTCGCTGTGATTCTCGGCGTGCCGATCGTGCGCTATCTCCTCTCTCCCGTTGTCCACGAGCGGAGAGGAAGCTACGACTCCTGGGTTCCCCTCGGCAGTATCGAACAATTTCCTTCGGGTCAGACTCGGCTTGCCACATATCGAGATCCTATTGTGAGTCCAACCGATGGGGAAACCGCCGATATCGCCTGCTGGGTTCGAAATATTGATGGCCAATCCTTCCAGGTTTTTGCGATCAACTGCGCGCACTTGGGATGCCCCGTGCGTTGGTTCGCGCAATCCAACCTGTTCATGTGCCCATGCCATGGTGGCGCGTATTACCAAGACGGCTCCCGCGCCTCCGGCCCGCCCGAACGCGGATTGTTCGAATACCATTACAAGATCGATAGTGGGAAGCTATTGATTAAGGCCGGTGAGATGCCCACGCCGGGCCAAGCTTCCAATATCGTTCGAGAGATACGCCCGTGCGTCTGATCAAATCAATCGGCGATTGGTTGGACGCTCGCCTTCAACTTGGCGCTAGCATCCGCGAGACCGCCGAGCATTCCGTTCCGCGTGAAACCGCGAGCTGGTTTTATGTTTTCGGCAGCGCTGCCTTCGTCGTGTTCATGCTTCAAATCGTTACGGGCATTATGTTGGCGCTCATCTACGTGCCTTCCGCGGGCGAAGCTTGGAACAGCCTCCAGACTCTCAATCACAGCGTCACCTTGGGCTGGTTCATTCGCGGCTTGCACGGATGGGGCTCGGACTTCATGGTTGCAATCGTTCTGATACATATGGTCCAAGTTTTTTTGTTCGGCGCGTACAAGTATCCGCGTGAACTAACCTGGATTGTCGGCGTTTTTCTCTTGCTCATGACGCTTGGCATGGCCTTCACCGGCCAAGTTCTCAGATTTGATCAAGACGCCTACTGGGGTCTTGGAATCGGCGCATCGATTGCGAGCCGCGTTCCGCTGATGGGACCTCCCATCGTGAATTTAATGTTGGGGGGGCCGATCATCGCAGGAGCAACTCTTTCGAGATTCTTCGCCCTTCACGTGTTCGTTATTCCTGGACTACTCATCGCGTTTGTCGCGGTGCATCTGCTGATGGTCGTTAAGTTGGGGATCAACGAGTGGCCCATGCCGGGGCGCGTGGTCCGCAAGGCGACATATATTAAGGAGTATCACGAGCTGACGAAGAAAGACGGAATACCTTTCGTTCCCAGCGCGGTTTGGAAGGATCTAGTTTTCTCAGCCTTCATCTTGCTCTCGGTTGCCGCCTGCGCCGTTTACTTCGGTCCTTTTGGCCCGTCGGGCCCGCCGAATCCCACGATCATCCAAACCGCGCCGCGTCCTGATTTTTTCTTCTTGTGGCTCTACGCCATACTCTCGCTCTTGCCGCCGTCCATGGAGACTCCCGCTCTGCTCATTGGGCCTGTGATTGTAATTCTTGGACTTCTACTGTTGCCCTTCTTTTTCGGCGAAGGCGAAAAGAGCTGGCGGCGAAGGCCCGTAGCCGTGCTCACGATTTTATTGGTGGCGGTCGCGTTGGGAACATTTACGCGCCTCGCTGGAAATGCGCCTTGGAGCCCGGTGATGGACGCATGGAGCGGTGTTCCGATTCCGGCCGAGTTTCTTCACAATCGCACAGCTCTCGAGCGGCAAGGTGCGCTTGTTTTCCAAGTGAAGCAATGCCACAACTGCCACTCGCTCGACAACCAAGGCGGAAAGCGCGGACCGGCTCTCGACGCCGTGGCCGTGCGGTTGACGCAAGATCAGCTGATTCGTCAGGTGATCCAGGGCGGCGGCAACATGCCTGCGTACGGCAAGAATCTTAGCCCCGCGGAGACCACTGCGCTTGTCGCG
>JBAVQA010000202.1:0-15119 GCA_049693595.1 Candidatus Acidiferrales bacterium | reverse complement strand
AGGATTCGAATCACCTGTTTCGCTTTCGTCATTTTCAATTCAGTGGGATTTCTACCGTAAGACGCGCCCCGTGCCCGGGATTCGACTCCACCGTTAGCGTTCCCCCTACGCTTCGTGTTCGCTCTTTGATCGAAATTGGCCCGAGACGCAGCCGGTCCAGTTCCTCGCTCGTGAACTGCCCAGAGAAACTGAAGCCGCGGCCGTTATCGTCCACGACGAGAGAGACTTTCGCCTCGTCTTGCCCTAGTTTTACCACGACGTGGCTGGCCGACGCATGCTTTTTTACGTTGTTAAGTGCTTCCCTGTATATCTGGAACATCTCGCGGCAAATACGGTCGGGAAGGCGCAAGTTGCGGTCTTCTATGAACAGATCAACCGCCAAGCCTGACTCGTTGCGATAACGTTCCGCGAAGCCGAACATCAATTCCCGCATATCGGCGCTCTCGACACGTATCGGACGCAGGTCCGTCACCATCCTGCGGAGCTCTTCGCTCTCCTGCTTTACGGTCGTTTGCAGCGTCTCGAGTTCCTTGCCCGCTTGTTCGGGGGTCCAGGGGAATTTGCGGCGCAAAACGTCGAGCTGGATATTCAAACTCAGCAAAGTTTGAAGGATTCCATCGTGCAGATCGCGCGAAATTCGGCT
Organism: Candidatus Acidiferrales bacterium; assembly: GCA_049693595.1. Taxonomy (GTDB): domain Bacteria; phylum Acidobacteriota; class Terriglobia; order Acidiferrales; family UBA7541; genus Palsa-295. Next base: position 14,476 of record JBAVQA010000202.1, on the reverse strand, counting down.
GCGCTCTGACTCCACCGCCCGTGCGCGCAAGTGGCGCAGCCGAAAAACATTTTCCATGGGAGGACCGATGTGCCGGACAATTTGTTCCAGCCAGCGTAGATCGGCCGGCGTGAAGCGCTTCTCCGGATTTATGAGCAGCACACGGCCGGCGGGACGCCCGCTGGCATCGATCGTCACCGCCAGGAGCGATCGGGCGCCAAATTCTTCGCGCGTGGAAGGCGGAGGCGCGAGCAACGTTCGAACGCGATGGCCGGTGCGCCGGTCCCATCCAAAACCGCCATTCTTGCCGTCTTTATATTCCCAACACAGGGACACCTCAAACGCGTCGGCGAGGAAAGTATCGGACCGCGAGGGCGGTAGAGTTTCCGGGCCGGTCGGTTCTCGCTCAGCGGCGCGAACTTTCCACACAAAAATTCGTTCGAGTTCATCATCACGGATCGCCAAACACGCTTGCTCGCATCCAAATTCGAGAATCAGTTCGCCTAGAGTTTGGCGAATCGACTCGGTCAAGCCGCGATCGAATTGCAATAACTGCGTGATCTTTTCCAGGAACTGGCGGCGTTCGAGGTGATCTCTTTCTCTCGCGCCTAAAAAGCCCATTCCCAGGCCAGAAACCAAGGTGCCTAGTCCGATGGAGAGCCAGCGCCAAAGTCCGCGCCAGCTAAATGTCTCTGTGGCGGCTACGCGCAAAATGATGGCTATCGACCCCGCACTCACTAGGCCGAGCATTGCTCGCGTGCTTCCACGGGTGGCCAGCGCAAAAACCACGAAAAGGAATAAAAACCAGGAGGCGGAAACCGATGGGGTGAGGGCCAGAAAGACCGCCAGAATCGCCACATCGGCGGCCAGCGGAATCTGAAAATGCCCTTCGCCAACGATTCGCTGATAGACCACAACACACAACGCGACGACAAGGTAAGCAGCAAGAAACAGAATCGAAGCCGGGCGTTGCGTTGTGCCGGACATTTCGAGCAGAGCCACAAGCGCAAGAGCCACAAGGACGGCTCGAGCCAGGGTGACCTGGCGTTCCAGATACAATCGCTCTGCGCTATCGAGAGGCATCGTGGCGGGTGATTATCTAGTTGAGTTTAACAAGGGGACGGCGCGAGCCGGATGGGTGGTGCTAGCGAATGTATGCTTATGGTAATCGCGCGGCCCCAGCCGCTTGTGCGTAGGAATTAATGCTCACACGAAACTCAGCCACACACGGTTTGACAATAGGTGCATAATCGTTCGAGAAAGTTGGCGCGAGGCGGGGGACTCCGGCTTGGCAGACCGATACACTCGGAATGAAGTTGTGCGTATCTTGGGACTTGAGGCGGGGCGTCTTCGCTATTGGGAGCGGCTGCGTCTTGTCCGTCCCGAAGCGCGATGGGGCGAGCGGTTCTATAGTTTTGGCGACCTGGTTGCCCTCCGATCGATCCAACGGATCACGCTAAATCGAGTGCCCGCGCGCAGGTTGCGGCGCGCCGTTATTCTCGTCGAGCAGCAATTCGGCGGTTTTTCTTTGCCGCTGCAAAACCTTCGTCTAGTGGAACTGGGGCGCGATGTGCTGGTGGTTCCCCCTGGGGCCGACAGACCTTTCAATCCCTTCCGGCAGCAGTGGGCCTTTCCGTTTGATATGCCCGCGCGACCCGCGAAATTGCATTCGATGGCGGGCCCCACGCCGGAGGAATTCTTTGAGACCGCGCTGAGTTGTGAAACGAAGCAGGACACACTGCCGCAAGCGATCGAGAATTATCTGCGCGTCGTGGAACTTGCGCCGGATTGGATCGAAGCGCACATCAATCTGGGAGTCGCATATTACCAGATGGGCCAGCTTTCGGATGCACGCGCGGCGTTTGTTGCTGCGGTTGCGCTCGATCCATTGAACGGTATCTCGCGTTACAACCTTGGCTGCACGCTCGAGGAGCTGGGCGAATACGACGAGGCGGTCGACCATTTACAGCGCGCTGCTCGCGCGATGCCCGGCCACGCGGATGTACATTTCAACCTCGCGCTGGCGTACGAAAAGCGCGGTGAGCGCCGCGCGGCCCGCGATCACTGGACGCTCTACCTGCGTCACGCACCAAATGGCACTTGGGCTGAGCAGGCCCGCGCGCGGCTAAGACGATACTCAGCGCGAAGGAAAACCGCCATGCCGATACCGTTCCGCCGCCCCAGCTAGTTCATACGGCGGCTCACTCGAAAGGAATACCATGACACGCGTGATGGCTTCGTCGGTTTGCGCTATTCTCTGGCTGCTCGTGTTTGCGATGCCATCCAATCCGCAAAAAACCAATCCGGCCGCGAAACCCTCCGAGCGTTCGGATGCGCAGAAATTTGCGGAGCTGAGCGATCGATTTATGAAGGATTCCTTGGCTCTTTCTCCCTCCAGCGCTTCCCAAGCCGGCTACCACAAGCATGTGGACCCAAAAACCGGCAAGGTGATTGAACTCGACGCTCTGCTGGACGATATGAGTTTGGAAGCTATGGCGGAGCAGCGCGCGTTTTACGCGAACTGGCGCGAGCGATTCCACAACGAGACGCCGGTTTCTGCGCTAGACCCTCAGGATGCCGCTGATTGGCAGCTCATCGACGACCAGATCGGGCTCAACTTGCTCGAATTCGATAAGATTCAGAATTATCGCCACAATCCAACGGTTCCGGTGGAGCTGATTGGAAACGCACTCTTTCTGCCGCTGACGCAGGATTACGCGTCGCATGACGTTCGCGTCGGCCACGTTCTTTCCAGAGTGAGCGCGATCCCGAGGCTCTTAACACAAGTAAAGCAATACCTCGGCGATTCCGATCCCATTTTCATCACCACAGCGATTGAAGAAAACGACGGCAACATCGATCTGATCGAAAACACGATTGCCGCGGAAATCCCGGCCGGCTCGCCGCTGAAAAAGGAGTATGACAAGGTTGCGCCGCCGGCCATCGCTGCGCTGAAGGATTTTTCTCAGTGGTTGCAAAACGATTTGGCCAAGCAGCCGTCGCATCTGACCTGGCGATTGGGAAAGGAATTCTACGATCAGAAATTCAGGCTGGTGATGGAGACAGACGTCACTCCCGAACAGGTGCTCACGGACGCCGAAGAGGGACTGCGATCGGTGCGCGCCGAAATGCTCGATCTGGCGCTGCCCATGCACGCGAAGATGTACCCGGATCATACCGATCATTCCGACCTCAGCGTTCACGAGCGCCAGAATTTGATCATTACCGAAGTTCTGCGCAAGATTTCAGACGAACATCCCCGCCCCGAGCAGTTGCAGCAGACCATTGAAGCCGACCTCGAAAGCATCAAGCAGTTTATACTCGAAAAAAAGATTGTATCGCTGGGCACGCGCGACAATTTGAAAGTGATTCCGACGCCGCTCTTCGAGCGCGGTATTTATTCGGTGGCGGGATTCCACAGCGCGCCGCCGCTGGAGCCTCAAGCCGAAGCGGAATACTGGGTGACTCCCATCGATCCCAAAATGCCTGCGGACAAAGTGGAATCCAAGTTGCGCGAGTACAACAATTACACGCTGGAGTGGCTGAGCATTCACGAAGCGCTGCCCGGCCATTACGTCCAGTTCGAGCATCTGAACAATATTCAGCCCGAAAGGCGCAGGCTGCTGCGGTCGCTCTACGCCAACGGCGCGTACGTGGAAGGTTGGGCCGAGTACATCGCGCAGGTGATGATGGACGAAGGCTTTCTGAACAACGATCCGCGCTTCAGGATGGTGATGCGAAAAATCCGCCTGCGATTGTTGGCCAATGCGATTCTCGACGTCAAGATGCAAACGATGGGAATGACCGACGAGCAGGCCACGGATTTGATGACCAAGGATGCATTTCAGACGCAAGCGGAGGCCGAAGGCAAGCTTGTGCGCGCGAAACTCAGCTCGACTCAGTTGCCGACGTACTACGTAGGTCTTCGCGAATGGCTCGCGTTCCGCAAAAAGTATCAGGCGGAAGCGGGAAAAGATTTCGACATGCTCAAGTTTCACGACCTGGTGCTCGATCAGGGTCCGTTGCCCGTCCCAGTCGTAGAGAAGCTTGTGATGCCCACGGCACGTAGGTAACATTCATCTTCGAATCGTCTTTAACATGAACGACATCTCCTACACACACTACGACGGACCCTTGGGCACGATGCTCCTTGCTGCGGACGAACGCGGTTTGCGGCTGATCAGTTTTGCGTTGGGCAAACGGCCTGAGCGCCCGCGATCCGGCTGGCGGCAGGATCGTACGCCCTTCGTCGAGACGATTCGGCAATTACGCGCTTACTTTGACGGAGAATTAAAAGACTTCGATCTGCCCCTGTCCCTCGAGGGCACCGAGTTTCAGTTACGGGTCTGGAAAAGCCTGTGCGCTATTCCTTATGGACAAACAATTTCTTACGGCCAATTGGCGCGCCGCATCGGAAGCCCGAAAGCGGCACGCGCGGTAGGTTTGGCAAACGGCTCTAACCCCATCCCCATCATTGTTCCTTGTCATCGCGTCATCGGGAGCAACGGCAGCTTGGTTGGTTACGGCGGCGGGCTCTCGAACAAAAAGGCGTTACTGTTCCTCGAAAAAAAGCACGAGCTTCTTCCGTTTGGTGTAAATCAATAAAAACTTGTTTCATTGTTTTCGCGACACTCCTGCAGAAGGATGAACGGTAAATGTTGGCGGATTTCTTCCATATCGCTGAATTGCAGAAGCTCCGCGCGCAAGTCGGAAAATCATATTTTGAATTCCTGCGCGTTCCCGCTCTGAGCGCGGGTGTTTACGCTCTGCCCGCGGAGGGAAAAGATTCCCAGAGCCCGCACAAGGAAGATGAATTGTATTACGTTGTTCGGGGACGAGCTCGCATGCGCGTCGCGTCCGAGGAGCATGAGGTCAGCGAAGGCAGCATTATTTTCGTGGCAGCGGGCGTACAACACTACTTTCACGAGATTAAGGAAGAACTCGTCCTGCTGGTTTTCTTCGCCCCTGCGGAGAGCTAGTCTGTTCCTCGGGCTGTCGATAGCTATGCTCGTAACGCGCCTGTCGAACGGCGCGCAGTCTTCTCCGCCCTAATTCTTTCCGCTTGCGGTACTGGATACTCCCATCGCAGCAACTATTCACCGACAGTAAATGACCTATCCGGACTGGAACCTTTTCTGTCCCTGAGGACAGCTTGCTGGCTCCTCTCCAGTCTCTTAACCTGTTTCTACGGAATCATTTATTCCTGTTTCATGACCCGGAACATGCTGAAAGTCGCTCGGCATCGCGCTGGATGGGAGGCGAAACACATGAAGTTTGTAACTCGCGGACTCCCGTTTCTTGTGCTCAGTTCCCTGACCGCCATCCTTTTCCTGCAAACAGGATGCGCCGGCGTCACTGGCAACTCTGGGGGTGGTGGAAAAACCGAAGCCAGCATTCCCGCCGTCCCTGCTGGTTTGGCGGCTGCACCAGGGAACGCGCAGGTCATGCTGAATTGGACAGTCAGTTCCGGCGCGACCGGCTATAGCGTCCAACGCTCCACGACCACAGGCGGTCCGTACACGCAAATTTCGAAGCCGACCGTCGCGACCTTTTCCGACACGAGCCTGACAAATGGCACGAAGTATTTCTATGTGGTTTCCGCGTTCAACTCGGCAGGGCAGAGCGCGAATTCATCTGAAGTGAGTGCGACTCCAGCCCAGCCTGCACCCGCAACTCCTACGGGCTTGGCGGCGACCGCAGGGAACGCCCAAGTGAGTTTGAGCTGGAATGCGAGCGCGGGTGCCACGAGCTATCACGTCAAGCGCTCCACGAGCAGCGGTGCTGAGACGCAAATCTCAGCACCCGCCTCCAACAGCTTCACCGATACTGGAGTCACAAACGGCACAAAATATTTCTATGTGGTCTCAGCCGTGAACTCCGGCGGCGAAAGCGCCAACTCCGCCGAAGTAAGCGCCACACCGACAGCTCCCACTGTCCCTCCCGCGACGCCGACAGGATTGCAAGCAACCGCAGGAAACGCGCAGGTAAGCCTGAGCTGGAATGCAAGCACTAGCGCGACCAGTTACAACGTCAAGCGATCGACCGTCACGGGAGGACCCTTTAGCACCACGCTCTCTTCCCCCACCGCGACGAACTACACCGATACCACAGTGACAAACGCCACGGCTTATTTCTACGTGGTATCCGCAGTAAACGCCGCTGGTGAAAGCGCTAATTCTGCGCAGGCCAGCGCGACACCCGCCGGCGCGGCTCCTAACGTGACGATTACTATCAATCCGACGCAAACCAAACCCATTTCGCCGTGGATTTACGGCATTAATTTCTTTTCCGGAATCACCGGCGCTCCGCCGCAGCTCACTTTCGATCGCGATGGCGGCAACCGCTGGACGGCCTATAATTGGGAGACCAACGCGTCGAATGCGGGCAGCGACTACTTATACGAAAACGACGACTACCTAAGCAGCAGCACGGTCCCGGCAGAAGCAGTGCGGAGTTTCATCGCAGGCGATCAATCCAACGGCCTGGCGAGCTTGATCACCGTCCAGCTTCAAGGTTTGGTAGCCGGCGACGAAAGCGGCCCGGTAAGCGTTGCCAACCCGCCGGATTTGTCGCGGTTCAAGCAGGTGGTAGACCAAAAGAGCACAGTCTCCAGTGTTCCGTTCACACTCACGCCTCCCACCACCGACGCCAACGTTTACATGGACGAATTCGTCTGGGCTTTGGATCAGAAATTTTCCGGAATGGGGATCTTTGGGACGAATCCCGCGCACCCCACCTTCGTCAGTTTGGATAACGAGCCGGAGCTTTGGAACTCGACGCACTTGGAAGTGCAGGGACCGAATCCCGTCACTTCGGCAAACTACATCGCCAAGACCATCACGCTCACGGAAGCTTTGAAAGACCAGTTTCCCAACATGGTGATCTTCGGGCCCGTTCACTACGGATTTCAGGGCATCTACAATTGGCAAGGAGAATTGAGCGCCACGCCGAGCGGCGCGAATTGGTTCCCGGACAAATACCTCGCCGCGTTAAGCACCGCGTCGGCTACCTACGGCAAGCCGCTAGTCGATGTGTACGATTTCCATTGGTACGTTGAAGAGTACGATGCAAACGGAAACCGAGCTACCGACCTGAGCGGCACGACCTTGACCGATGCTCAGGTCCAGCTAATCGTTCAGAGCCCGCGCGCGCTATGGGATCCAACTTTCACCGACTCCGCGAATAGCAATCCGTGGATCTACGAGGAACTTGGCAGCACACAGATCAACCTCTTGGGACGTCTCCAGGCCAAGATCAACGCCGAATTCCCCGGCATGAAAATCTCCATCACGGAATATGAAAACGGCGGCTGGAACCACATCGCGGGTACCATCGCTCAAGCGGACAATCTAGGCATCTTCGGCGCGCAGGGTCTTTTCGCCGCCAGCTTCTGGCCTCCGAATGGAACTTATCCCTACGCGCTCGCGGGTTTCCGCGCATTCCGCGATTTCGATGGCGCTGGCGGGAACTTCGGCGACACGTCGCTGCAATCCACCTCCAGCAACGTGCAAGACGTCGTGGTTTACGCGAGTTCCGACAGCACCACGCCGGGCAGGTTCGTATTCGTGGCCATCAATCGTTCCACCACCTCGCAGGTGACCGCGATTAATGGCCAATCACTCTCCGGCACCGCTCAGCTATTTCAGATGACGGCGGCGTCCACTCAAGGACAGAGCCCTATCCAGCCAGTGTCCATTGGCACGATGGCCGTAAGCGGCTCGTCTCTGACGATAACGCTTCCTGCGCTGAGCGTGACCACCATCGAAGTGAACTAGCGCCTGTCTAACAGATACTGTTCGAGCCGCACTCCGTCCCGTCAAGAATGAGGAGGGCCCACCGGGCCGCCAACACTAGGAGTTGTGGTTGTTGGCCGACGGCGGGACAACAAAGACGAGCGACACCAGGTACACCAGGATTCCCAATCCGACCAAGGTCGCGCCTACGAAAGCAAATAACACGAAGGAAAGCGGATGAAACCATAGGAGGCTCACAATCTCGAGCAACAGGCCCACGATTACCAAGGCGCTGGAAACTTGCAGAAGCCGCCGGATTCCGAGTTCGCGAGGTTTCATTGCACAGGCTTCCAGAATTTCTGGTGGCTCAGGTTCGCCACATCGTGCGCAGTATCGTGACATCCGCTGGTGAGACAGGATGTCTGATTCGATTTGAGTGAATCCAGCATCGCCGCGTGGACCGGGTTCTCCTCGAAATTGCGAGCGCCCAGGTGGCAGTGCAGGCACTGGGCATTCTTGAATCCGCCCGGTACGCGGATCGACGCGGGATCGGGCGCCGTGCTCACATATTGTATGTAGATGCGCTTGAGGCCCTGCAGCTTGTCTTTTAGCGGGCCGTAGATGCTGTAGTCAGCGTGGCAAGAGTAGCAGGCCATGTCCGCCGGCACCCTGTGGTTCTGAAAGTGTTGGGCGGGAATATGACTGGCATCGTCTATATAGAGGCTCTGGCCGTAAGGAATCATGACGTGGCACGAAATGCAGAATCGTGTCTGCTCGGAGCGCTGAATCTGCGCGTTCATCCCTCCTACAATGCAAAGAGCCGGGAGCACACACAACCCAATAAAGGCCACTATCTTCCAGCCCGTAGCGCTAGTCAGGGAAGGGCGAATCAAAAAGATGGCAGCTAATACAACGCTGAGCGCAATTTGACAGATGAGAATCCCAATCACAAGGCCTCTTGCCGCTTCCTCCGTGAGCGAAGGCGGCGATGATTCAGTGCCGGAACCGGTGCTTGCTACGTCTTTTTCGCTAAGCCGCGGATGTAGGCGACGAGACCTTTTATCTGATCATCCGTCAACTTGCCCTTGTACGCCGGCATCTTCTTGCCCACGCCATTCGTTATGCTATCGCTCAGCTGCGCGTCGGTTTGTTTCTGAACGTCGTCGGAACGAAGGTCCTTCACGCCCAATTGTTTTCCTGTCGGCCCGCTGCCGCTTCCATCGTCTGAGTGACATACGACGCACTTGGCTTTGTAAAGAGCAGCGCCATCCTGCGCATGCGACGGTGCGGCAACAACCAGCACGAGAGCGGCCAATAGAAGAACTGCGAATCCAGTTCGAAGCATTCGATGATTCATCTTATCCCTCCCAAGAGAATTTCTGAGACACAGCCACCATGCGCCAGATCTATGTCCTTCAAAACGCGTACAGGAACGAGAATGTGGCATTGCTGCCGTTAAAGTTCGCCGACTGAATTGTTGCTAGTCCGAACGGGCTGGTGTTTCCCGCTTGGGTGAAACCGTAATAATTCCAAGACATCTTGTAGGTGACGTTTCGATAGACAGCGATCGCGATCGACGCGTACGGCCGTTGATAATTGAAATCAAGTGTGCCGGAAGGAGTGAGTTGATTCAGGAAAATCGTGTTGCCGCGGACAAAGCTGCCGCCATAACCCAGCATCGCTGTCACTCGCTTGGTGGGCTTCCATATCACCGCAGCGTGGGCGAAATGATCGGTACTAGCGTAAGTGGAAAGCGCTTGCAGCCCAGTTGCGCCGAGATTCGCATTTGGAATAGTGCAAGCAGTCGTATTCACTCCAGGAGGAGAGGTGAACGCAGTCCCAGTCAGAGTCGCTGGAGGAGGTGCGGGATTCGGGAAAGTGTAAGTTACGGAATAGTTAAAACAAATCTCGGACTGCGTGTAAACATCCCAGTAGTTGTACCCGAAATCGACGGACAGGCGGGGATTCACCATCAAGATCGTAGCGAAGCTGTACGAGCGGTCATGTTCCAGATTGTTCACTGTCGAGACGTTGTCTCGGTTTTCATGAATCTCGACCGCGCCATCGAGCACTGCCCACGGGCGCGGTTTGTAATTCGCGTGGATTTTGTATGACTGCACTTGCCGGGGATCGATGCGCGTGAAGGATTGGTCGTTGTAGCCGAATTCAAAATCGCTGGTGATACGCAGAGCATCGATGGGACGCGCGACAAAGCCGAGCAACAGCGCTTGTTCGTTGATGTTAGTAATATTGCGAGATGTGTCGTTGCCCGCCTCCGGAAGCGGGTTCCCGGGTGAACCTTCCTGAATCGCACCGGCCAGCGGACCCGTTGTTAGCAGCGTGCAGCCAGCCGGAAGCGTTGGAGGCGTTGTCGGCGGTGTCAAAGGGGCGCAGTCACCACGTGCGGCGAGAAAATCGTTTCCAGCGTTCGCCTGGGTCGCCAGCGGCCCAGCGGGGCCACCCGGAAAGGTGAACTCTCCGACGTCAAAAGTGGCGTCCATGCTGGAGATCTTCCGGTTGGTGTAGAGATAGCCGATGTGCGCGCTGTACCGCCTGGTGAAATCGTATTGGAGTTCAAGTGTGTTCGACTTGATGTTCTGCCCAAGGAATTGCGTAGCGATCTCGTTCGTTATATCGGCGGCAGAACTGCTGCTGTGTTGCGGACAAGTTGGCGCGCTGAAGGGGGCCGGGCAGGTCGTCGCGTTAAAGGTCGCCTGTGGCAACAACAGGCCGACAACACCCGCCGCGGGTGAAGCTGTTCCGAACGTGGCGGTTTCGGCGGTGTCCCACACTCCGGGGATGCGCCAGTTGTCATAGCGAAACTCATCGAGGATCCTTAATCTGTCATTTATGGCATACACACCGGACCAATTCGCATTGACTGAAACGCGCTTTGCATCGGCTGGCCCTCCAGTCGTGCTTCCGCGCTCGCCGGTGCGCGCGGTAAATCCGTTCACGGTCTCGAGGAAATCCGGGATTTGGTTGTTGCTGGTGCTGTAACCCACCGAGCCGGACATTTCGAAATTCTTGAAATAGTTGGATTGGAAGCGGAACCGTTCGGTGGGCATGAAGTTCCGTGGGTTGCCTACCTGGCTATAGGACAAAAATCCGTTACACGTGGGGTTGGCGGTGTTGACCGTGCCGGTCACGATCGGAGCCGCGCAGGGAAAGGGCTCGGCGTGTGTTTGCGTGCTCCAAATGTTTCCCAGGTCCACTGGTGTGCCGTTCGGTGTGCCCACGCCCGAAGTGTTTGCGAGAACAAATCCGAAATTCTGAGGATTGGCCACCGGATTATCGGTAACGACGTTGTCCTGCTTGAAATAACTGAGGAACTCGTCGAAGGAAAGCGTCGTGCGGGGCAGAACGCGGAAATCGACTCCCGCGCGATACGCATTCGTCGTATAGCTGTAATTCTCATTAAAGTCCGATATCGTTCCCCCGTCTGTGGTGAAGAAACCCGGTCCCTCGTCGCGGTTCCGTGAATAGCCCAGCCGGAATCGCACCGCCGAATTCGGAAGCAGCGTGAGATCGTAATCCTGCATCCGCCTTACTAGATCCAGTGCGTGAAGCGAATTGTTTTGCGCCACCGCGGGCGAAGAGCAGAACGCCGGGAGGCCCGGGACGCCCGGGACGGGGGTTGCATTAACCACCGAAGGCGGGCTGACGATGCAGCCGGTCGTCAGGGAACCAGTTGGGGTCAGTGCCGCCGGATTCAAGGGATTGGCGAACAGGTTGTAGTCCCAAAAGTTCTTGTCGCGGCGGAAGAGCAGCCGAAAGTCATACCATTTATTCTTTCCGATGCGCAGGCGCGTCACGTCGTTTGGATCGCCGCCGTATCCGAAGTTGCTGAAACTCAAGTTGTCGAACAAGAATCCATTGTGATCGAGCGAGCGCATCTCCAGCGTGTAGTCGAAGAGTCGGAGACCTGAGTTGAGGTTCTCGAAGGTATCGTACGTGTTTTGGTTGCCGTTGATTTCGCTCGCTCGATACCCGGCTTCGATTGACGAATGGATATTGTAATCGCCGGAATTAATTCCTTTCGATTGTCCGGAGTCGTCTTGGGCCCGAGCAGTAGGTGAAAAGAAAAGCGCCACAACGAAAATGGCAAAGGGAATCGAGTGAACACCCTGGCAGCCTTTCATGGCTTTTCTCCCTGCGATCGAAAGCTGCATTCCGGTTTTGTCGGCCCTCTCGCTGAAATCGAGGCCATCGCGGCTCCTATTTGAAGAAGGTTGCATCGAAGTTTGAGCCGTGAATTTGCGAGTGACACAACACGCATGACTGGAAAAAGCTCGCTTGGTTGTGGAACGAAGGAGCCCCCGGCGCCCCGCTGAAGCTTGACGTAGTATGGCATTGCAGGCAAAGCAAATTGACGTTGCTGAGCTTCAGCATGTGGGGATTTGGTCCGCCGTGAGTCAAATGGCAGGACTCACATCCGTCGATCTTCACAGGCTGGTGTTCGAAAACAAACGGCCCTTGCTTGTCCGTGTGGCATTTGAAGCAGACCGCATCCTGTGTGGAAGAAGTCCGCACTTGGTGAGGCTTTACCGTGCCGTGCACGTTGTGGCAATCGCTGCACTGGATCAGCCCCTCGTTTACTCGATGATGGAACGGCATGTCGAACTGGGCTTTTTGCTGGAGATGGCACCCATAGCAAAGTTCGGGCTGGGACTTTACGAGCAAAAAATCCGATTCTTTGCCGTGATGCGGCGAATGGCAGGAGACGCAACTGACGTTGTTTTTCGAATGCTCCGAGTTGATCGCGTTCATGTGCTGCGCACCGCTGGCATGGCAGGTCAAGCACCGGGCGTTGATTTCTTTGGAAGAGTGTTCGCCAAAAATGAGAATCTTCGTTTTGTCGCCGCCGCCCGCGACGTGCGCCGAGCCGGGACCGTGACAATCCTCGCAGCCGTGCTTCGCGATCCCGCCTTCCTTGTAGGTCTGTTGCCAGTGCGCGCTTTTCTCCCAGCCATTGTAGAGGTCTTCATGGCAAGCTTTGCAGGTCTGCGCTCCCACATACTGGGGAGCTTCGGAGGAAGCCGCGGGTGAAGCTGCGGGCGAAGCTGCGGGCGATGCTGCGCCAGCCGCTGGCGGGCTGGGGGGTTGCGCGGCCTTGTCGGGAGCCTGCTGACCGTAGCCAGTAGCAGATGCGATTGCCAATAGACAAATACACAGGATCGACAATAGAAGAACTCGAGAAGCTCTAGAATTTGCCAGCATTGGCGTCACACGATTCCGCAATTTTTCGCTCCCTCTTTGCTGGTTCGCGGTGCTCCCGTCAGCGGCACGGAAACCTTCGGCACTTATGTGATCGAAGAGCATGCAAATGAAAGACCTAACGAATGCGAACGTCGGCTCTTAAGTCTCCCTTGTGCAATCACTTCAAATTCCACTGGAACCGACCGGCGCTTGTCCGTTCTGGCGGCGTATCAATTGCGGAATCCAGTTCCTCAATGGGATTTAGAAGCACGAGCTCCGGATTGGCGCTTGGAGTTGCGGCACTCTTGGTCGCCGGGTCGAGTTTCGCGCTCGTCATTGGGGTGTCCTCAAAAAGTGCACAATGCTAGAGCGACCTCTTCGCCGAGACTGTTCAAAATTGCACAGTTTTGAAAATTTAACAGAGACAGGCGGGTTGCAGCGGCGTGGCGTGGCGCCGGACGTTGTGGCGGGAAAGGCTTGCGAAATTTTTTGGGGCTACCATACTTGCTTGCCCCACTCTATATCCTGGCGAACCTGCTTCTTGATGACCTTGCCGCCGGGATTCCGCGGGAGTGCTGCTGTGCGGAGGACGATATATTGCGGGACCTTGAAATCCGCGAGCTGGGTGCGGGCAAAGGCTAGAATTTCGGAGATAGTGGGGTTCTGTCCCGGCTTCGGAACGATCACGGCGCCCACTTTCTCGCCCATCATAGTGTCCGGGACGGCGGTGACGGCCACTTCGAAAACAGCGGGATGCGCGGCCAGCGCGTTCTCCACTTCCACGCAGTAAACGTTTTCGCCGCCGCGATTCACCATGTCTTTTTTGCGATCGACGATTTGCACGAAACCTTCTTCGTCAAGCCGCGCCATGTCGCCGGTGTGCAACCAGCCGTCAACGAACGTTTCCGCCGTGGCTTGCGGATTCTTCCAGTAGCCCAGGCTGACATTGGGGCCACGAATCAGCAGCTCGCCTACGTTGGCACGCGGATCTACGTCCGCCAGCTTCAGATCGACGACCGGCGCGGCAAAGCCGACCGTTTCCGGGCGCGACTTGGAGTACTCGTGCGGCAGAAAGGTGGCTACGGAACAGCATTCGGTGAGTCCGAAGCCGTTGCCGAGGCGCGCGTTGGGAAACGCTTCAGTGATTTTCGCCACCAGGTCGGGAGGCGTGGGCGCGCCGCCGTAGGTGCACCATTTGATCGCAGACGTGTCGATTTCGCGGAAGTTCGGCTGGTTGATCGCGAGCCAAAAGACGGCGGGAACGGTAGTGAGAATATTCAGGCGCTCCTCGACGATGGTGCGAAGAAAAAGTCTTACATCGAAGACCGGCATGATCGCGGTGGTGCCGCCGCCTTCGCACGCCGGCAACAACTGGCTGTTGCAGCCGGTGACGTGGAACAGCGGCACGGAAATAAGAGCGCGGCTGCTGCCATCGAAAGGCAGGTCGCTAATGCGGCGGCAGGTTTCGACGTTGGAGAGGAATGCTTCGTGCGAGGTTGTGGCGCCCTTGGGGAATCCGGTGGTGCCGCTGGTGTAGAAAATAGCGGCGAGGTCTTGCGGCTTCA
>JBAVQA010000201.1:0-9349 GCA_049693595.1 Candidatus Acidiferrales bacterium | reverse complement strand
GCGACGATGGCGTAAGCAAAAGCGGAGGCCGGCTGCACGTAGCTGAAATCCGCCCAGGAGAGCACCAGCGTGTAACAAATCAAATATGTAAGCAGCGATGCGATTCCGAGCCAGACCGTACCGGAAGAAAACGCGCGGAGAAAAAAACGGAAGACTTCAGGCGGCATCCAGGCAGGTGGAACGCCCACGATTTTCATGCCTTTGCCCAGTAGAATGTCTCCTACCGGGCCAAAGGTGACCATCAGGAACAGCAAAAAGTAGGTCTTGAGATGGAGCCCTTCCGCCGACTTCATGCGCTCTGTGATTCGCTGGGTACTCCGACGTTCGAACGCGGCTCCACGGGCGGCGCTGAGACATGAATCCTCTTCTGCACGCCTTTCTTCGCGACTTTCCGGCGCTCGTGACGCAGTTTCATGAAGTCCACCGCTTCGTGGAATAGGCGTTTGCGCTCGTGCGAATCCCAAAGTGATTCACGCACGATACGCCAAGCGACGCGCGGGCGGAGATAGTAGCTGTCGTAGAAACGGTTCACTGATTCCACCATGTATTCACGCGAGAGCCCGGGATACTCAAGATGTGGAAGCTGGTGGCCATTGATGTCGGTGACCGCCTCGCTGGCCAGGAAGCCTTCGCGCATGCCTTGGTCGTAAAGTTCGGTACCAGGATAAGCATGAGCCATCGAAACCTGGATAGTTTCGCAGTCAAGCTCTTTTGCGTACTCGATGGTTTTCTCGATGGTCTGCTTCGTTTCGCCCGGCAATCCGATAATAAAATCGCCGTGAACGTGGATTCCCACCTTCTTGCAGTTCTTCACAAACGTGCGCCCCATTTCAACCGTAGCGCCCTTC
The DNA here is from genome assembly GCA_049693595.1 of Candidatus Acidiferrales bacterium. Taxonomy (GTDB): domain Bacteria; phylum Acidobacteriota; class Terriglobia; order Acidiferrales; family UBA7541; genus Palsa-295. The sequence continues at coordinate 8,501 of JBAVQA010000201.1, read as the reverse complement.
TTGATGTTCTTCAGGATTTGCGGATCCCCGGATTCAAAGCCGACAATCAATAGTCGAGCTCCACCGTCCGCCATTGCTTTTAAAGTCTCGTAGTCGCTATGGACGCGCGCCGTGCAGGACCATTGGAAGCCGACCGGCTTGAATTCCTTACAGAGAGCCAGCACGCGATCCTTTCGGATGTTGAAGGTATCGTCGTCAAAGAAAAATTCCTTAGCTTGGGGGAACATCTTGTGCGCCTGCTTGAATTCGCGCGCCACACTGTCCACCGATCGCACGCGCCACGCGTGGCCGGAAAGCGTCTGGGGCCACAGGCAGAACGTGCACAGAGCCGGGCAGCCTCGTGCGGTATAAAACGAAACGTACGGGTTCAGCAGAAATGGAACGTTATACTTCTCAATCGTTAAGTTCTTCTGATAGACATCGGTAGCGAAAGGCAATTCGTCAAGTTCCGCAGTTTGAAGCAACGCGCGCGGAGGATTGTGGACTATCTTGCCGTCCTTCATGTAGCTCGCGCTCAAGATTTCCGAAAGCGGTTTGCCCTGGGCATATTCCACCACTGCATGATCGAACTCACCACGGACCACAAAATCAATATCCGAACTTGCCAAGAGACTTTCCGCCGGCTTAATTTGCACCTGCGGCCCCACGAAGCAGATCTTGATGCCCGGCTTCTTGTCTTTCATCGCGCGAGCCATGCGCAAATCGCTGAAGAAACCTACCGTGGAGGTAAAAAGAACCACGAACTCGTAATCCTGAGCTATGGTGACAACTTCCTCGGGCGTTATGTGATGCGGCGGCCCGTCGAGTAGGCGGCTCCCTTCAAGCATTCCCGCCGGATAGGCTAGCCAAACCGGATACCAATAGGATTCAATCTCGCGTGTGGCGGGCCAGCGAGAGCCCGCTCCGCCATCAAACTTCTCAAAGCTCGGCGGATTTAGAAACAAGGTTTTCATTACTGACGGCATATTTACTCTTACCCCCTCAGGGTTCAAAACGACCTTATGAATTTAGCTTCTGCTCAATCTGTATAGTTTACCCGGTTTTGACGGCAAGCCCAAGCCCCACCTGCTCGATGTTCGTTACTGAAACACCTTCGCCAATTGACCCGTTGCCTGCAAAAGACTTAGCTGCCCTTGCTGGCGCGCAAAATCAGCGTCAAGAAACGCCACCCACTTGTCGCTCTCATCCAAACGCGCTCGTTCAATATCTCGAAGCGTAAAGCGCCCTTCGTCAAACTTGGACTGGGCCACTTGCAAGGTCTCTTGCGCCAGCTTCAAGTCCAGACGAGCAACCTCGCGAGTCGCATCGAGTTCGCGGACAGTGCGGGCTTTTTGTTGGATGTCCAATCGGACTTCCTGGCGCTTATTTCCCAAAGTCAACTCGGCGGCTTCCAATTCGCTCTTCGCCAGCGCCACAGTCGCACGCGTCTTCGAAGCGAAGAGAGGAATGGTGACCTGGACGCCGAGGTTTATATTGTTACGCTCGAACTTCTTATAAAAATCCAGGTAATTGTTGAATTTGCTCAAAATGCTGTACTGCCCGACAACATCCACCGTAGGCCAATAACTAAGATGCGCCCCACGTAACAGGTGCTGGCGTGCCAGACGCTCGTTTTCCGCTTCCTGAATCCCGCGATCGTTTTGCATAGCGGCATTCATCATGTCGTTTACCGGCAGGTTGTTTTCGAACGACGGCTCCTCGGTATCCACTTGCACGGGTTGCCCGTCAGAAATCCCCGTGAGATTGCGTATCTGTTGCGTCAGGGTCTCGTCGCGGCCTTCCAGCTTGATGATTCTTTCCTCCACGCGCGCTTGGTCTAATTCGCTACGAGTCACTTCGATGGGCAGTTCTTGGTTTGCTGTGACTCGGTCGCGCGTCACACCCAGAATTTTTTCTACGCTGGCCTGTTCCTTTCGCATCAGTTCCAGCGAATGGCGCACTTCGGCCAGTTCCAGATAGGCCGTCGCCGCCCGCACGATGACATCGTCGTGCATTCGATCCATTTCGAGTTTCATATTTTTCGCGCGATCTTCCGCAGCGCTTTGCTGGCCCTTCAGCAACGGATTGAAAATTGCCTGGTTGTAGCTCATTTGAAAAACCGCAGGCGGTGATCCTGAAATGGAAGGAAACCCGGAAGTGTACGCCGCGCCGGAACCGGTATAGAGGTTTGGCAAAAATGCGGCTCGGTCAAGCCCTGATTCGTTGAGGGCGACGGTGTACTGCACCCGCGCCAAAGCTAAATCGCGGCTGTTTTGCAGTGCCAGCGTAACAGCCTGGCGCATCGTCAGCTTTTCGGCGTCTTGCGCGCGGGCAAGTCCTCCCGGCAAAAGCGCCGCAATTACACCGGCCGCAGCTAACATTCGCAATTTTTTATTCATAGCGCAGCGATTCCGTCGGGTGCAGCCGTGCCGCGCGGTTCGCAGGGAGATAACCGAACAGCAGGCCCGTCGAGCAGGATACTATGAACGCCAGCAGTACGGAGAGCCATGACACAGGAATGGTAACTCCCCGCAGCTCGGGAATGTGCGTGAGTCTGATGAACGAGTTGATGATGATCGGAATCGACACCGCAATCATGATTCCCACTAGCGCTCCGGTACCGCTTATTAGCAAAGCTTCCGTCAAGAATTGATATAAGATCGAATCACGACGGGCGCCGATGGCTTTGCGAATCCCGATCTCGTGGGTTCGTTCCGTCACCGTCACCAGCATAATGTTCATGATCCCTATGCCGCTAATCAGGAGAGCGATCAAGGCCACCAAAATCAATAAAACTGTCAGCGCCAGCGAAATGCTATGGGCGGTCTCGAGAATGCCGGAAAGGTTTTCTACCCTGTACCTAGCCCCAGAACGATGCCGGCTCAGCAAGATCTGTTCGACCTGCGCTGTCACCATCGGGACGTCGTCAGGCTTGTCTGCCTGCACGTAAAACGACTTGAAGAATTCAGTGCCGCTGTAGTACTTGATCAACGCAAAAGGAACGATCACGGATTCCGGGCGAAGCTCAGACAGGCCAAAACTACTCACTCGCTCCCTGTAAACACCAATGACTGTGAAGTGCAACTCCCCGACGCCAATATCCTTCCCCAGCGGACTTTCAGAGGGAAATAGCAGATTGGCGAGAGCTGGCGTCACCAGACAGACTTTGCTTTGCGTTCTTAGGTCGTCCTGGTCTAAGTACCGCCCCTGCAAAACCAACAGGTTGCGGATCTTCTGAAAACCTGCCGTCACGCCGACCAGATAAACGGGATGCTCCTTCCCGTCTATGCTCGTGAACATCGAAATATCATTTGTCCCCGCCGCTCCCACCACATTGGGGATGCTCGACTTCACCGCTTCCAGGTCGGCCGGTGTGACTTCATCTGCGACCGTAACCGCTCCGGAATGGATTACCGACGCATAGACGAGATTCGCCCCTATTCCCTCTATAAGTCCGATAATGTAGAGCTTTCCTGATAAGGCAACGGTTACCACTAACACGATGCAAGCGCTTCCTATGATCACGCCCAGCATTGTCAGCATGGCGCGTACTTTATTGGCGCGGAGCGCTTGCACAGCAAGCTGCCACGTCTCGCGCCATTCGGTGGGTGAACTGTGAAGAGGTTGCATAGGGAGTATCGGTTAGTCAGATGCGCTTGCGTGAATGAGAGTTTCCAGCCATCGCGGCGAGCGTTCAGCGCGATGACTTCTCGAGTTTTTCCAGCCGAGACTTTGCCTCTTTGCGGCCGGGGTCCAGCTGCAGCGCCGCGCGATATTGCTCTGCCGCTTCCGCCCGCTTTCCTTCCGCTTCATAAAGCCTTCCCAGCCACTCACGGGCTCCCGCGTGCGACGGCCAATCGCTTCGGTCGGGTGAGCTCGCGAGGTAGGACTTCAAATACTCTTCCCCGCGCGGAAGATCCGTTCCGGAAAGCACCCTTGAGACGCCTCGGTAATAGGCGAAACGCGGATCATTTGGACTCACCTGCGCTGCTGCCTGAATCGTCGCCTCGACATCCGCAGGCTTGTTCTGATGTATAAAAAAATTGAGGACATCAAAATAAGGCTCGATCTTTTTCGGTTTCGCCGCCAGTACTTCGCGATATTCTTTCTCCGCAAGCTCCGGCTTCTTGGCGTCCAGATCGTAAGCAGCGCGCGCCAGGTGTCCCTCCATCGGATCGATGGCCTCGATCGCCGTCACTTGTTCCTTAGCTTCGTCCTTGCTTCCGCCGACGACCCAGGGAGCCTCCATGCTGTATTGTTCAAGGTCACGCCGGGCATCCGTATTTGCAGGATTCAGCCGCACCGCCTCTTCGAATTCTTTCTTAACTTTTCGCGCGTACGAAAAGCTGCGATCGCGATCTGCCTTCCCTCCATAGATACGGCCTAGCCATTCATGGTAGAGGGAATTCTTCGCATCAAGCTCGACGGCCTTTTCAGCGGCTGAGATTGCGTTGTCATAATCGCGCAGCTCGTAATAGCAGCGTCCTATCCAATATTGTGCCTCGGCGTTGGCGGAGACCTGCGCCGCAGACTGCAGCGTCTTGATTGCGGCTGTGTAATTTCCAGAGTTGAACTGGCGCTGCGCAGTCTGAATTGCTCCGGACGCATCGGACGCCATTACCGGACGAGATCCCACCGCTGCTGCAAGCGGCGCGATTGTCGCGAGCATAGCCGTCCCAGCAAGAAGCGCCAGTGAAAATCTGGAAATACAGGGGAACCGCCGGTTCATTTGGCCTCCGTGGCTCGAACTTCCATACCGTCCTTCAAATCCACATCGCCAGGCAGCGCGATTTTGTCGCCCAGCGCCAGTCCCGAAACGACTTCATAGCTTTTATCGCTTGCTATGCCCGCTTCAAACTGGCGGCGATGAACTCTTTCACCGTCGAATACAAAAACATAGTGCTGTCCGTTTTCGTAACTTACGGCTCGCCGCGGCACTACCAGCACCCCCGGCCGTTGCCGGACCAATATGCGCACTTCAACATTCACATTTGGCAGAAGTTCTACCTTGTCATTCTGCACCGAGCACAGAACCTCACCCACGCTGCGGGTTCCGCGCGCTACTACCTGCTTGGGAACTTGCTCTACTTTTCCGCTCCATGTGCGGTTCGGCACTGCGTCCCAATTCACGTTTACGTCCTCTTCCGGCGCAAGCGATCCGAGATCGGGCTCATCCACGAATGCGCGAACGCGGACTTGGCGCAAGTCAGCCATTTCCGCCAGAATATCGCCCACCTTCACGTAATCGCCTGCATGCACAGGCAATGAATAAAGCGTGCCGTCCACTTCCGCCTTAACAGTCGCCGAACGCAATTTTTCTTCGAGCGATTGAACCTGGCCCTGCGCCTGCTCTACACGCAAATCAGCCGCTTCCGCGTCGACTCCTGTTTGCTGTTTTAGAGCCGCCGTCTTCTGTTCCAGCGCGTGAAGATTGGCCCGGGCCTCTGCCAGAAGCGCCTGGTTCTGATTGAGCTCGTCCTGCGTGGCCGCTTGCTTGGCGACAAGGCCGGTGAGCGCGGTCTGCGTGCGCTCAAGGTTCGCCACCTGCGCTTTCGCCTTCTCCAGGTCTCCCCCGAGCTGCGCTACTTCATCGGGAGGACCGCCCGCGCGAGCGTTTCGCAAAGTGGTTTCAGCGGAAAGCAAATCTTGCCGCGCCTGTGCCAGCTGGCTTGCAATATCTGCCGCATTGAGGGTCAGAATAAGCTGCCCCTGGTGAACGGACTGCCCTTCGCTAACCATTACTTTATCCACGAATGTGGGAAACTGCGCGCGAGCAATAACGGGAGAAATCGGTTCGACCTTTCCGTTGCTCGTGATCGATGCAGTCAAATCCTCGCGAGACACTCGGGCGATCGAGACCGTCGGAGCTTGCCCACGCCCCGCGAGAACCACTAGAACTATGACGACAAGCGCCACAGCAAGGGCCGCTACGATCCATTTTCGTCTGCTATTTTTCGCCATCATCGGCCGCGCGATCGGACGCGCAGCTACCCCCGGAAGCGTAAAATTGTAGCAGACCCGTTTGAAGCATGCCTGCGCAAACGCCAATCGGTGCCAGATTGGCACTCCGGGAAATGCGGTCGCTATGTCGCACGATCTTGCGCTGCCGCTGGAGCGTGTTAGAATTCGGTCATGAGCGAGCCTCACACAACTCAGCATTCCAGCCCTACGGACGAGAGCAAGCCTGGCAACAAACCACCCAAAATTCACCGCGTCTGTATAGGCTGCAATAATATGTTCGAAGTCACTATGGAGAATTACGAAGCAAAACACTGCTCCATCTGCCACAAGGGTTAGTGCGCTCGCTTCATCTGTGCCGAGTCAACCTGGAAGCATCATTCCTTCCCAGTTTGTCCGTCCAATTGCGCGCCTTTGGTCCGAACCACCGCTGGAGCAATGACCGCCCTCCGAGAAATTTCTCCAGCACCCAAAAGGAATTCTGCGCGTCTAATCTCCGCAGGGTGCGGGTAGCCGCGCACGTTCGCAATGCTAATGCTAGAATCCGGTGATTCATGAGCGCTGATTCGCTAATTCACGTCCACGAATTATCTAAACACTTCCGCACCTTCAAGCGCCGCGAGGGTGTCTGGGGCTCAATTCAAAATCTGTTTGTCAGGGATTACCGCACGGTTGCGGCTGTGGAGCGCGTCAGTTTTTCAATCGAGCGCGGCGAAATGGTCGGCTACATCGGCCCGAACGGCGCTGGAAAATCGACAAGCATCAAGATGCTGACCGGCATCCTGGTGCCGACCAGCGGCGAAATCCGCATCAACGGCTACGTTCCTTTCCGGCAGCGGCGCCAATACGTCAAGACGATCGGCGTGGTGTTCGGCCAGCGCACTCAACTCTGGTGGGACATCGCCGTCATCGAATCGTTCAAGCTCCTCCGGCGCATCTACGACGTCTCGCAGCGTGATTTCGATGCGCGCATGGAACGCTTCGACGAAATCTTGGGCATCCGCGATTATCTGCACACGCCAGTGCGCAAGCTTTCGCTCGGAGAGCGAATGCGCTGCGACTTAGCCGCGGCTCTGCTGCACAATCCTCCATTGCTCTTCCTGGATGAACCCACGATTGGCCTCGACGTGGTCGCGAAAGACCACATCCGCCATTTCTTGCGCGCCATCAACCGCGAATTTCGCACCACCGTTTTGCTAACAACTCACGACCTCGACGATATCGAGGAGTTGTGCCGCCGCATTATGATTATCGACCACGGAAAAGTGCTCTACGATGGCCCCCTGAGCCATCTAAAAGAAAAATTGCTGCGTACCAAGCAAATCAAATTCGCGCTGAAAGACCGCGCGCAAGCTGTGGGTGTTGAGCAGTTTTCGCGAGAAGGCCTTGAGGTAGAACAGGTGGACGAACTCACCTACCGCATCCGCTTCGACCGCGTGAAAGTGGCGACCGCCGATCTGATCCGCCAAATCCTCGGCGCCGTCGAAGTCCGCGACATCCTAATCGAGGACGAGCCTATCGAAGAAATCATCAAACGCATCTACGCCGGCGAAGCCCTCCCCGAGGTACTGGCGTGAGCAGTTGGGCCCAGGCACTTGTCCCCTACGTCGAGTTCTCCCGTGTGGGATTCGTCAATATCCTCGCGTTCCGCCTGCGCTATTTCACCGGCATCATCACCTACTTCTTAAACGTCACGGTGTACTACTTCATCTGGAGCGCCGTGTACCACTCGGGCCAATCCATCGCCGGCTACAGCATGCAGCAGATGATTACGTACGTGAGCGTGGGATGGATCATTCGTTCGTTCTACTGGAACACCATCGATCAGGAAATGGCCTACGAGGTAATCGAAGGCAAAATCGCCATGGACCTGATCAAGCCCGTCTCGGTCCAATGGATGTGGATCTCCCGGGCGATTGGCGAATCCGCGTTTCGCCTCGGGCTACTGACGCTTCCTACCGCCTTCGTTGTCGCATTTGTGTTTCACGTCCAAAGCCCTGCATCCCGCCAGGATTTTGCGCTTTTCATGGTCGCGGTCCTTGGAAGTTTTTTTCTGATGGGCGCCATTAATTTCATGATCGGAACCTGCGCGATCCCGTTGAAATCCATCCTTGCGCTTATTCGCGCAAAATACTGGCTGATCGAACTGCTTTCCGGCCTGCTCGTTCCCATGGCCTTTTTCCCGGCAAAGATTCAAACAGTCCTTGCATGGCTTCCCTTCGAGCACATCGCTTACACACCGCTGCAGATTTATCTTGGCAAGTTAGATCGCGCCCATGCGCTGCGGGCTCTTGTAACCCAGTGGTGCTGGGTGGTGGCGCTACTGATCCTGGCGCATTTCTGGTGGGAACGTGCAGCCCGCAAAATCACGATTCACGGAGGGTAGAGTGGTAAATAGTTCCTTACCTGCCGGGGATGTGGCGGAAGAAAAAATCGGGTTGCCCGCGCTTGTTGCCGCAGCCAAGCGCCACGTGCTCCTCTTCTTCGATTACTTCGCCCAGTACGCCAAAGTCCGTGTCAGCTATCGCGGCGATTTCTTCATCAGCCTGGGAACCAGTTTTGCC
>JBAVQA010000200.1:0-5971 GCA_049693595.1 Candidatus Acidiferrales bacterium | reverse complement strand
TCCGAAAATCTCCTCGTGCACTAGCTCCGCGCGGTCCATGCGTTTGAGCATGGCATTGATGGAAAGCGCCAAGTCGAGTTTGGAATCGATCAGCGTGCCATCGAGATCGAAGATCAGAGCTCGTACGGCGGAAAAACGATTGTCCTCAGACGGCATTCGAGAGGCTCCTGTGGAAAGTCCCGCGAGAACACTCAGATTTTATGTGGGCGGAACCGAATTGTCACTCGGCCCACACGCGAAGTACGATGGCCCTTCGGCATGAGGGCTACAACTTAAACCGCGCTCGCTGTTACAATGTTTGGCTCCTGCGGCGCTCGCTCCGCTACGAGAGGCTCCATGGCTGAAGTTCATCCCTTTCGCGCCCTGCGTTACGATACAAACCGCGTCAAGTTGGGCGACGTGCTCACTCAACCCTACGACAAAATCACTCCTTCGATGCAGGAGCGGTATTACGCTGCGAGTCCATACAACCTGATAGCGATTGAAAAGGGCAAATCGCTTCCTGAGGATTCTGGCGAGAATAACGTCTATACCCGCGCTGGGGAGAAAATCAAGGAGTGGATAGCACAACGCGTTTTGGCGCAAGACCAGGCTCCTGCGATTTATGTTTACTCGCAGGAGTATCTGGTTCCCGGCACGCACACACGCAAAGTGCGAATTGGTTTCATCGCGCTGGGCCGCTTGGAAGATTACGACGCGAAGATCGTTTTCCCACACGAGCGCACGCTGTCCGCTCCGAAAGCCGACCGCGTCGAATTGCTGCGGCACACACACGTGCAGACGGGCCAGCTCTTTATGCTGTATGACGACGCACCCAGACAGATTGACACCTACCTGGAAGAAACTGCGCGCACGCCCACGCCGTTGGAATTACACGATGAATTCGACGTGACGCACCGGCTGTGGCCGGTTACTGACGGCGCGTTCATGCACCGAATTCAGGCGGCCATGGCGGATAAAAAAATCATCATCGCCGACGGGCATCATCGCTACGAAACCGCATTGAATTTTCGCAACGAATGCCGCGCGCGACTCGGGAAAATCGATCCGCTGGCCGCTCATGAATTTGCGATGATGACGTTTATAAACTCGCACTCGCGGGGACTGACCGTCCTGCCCACGCATCGGCTGATTCGTAATGTCCCGAATTTTGATTTCCAACAATTTCGTAACAGACTGACTCCGTTTTTCGATTGGTATTCGTACCCGTTTCTCAATTCGGAAGAGCGTGCTGCGAGCTACGCGGAGTTCCGCAAGGACTTTGCAGGCCAGAACCACGGCCGCCGAGCTATCGGAATTTATCCAGGAACAATCGACGGGAACGCCGGCGCATTCTATTTGTTCTTGCTGCGGAAGGACGTGGATCTCGAAACGCTTTTGCCGGATATGTCCGAAGCGCAGCGCGGGCTGGACGTCGTGCTGCTGCATCGCCTAATTTTAGAAAAAGGATTGGGAATCACCGCCGAGGCGGTCGAAGCGGAGAAAAATCTCGGTTACGAGCGCAAAATCGAGGCCGCAATTGCGGCGGTGGATCGTGGCGACGCGCAATTGGCGTGTTTGTTGAATCCAGTGCGCGCGCAGCAGGTTGTTGAAATTGCTCTAGGCGGCGACGTTTTGCCCCAGAAATCCACGGACTTCTACCCCAAGCTGCTCAGCGGACTGGCTATTTACCGAATCGAAGGAAAGGTCGATCAATAAGTGGAAAGATGCGCGGCCCAGAGTTGATCTGGGCCGTCGCTCGAAACGTTCCCGCTCGATTACTTGGCGAAGCTTTGAACGGCAAGAGCCTCACTGTCGTAGGTATCGAACACGGTCATCAACTTCGTAACCTGAAGCACTTCCTTAAACTTAGAACCCAAGTTGGCCAACTTCAGCGTGGCGCCCTGCGAGCGAGCGCTGTGAAACGTGGCCACGAGCGTACCGAGACCGGCGCTGTCAATGTAGCCAACGTTCGCGAGGTTCAGCACGATCTTTTTCTTGCCCGCAGCCAGCAGGCTTTTCACTTTCTCGCGAAACGCGTTGCTCTCTTCGCCCAGCACAATGCGCCCTTCAATCTCCAGCACGGTCACGCCATTTACTTCTTGATCCGTCATCCTAAGTGCCACGTTCTCGCCTCCTGAAAGTCTTAAATCCGTTTTATCCTAGCTATGACACGAATACGAAGAAGACACACAGTTTACTTACCCGCGTGGCCTCGTTCAGTAAAAATCCGAGCACGACATATAATAACCGCAAGCAGGGCAAATCAGCTTACAACTTCGTTGCGCCAACCGGGCCGAACAACTCGGGCAGTACGCGGATGCAATTTCCGGCTCCTGTTTCGGCAAATCATGGCCGGTCTGCGACTCCGCTTGGTCCGCGAGATGATTCGTTACATTCGGTTGCGGCATGTTTCAACGTCCTTCGAACGCATGTTTATAGCACATCCCGCCCTAAGGGAAAAGCAAACGTACACAGCTGTACCGGTGCCAGACGGGCGAATCACAGGTTATAGACACCGCGGGATGGCGGTTGGTTCCTTAGGATTGAGCGGACGGAGCAGTTTTCAGCGGGGGGAGTGAATCTGGAATCGCTCAGGTGCACAATCGAGGCAACCGGGAGTCCGTGCGGTGCGTCATATGCAAAGAGCGTGAAAAAGCTTTGAAAGTTAGGCTTCAATTCGGCCCAATTCTCGCGATTCTTGGCACAGTTCTCTGCATTTGTCCTCTGGCTCGAGCTCAGCGCGGTTCGCGGGCCCCGATAGCGGCGCGCTCTACTTCATCTGCGGCGGTCCCTTCAGGCGCAGGCGGCGCCAGAGGGGCAACTCTCGGCAGGGCAAATGTTCGCGCATCCTCAACATCGGGTTTTGCACACACTACCCAGCGGCAGAGCATATTAAGTCCGATCAATCGGCAGAAACCCTCTCCCATCCCGAATCCGCTCCCTAGGACCACGGAGGGAACAAACGGATATTATTTACTTTCTGGCGGAGGAACCTATTGGGTTCCCGCCAACGGCGACGAGGCTGTCGAGCAGGCGTCCGTGGACCAAACGAACGACGATGAAGCAGACGGTGATCAATCCGTGGATCAGTCAGGCCGCAACCAATCGCAGCGTGCTCATGAAGTCACGCTGCAAACCCAGGACAATCAGTCCGGCGAAGAAGATTTGTACGCTGCGCAGAACGCGGCGGAGCAGGAAGCGCAGGCTACCCTTCCCGATGAAGGCGAGTTCACCCTGGTGCTGACTGACGGCAGGTGGATTCAGGCGGTAGCGTTCACGCACGCTAACGACTCGATCGTGTACATCACCACAGCGGGTAGCCGGTATACGATCGCTGCGAACGAACTCGATTCAGATTCCACGCTAAGAGTCAATCAAGAGCGCGGGACACCGCTGCAGTCACCTCTTTAAAGCCCGTTCACTTCTACAAGCAATCATCTGGGATTTTTTACATTTCAGAGCGACGGGCGGGTTCAGGCATGTAAAGGCCAGCTTCGGAAGGCAGTCCCGCACGTTCGAACTGGATTGTGGTGTGGGTAATTTTGAAGTCGTGTGCCAGCACGTCTCGAACCTGTTTGAGAACTCTTTCGCTCTCTTCCATATGCATGTCGGGAATGCATATGTGGCACGACAGCGCGGTTAGATCGGTGCCCAACGTCCAGATGTGAATATCGTGAACCTCTTGTACGCCTTCCACGCGTAGCACCGCGGCAGCCACGGCGTCGAGGCGCATTTCGCGGGGAAGTCCTTCTAGCAGGATATGACTGCTTTCGCGGAGAATGCCGATTCCCGACCAAAGCACCATCACGCCGATGCAAATGCCGATGACCGGATCGATCCAGAGCGCTCCGGTCCAGCGAATGGAAAGCGCACCCACTACGATTGCCACGTTCGAAAGCGCGTCACCTAAATTGTGGATCCAAACTCCGCGGATGTTCAGATCATGCCTGCCGCTATGAACCGCTAGAGTAATGCCGCTGTTGATGACGAGGGCGAAGAGTGAAACCCACAGCATCAGTCCGGTTTGGACTTCCACCGGATGGCGCAGTCGCGCAATGGATTCATACACTAAGAACAGGGACAGGATTGTTAAGAGCGTCGCATTCACAAACGCTGCGAGGATTCCCGCCCGGTGATAACCGTAGGTTTTTTCCGCCGTGGGCGGGCGCTTGGCCCATCGCATGCCAAGCCAGGAAATTACGAGTGTCGGGACATCGGTTAGGTTATGGAGGGCGTCGCTGATCAGCGCGATGGAATGACCGGCATAACCGGCTGCTAGCTCAACCGCCACCAAAATGAACGTAGCAATCACTGCGGCGCCGAGGATGCCGGTCATCCCTTCCAGCGGCAGATGCACGTGTCCATGCCCGGCCAGGCCATGGCTGTGACCATGGTCGTGAGTGTGCCCTGCCTGTCCGTGTGACTGCGTTTGCATCGCTTAAATTCTACTCGCTGGCCGCCCTAGTGGACAGTGCCGGGATTGCCGTTTGTGACCGAACAGGACCGAAAGCAGGGACAGCATCCGGAATGAACTTTGCAGATGAAACTGGATTGACTTCAATCGTCGCCACCGCCTACCATTGCAGCAGTTCCCGAACCTCTGAAATTGCGACGGAGCGCAAGCGGGAAGCGTGCAGATTCGCGTCGGCGATGACCCACCACGTTGCCAAACTGACCTTCTGGGGAGTGCGCGGCTCGACGCCGACGCTTGAGCGCGACACATGGCGCTACGGCGGCAATACGCCTTGTCTGGAACTTATAGCTCCCGACGGTACGCGATTTGTTCTGGACTGCGGAACGGGATTGCGAATGCTAGGCAACCGTTGGACGAAGACGCACGGGGGCCATGGCATCGAAGCGCACATTCTTGTTACGCATTACCACTGGGACCACATCCAAGGCATTCCATTCTTCAACCCGTTCTTTCAGTCGCAAAATCGCTTCCACTTCTATAGTTTCCAATCGAAATACCTCGGCCCCGAAAGTCTTCGACGAGTGCTTGAAGCGCAACTCGCCAAACCGTACTTTCCGGTGGAAATCAGCCTGATGACCGCGGCCCGCGAATTTCATGAAATCAACGGCGGCGATAAATGGGAGATCAACGGCACCCATATCACTGCCAGGTATTTGAACCACCCGCAGGGATGCTTAGGCTATCGCGTGGACACTTCGGGCGGCTCGGTGGTCTACGCCACCGACAATGAACCGGGCGTGGCGGAGTTCGACCTGAACCTTCGGCAACTCGCTCAGGGCGCGGATGTGCTGATCTACGACTCCCAATATTCGCCGGAGCAACTCGCATCGGAACGCAAGGGCTGGGGCCATTCGAGTTGGCTGGAAGGCGTGAAGATTGCGCGCGAAGCGAAGGTAAGAAACCTGGTTCTCTTTCATCACGATCCCGATTCAATCGACAAAACAGTGGATGGCTTTCTTTCTGCTGCGCGACAGGAATTCCCCGCTACATGGGCGGCCACTGAGGGCATGTCCATCACGATGAGCGAACGCGGAGTAAACGTGGAGATGCGCGAGTCGCGAGGAGGCCAGCGACGCCGGTTGCGTTTTACCGCCATTGTCAGCGGACAATCCGAAGACGGACAGACGTTCGAAGAAAAAGCTACGGTGCGGGATTTGAGCTTACAAGGGGCATATCTCTGTCTGAACAACCGGCCAAAGTTGCAGTCGGAAGTACGCGTGGTGATCGAAGCCACGGGAGATCCGACGACGTCCAGTGTTCTTTCCTTGCGCGGTACGGTCGTTCATTTTGATGCCGGCCGGGAAAAAAACCAGAACGGCGTGGGAGTCGTTTTCATCGACGACTCGGATCCGCTACACCCGCACGATTAACACGCCGCCGACTGAATGGGAAAGGATTCAGGCCTGCGATGACCCGGTCTTTGCCTTAATCGGTTTCTTTCAATTTGGAAAGTTGTGCGTCGAGATCGGCCAGAGCGCTATTGAGCTGTTCGCGATAGCGCGGGTCCTGAATGGA
>JBAVQA010000199.1:0-14017 GCA_049693595.1 Candidatus Acidiferrales bacterium | reverse complement strand
GAGTTCGACTGGATCGTCCAGGATCCCGACATTGATTTTGTCGCGCTCTTCGCTCAGTTCGACACACTTCTCATGGGTCGCCGAACGTTCGAGCTATTGGTGCAGCAGGGCCGTACCAAAATCCCAGGCATGGAGCTGTTTGTTTTTTCCAGGACGTTGCGCCCGCGCGACTACCCCGAAGTGACCATTGTGTCCGGCAAGCCCGAGGTAACGGTCGCTTCCCTGCGCGCCAAACCTGGCAAGGACATCTGGCTCTTCGGAGGCGGTTCACTCTTCCAAAGCTTTCTCGACGCAAAGCTCGTGGACAGAGTGGAAGTCGGCGTAATCCCGATCCTCCTTGGCGCTGGAATCCCCCTGCTCGCCTCCCCAGCCAAGCAGGCCAAGCTAAAATTAACCGCCCACAAAATCTACAAGACCGGCATCGTCACCCTGACCTACGACGTGATATAGGCTTTCGTAGCGCCGGGCTTCAGCCCGGCATCTTGCTGTTGCTTTTGACGTTCAGTGTTTTCGTAACGCCGGGCCCGTCCCTTGAATCCTCGGTGTTGACGTCCGGTGGTGCCTTTCGTAGCGCCGGCGTCCCGCCGGCTCTTTTGATTTTCTCCCCCGCCTGGCAAAAAACCATCAATTTCCCGGACTCCGTAGGGGCGCAGCATGCTGCGCCCGCTGGATCAGCGCCACGCATCTCTTTCGTAGCGCCTGCCTGCCGCTCGACCTGCCGGGGTCCCGCTTACCCCGAGGAACGAAGGGCCGCCTCTTTTGACTTTCTCATTCCCTGATGAAACTCTAATCCCAATGCGCATCGCCATCGTGTCCGACATCCACGGCAACCTCACCGCCTTCGAGGCCGTCCTCGCCGATCTCCGCCAAACCTCTCCCGACGTTATCTTCCACGGCGGCGATCTTGCCGACTCCGGATCCAGCCCCGCCGAAATCGTCGACCGCATCCGCGGACTCGGATGGCCAGGCGTAGTCGGCAACACGGACGAAATGCTTTTCCAGCCCGAGTCGCTTCACGACTTCGCAAAGCAACAACCTCCCAAGCTGCACGCGCTCTTCGCAGCGCTGGAAGAAATGGCCGCCGCCACTCGCGAATCTCTCGGAGCAGAGCGCCTAGCCTGGCTCCGCTCCCTCCCGCGCGTCCAGTTTCACGGTTCGATGTCGCTCGTCCACGCCAGCCCCGAAAGTCTCTGGCGCGCCCTAGCCCCCGAAGCAACAGACGCCGAGTTGGAATCCGTTTTCTCTCCGCTCGGCCGGCCCATTGCCATCTACGCCCACATCCATCGGTCCTTCATCCGCAGCGTTTCCGGAATGATCGTCGCCAACACCGGCAGCGTCAGCCTTTCCTACGACGGCGACCGGCGCGCCTCATATCTCCTGCTGCATGACGCCAAGCCACAAATCCGCCGCGTCGAATACGACCTCGACCGCGAGCTCAAGTCTCTCGCCGCCTCCGATCTCCCCCACGCCGATTGGCTCGCGAAAACCCTCGCCACCGCCACCCCCCAAATTCCCTAACCCGCCCGTAGGGCACAGCACGCGTGCACGCTGTGGCGTCACTACAGCGCCCGCGCGGGATAAATCAAATACACCGCCAAAATAATCCCGAATACCGCGGCAACGACTGTCAACACCGTCACAATCGCCCTCGCCGGCTTGAAGTCCCCGGCCTCTATTCGGCGCATGGTTGACTGGTACCGAAACCAAGCCGCCAGCGCCATAAAAATCCCCATCGCTATAAATCCCACGCCGATAACCAGAGACTCGCCGCTCTCGCGCACGCCGGCTCCCTGGACGCGCAAAAATTCCCGCAGTGTAATCCCAAACTTCGCCACCACAAATCCAAACACGATGATGCTGATACTCGTGCGAATCCAAGCTAGAAACGTCCGCTCGTTCGCCAGATGATTGCTGGCCTTTCCAGTTTCAGGTGCGGAGTTTTGGCTCTTTATAGGAGACTGGTCCACCGGGACACTCCTCATGTGTAACTCGGTACATCATACCCGCATCTTAATTGGCTGCTAGTCCTGTCGGCCAAGCGGCGCGAAAAGAGTTCGCAATGCGTTTTGATCAAGCGTCCGGAGCATTATAGTCAATGCGGTCAGCGGAACTCGAAATTGTCGTTTGCGAACCATGCTAATAGATTCACGCTCTCGCGATTTCCCTGTCATAGTAACGTACGCACTCGGCAGTGCCATTCCGCATCAGGCGATGCGCGGAGAAAACCATGAATCGGATCTTGGGGCCGTTTCGTTCCGGAGCCTTTTCTAAGCGCGCAACAATCTTCTTTCTGACCGCAATCCTCTCTTTCATTGCGTCCATGTGCGGCGCCTGTGGCGGGGGCGGAGGCGGGCACGTGATCACGCCCACTCCTTTTTTGTCGCTCTCTTCGAACGCCGTCCCCTTCTCCGCCGTGCAGGGCAGCCCATTCAATCCCCCGGACGCTTCCGTGAACGTCACCAACACCGGCGCCGGCACGCTCAACTTTACCACCTCATCCGATCAGCCCTGGCTAACCGTCGATCCGACCAATGGCACCGCGCCGGAAGCAATGCAAATTTTCGTCGCCACCGGAGTTTTGGCCGCCGGCACCTACACCGGACACATCACCGTAACCGATCCGGGAGCCTCAGGTTCCCCTGCAATAGTTACGGTAACTTTTGTCGTCGGCTCGCAGAATGCCTCGAACGCGCCATTTTGGCCGCAGTGGGGGGCGAACCCGCGGCACACCGGAATGGTCGCCGCCACCGGCCAGCCGTTGAACCACATTCTCGCGAATATTTCGTACGATCCGTTCGTCGCGCAGGAAAAGGCGGAAAACTATCCGCTTTTCGGTGAGCCGGCGCTAACCGTCCACGTTCAGGCCCCCATCGAGGACGGAGTTGATACCTACATGGTGATGAAGAAGGGCAATTACAACTCCTGCAATCCGGTTGGCCAGTGGACCAGCGGTGCCCCTTGCGGCCCCAACACTTGGAACAGCATAGAATGGACCGAGTCGCGATTTAGCTGGGTCAACAATCAACTCGTTGAAGCATGGAATTTCGGCACCGATTGGGTTCCGGAACCAAACGCCACGGATTTCAGTAGCGGATTCCCGGGGCTGGAAGGCTGGGAGCCTGTCTTTCATCCCGCGGACGCGAACAACTTCCTCTACGTCCCAGGCGCCGCAGGCACCGTGTGGAAAGTCGACAAAAACACCGGAATTTCCGCTTCGCTCATCAACCCTTTCACCGCGAATGCCACCGTCACTCCGCAGAACACTTTCGTCGCCGGCCCGCTCACTGCCGATGCCAATGGCAACATTTACTACAACGTGATCCAGCTCAACATCACCGGCAATCCCTGGGATCAGAACGATGTTGCTGGAGCGTGGCTGGTAAAGATTGCTCCGGACGATTCGTTCATCGTCGCGACGTTCGCTTCGATTAATCCGGGCGCTCCTGCAGGAACATCGCTCACTTGCCCCGGAACTTTCGCCCAAAATCCGCAGCCCGCGTTTCCCTGGCCGCCAAGTCCGACGGCTGTCGCCCCGTTTTTCCCGTCCGCGTGCGGTTCGCAGCGCCCTGGAATCAACGTGGCGCCGGCAGTCTCGGCGGATGGTTCCACCGTTTACACCGTCAGCCGCGCGCACTTCGATAACATGGTGAGTTACTTGCTAGCCGTAAATACTGCTGACCTCTCACCCAAGTGGCAGGCTTCGCTCCAAAGTCGTCTCAGCGATGGCTGCGGCGTTCTTTTGCCCATCGCAGCTCAAGGTGTTACCGACGAGGCGAACTCCTGCCTCTTTGGCACCACGCCAGGAGTCGATCCCACGACGAATTTGCCCGGATCCGGCAATGTGGTTGACCAGGCTTCGTCCTCGCCCACCGTGTTGCCCGACGGCTCCGTGGTTTTCGGCGCGCTCGATAATTATAATTTCTCGCGCGGCCATCTTTTCCGCTTCGACTCGCTGGGAAATTATGTCGGCGCCTACGGTTTCGGCTGGGACTCCACGCCCGGAGTCTGGGTTCACGACAACACTTTCTCCGTCGTAATCAAAGACAACCATTACCCCTCAGGGTCCTATTGCAGCGGCAGCAGTCCCGTCTGCGACAGCCCGTCGCCTGACGGCCCGTATTACATCACCCAACTCGACGCGAACCTGAATATCGAATGGCAGTTCCAAAGCACCACCATCGATACCGATCATCCCAACGGCTACGAATGGTGCATCAACATGCCCGCCATCGACATGCTCGGCAACGTCTACGTCAACAGCGAGGATGGCAACGTTTACGAATTGCCGCAATTTAATTCCGGAATCTTCACCGACCCCACCGGAAAGATGTTCCTCAATTCCGCCATCGGCGCCGCCTACACCCCCATCTCCATCGGTCCCGACGGCAAGATCTACACCCAAAACAACGGCCAACTCTTCGTCGTCGGAAACTAAACGCCCAACATAAATGTCCTTCTCCGGCCCGTCTTTCGTAGCGCCGGGCTTCAGCCCGGCATCTCGCCGTTGCATTTCTGTTAGCCGTTATAGCGGCCGCCTTTTTACCTTGAAGAGACTGAAGGGCAGCCGGGCCTCTTGCCGTTGCATTTCCGCGCCCCCGCGCTCCGTGCCCGTCGGAGGTGACCTAACGACACTCGCGGTTCCGTTTCGTAGGGGCACAGCATGCTGTGCCCGCTGAAACCTCACCTTGCCCTCAGCATTAGGCCAGCACGCTTAATTCTTCGTCTCGCACGCTCGATCGGTTTCGCCCAAAAAAAAACGGCCGACAGCTTTCGCCGCCGGCCGTTCCAACATTTCCGTTATCGTTGAATCTTACCTGTGTCCGCCGCCGTGACCGCCTCCACCGTGCGAACCACCGCCACCGTGGAAACCGCCCCCACCACCGTGGAAGCCACCTCCGCCGTGAACTCTACCACCACCGCGTGCCGTACCTCCGCGGAATCCACCACCAACTGCTCCACGTCCCGCGAAACCGCGTCCAGCGAAGCCACGGTTGCCGAATCCACGGTCAAATCCGCGTCCAAATCCAGGACGGCCAAAGAACCCGCCGCGGAACCATGGACCTGCTCCGATGAACAACCCGCCATCAAACCAGCTAGGACCGTAGTACCCGTAAGGCGCGCACGCATACGGATAATATCCATAGTAGCCGTACGCGCACACCGGCGCACCATACCCCGGCCCGACTCCCACTCCCAGCTCCACTTGCGCCTTCGCGTTAGGTGCCCCTACTAAACAAGTACCAAGCAACGCCAACATTATAAAGTATTTCATTTTTGGGCCCCTTCTGAGCCCGTAAGTCCTTTCCGTTCTCTCTTCTTTCAGACGCTCCGGACTGCCTTCCTTCGCGTCTATCAGGTTAAACACCCCTCCCCCAAAGAAGTTGCATTTCGCCTCTTGTTCCGAGCCCGGAATGCACACGCCACTTCTACAGCGCGCACCCCAAGCTCGCCGCCGGCGTCAACGAGCGCGACCTCGACCTGCTGTGGTCGCTCTGGAACATGCTCGACCTGACACCTCAGGGCCGCCCGAACTGGTACGCCAAACTCGACTACCCTGAGCGCGCGCAAGCCTCCCGCGCCTGATGTCTTTGCCGTGGAATGTATCTCAGGTTTGCCCTGACGCGGTAACAACGTTCGACGCTCCAGCGCAATCTCGGACGGCTTCGTGGGGGCGCAGCGTGCTGCGCCCGCTTGTGCGTCACCCAGGCATCCGTATTCGGCTCGCACCCAATTCTCCCGCCGGCTCTTTTGACTTCGAAGTTTATGTAGTGCCGGGCTTCAGCCCGGCATTTTGACGTTAGATTTCTGATCGCCCCCACCTTCCCCATTCGTCGTCGACTCGCTTTTCGTAGCGCCGGCGTCTCGCCGGCTCTTTTGATTTTCTTGATCGCGGAAAGGAGCCAAACTCCTTGAGACCAACGAATGCCGTTTCTTAACCGGCATTTCCTACAGTGAATTCCCGCCCCTAATTAAAGTTCCTCGCGGATGGAGTTTTGCGGCGGCCTGGTTTTACGCTCGTGTTGTAAGTGTGTTGTTAGGAATATCAAACAACAAAGGCGAGGTGAATTTATGCGCGGACTTAGATTTCTGATGCTGGCTGCAGCCGCAGTATTCCTTTTCTCCGCAACCGCCCCAAAAGCGGCGGCTCAGGTTGCCGTCAGCGTGGGAGTGGAGCCGGTATGCCCCTACGGTTACTATGACGTTGCTCCTTACGCCTGTGCTCCGGCCGGCTACTACGGTCCGGAATGGTTTACTGGCGGCGTCTTCATCGGCGCTGGCCCGTGGTTCCATGGTCATGACGACTTCCGCGGCCACGTGAACAACCGTTTCCATCCGGAACACGGCTATAAAGGCCCAATGCCAAAGGCCGGCGAGAAAGCCGTGGAGTCGAAGCGGGTCGATGCTGCGCACTTCAAAGGAAACGAAGAGCGGGATGGCCGCGGCCACGTAACTGGCGGCAAGAAGTAACTAGGCAGGATTCCCTTGTGGCTGCCGACCCGTCGCGGAGGGTGCGGGCTGGATTTGCCTGCGCTGGGGCGCAGCCACGAGGGGAAGACGACCTGCGAGAATTCACGCGGCTACCAGTCGGGGCGGTCTTTGTGGAAGCGCATGCGGATGGAGCGCGCGCGTTCCGCGGTCCATCCGTGCTGGGGGCACTCCAGGCGGCGGGGAAATTGCCTGGCGCCGGGAACTGGCCGAAGTACCAAGGGCGCGCCGCATTGCGGGCAGTTTATCCCGTCCGAGTCATCGGTCTCCTGAGGAGATGGATTCGGCTTCGCCACGGTTCCGGCCGCTGTACGCCGCTGGCGTTTATTCGCCGGCAGACGCCTCGCGGCTGCAGGAGATGGTCAATCCCTTGTTGGCGTCAAAGCGCTGCTTGCGGTCGAGTCCTTTGAAGAAGGCGCGCAGGGCTTTCGAAACGGACACAGGAATGGTCGAGCCTTCCTGCTTTACTTCCACGTACGTCAATCCATTTGCTCGGTCTTCGTATGAAAACTTCACTGAATAATTGTGCAATGTCTTCTCCTCAGTTTGCTTCCGAATTGAACGCCGTCGCGGTGACGCATCGGGCGTTCCAGTTCCTAGCATACAGTTCATTTCCCTTCGCATCCATAGCTGAGCTGACGATTCTTTGAGTTTTCATGGCGGGGCTAGTAGTGGAAGCCGAGGAGATTCCAGTAGGCTAGGAATGGGACGAAGGCGACGGCGGCGAAGGCGACCAGGGAGTAAAAGGCGCGCGATGCGGAGGCCCCTGCTCGATTGCGCCAGGCCGCCCATACTTGCCAGAGGATTACGAGCGTCGCGGCAGTCGTAATCAGCGGAATGCAGAGCAACAGCCACACGTAGAGCGGCAGGCCGAAGGCCATCGCGACTTTGTTCAGGAACGCCAGAAACATCCCGGCGAGGAAAAACAGATTTGCGGCGGCAACTCCCGCAGTCCAGCGGCGAAGTCTGGACACGGCTTTATCGTTTTTATCGACAAGCGCGGCCGACGTGCCTCTTCCCTTTCTGATCCAGGCGACCAGGCCGGCGAGAACCGCGCAGCCGAAGACGCAGCCGAAAAACACGAAGAGCGCTTTCTGTACCATGGCGGTTTCATACCACGGAAGCTTTTCCAGAACGTACCTGCCGACGAAGAGGCGGTCGATTTGGCCGTGTTCGTCCTGGTGAAACGCTATTTCGTCTTTTTCGCCTTCGCGCCGAAAAAGGAGCGGGCCCGCTGGGACGTAAGTCCTGAGACCGATATTCGGATTCAGCAGAGTGATCGCGCCGTTGGCGGCGGGAAACACTTCCCATTCGCGGAGCAGCGTGCCGAGTTTTTCGAGAGTCCGGTGCGCGTAGCGATTTAGACGATAGCTTCCGGCAAAACGCGCGGGCGGATCCGACGCCGCCACTGCAGCCGGCTCCGCGGCATATTCAGCGCTCGCGGGGTAAAAGCGGTCGATGAATTGGGGGATGAGATCGTTGATCAGCCGCTGTTCTCCGGTATTCAGCGCGACGAAAATTCCGGCGTGCTCGGCGGGCAGCAAATAAATCGAGCTGACTGCGCCCATCCAGTCGCCGTCCTGCCGGAGCGCGCGGATTCCGTTGGGAAACTCTTCCCAATAGGCGTAGGCGGTGCCTGGGAGGCGCGGGTCGTTGGTGTATTGGCGCGCGAACATTTGCCGCGCGGAATCCTCGGTCAATATTCCTTGGGCGCCGTAACGTCCTAGCTGCAACTCGGCGATCATAAAGTGAGCCATGTCGCTCGCGGTGGAAACCAAAGACACGGCGGGCACTATGTTGGGGTAATCCAGCGGAACCGGGACAAATGTTCTGCGCCGGAAATCGTAATCGTATCCGGTTGCGAGTTTTGCATCGAGGTCCGGAGTAATCACAAAGCCGCTCTGGCGCATTTCGAGCGGAGCGAAAATGTGGTTTTGAATGTATTGCGCGAAGGGTTCGCCGGATCTCGCTTCCACGATATATCCCGCGAGAGAAAATCCGTCGTTCGAGTAGCTGTACTGATCGCCGGGAAGCATCACGCGAGCGGCCAAGCGGTGCGCGAGATAGGGGCCGAGGGGAATTTCGTCCGCGGCGCTATGAGCGGTGACGCCGATCGAGCGGTCGTCGAACCCGGCGGTATGCGTCAGAAGCTCTTGCAGCGTGACGGCGCGCGGATAATTCTCTTCGAGCTGGAAAAGTTTTAGGTAGTGGTCGTTTACGTTCTCGGCCAGGCGCAGCTTCCCTTGTTCGACAAGCTGGAGCACGGCAGTCGCGGTGAAAACTTTGGAGACGGACGCGAGCCGGAAAACGGTGTGCTGCGCGTCCACCGGGATTTTGTTCTCGAGGTTGGAGTAGCCGTAGCCCTTGAGGGCCACGACTTCGCCGTCTTTTACGATCGCGACGACGGCGCCCGGGACGTGAAGCGCGTCCATGTGCTGCGCGAAGTATTGATCGAGGAAGGCGGCAGCGCCGTCCCGGTTCAACGTTTGCGACGCAGCCGGCAACGTAACCGGCCCTGATATCGCAGCATCGCTAAAGGGCGGCGTGTGCGACTTAGCCGGAGCCGAAGTTTGCGCCAAGGCCGAGAGCGCGAAAATCGCAGACAAAAACAGCGCCACACCTGATCGCTTAAATGCAGTTCTGGCCCCGGTTAGAAATTTTTCTGTCGTTTGTTTTGAGCGAGTTACGTCGTTTTCTGTTTGTAAGTCAGAACCGGTTAGAAATATCTTGAAATTCACTTTAGTTGCCCCAGGAATAGGCCCGCAACCAGAAGCTCGCGCAGGTGAATCTGCGCGAAAGGAACAAGTCGCGGACGTCGATTTCTTGGAAAAACGAAAAGCAGACTGCGTTGATGTCATTACCGCTTGCGCTGGTTCACCCGCGCAAGCTTTTTGCGTTTTCGGTGTCGTCGCGGGTAGATCAGGCGCAGAGGCGAAAACTCGCGCAGGTGAATCAGCGCGAAAGGTATGACGGCATTGAACGGCCCTTTCTTTGTCAGGGCGAGCGAGTGACGGCACGGCTAAAGCCGTGCCCTGACGCACTGCGAGGTTACTTTTCGGCACCGCTGCCGTTCGCGGCTCAGGATAAACCCTTCGAAGCTCAGGGTGAAAAGCCGTGCCCTGACGTAACGCTCGTCGTGCAATTCTAGAACCGGTTAGAAATGAGGCGGAGCTTTGTTCTGAGTGAGTTACGTCGCTTTCTGTTTGTAGGCCAGAACCGGTTAGAAATTGTGAAAACCGGTCGCCCCCAAGCTTCTTCCGTAGGGGCGCTGCTTGCTGCGCCCGATGTCGCGCAGGAGAATCCGATCGCGGACGAGCGGGCACCCTTCGCGGCTCAGGGCGCACACGAATAGCTACTGCCCTGCTTGAACTGCTCACTGCGCCGACTTTTTGCGCGCTACACATAGCTCCATTTCTAGCCTACCACACGACGCAAATCTGAATTTGTGTGTACGTTTTGCAAGTCGTCTGGGGAGTGGTGGTTGGAGGGGTAAATTCACAAACGCGAAACTGCGATTTTTGCGGTCTGGTGGTGAAGGATTCGCTATCTAAATTTAAGAAAGTGTGAGGCTTGCGGTGAGAGCGTGCACGTCAGACCCGGCACCTTTTCTGCCAAAGTCGCAGAAAAAATGCGGCGCCCGAAAAATCGATCTGTGGCTCGATTTGAACTTGGGGTGTTATATGGGAGGTCCCCCATTTACTCAAATCTCGGACGGCGCTCGCCCTTCGGCGATTTTGACTGTATGGCGTTATTGATAACAGTCCCGATGAGTACGGCGAGAATGAGACCGATCAGCCATCTGTTGAGGTCATAGCCTCGCGTCATTTCGCCCCGAAGTGAATCCATATCTCTCTGAGTTTCCGCTTTCAGTTCATCGACGTCCTTACGGAGAAGAGGCACAGTCAGCGCCTTTTCGGGGTTAGTGACCAACGCTGAGTTGATCGTGTCGATCTCAGAGCGCATCGTCGTAAGACTAGAGGTAATGGTATCTATATCCTGATTTAGCAGCGCAATCTGGCGCAATGATTGGGGACTATCCGGGACTTTGCCGGCCGTTTTTGCGATTGCGGCAACCGATTGCTCGATTTTGTCATTGGCGCCCGATATTCTCGCCTCCAGTGTCCTAAGCTCATTCTGGACTTCCATTGTTTGTACCCGAGACCTCAGGGCTTCGTCCTTTAGTCCTTGTTGGTCTACAAATGTAGTGGCGAAATAAGCTACCGTTGCGAGAATGGCTGCGAAAGTCGTCGCAAGAACGGGAATCGATTTTTCATTGAAATAGAGTGATCGTCGCATACCAACCTTTGAATCGGAACGCGCACATGGTAGCAGAAGAATACGATTCGGCTAATTAGCCGCGCGTTCACCCTCGGGCGTGGATTGCAATTCTAGCGCACGTTCGAGGTCCCGACAAACGCCAGAAGGTCACCTCTCGGTGCGGGGTGAAAGTGTTGGCCAACCGCCGGATGGTGGCCTCGGCTCTACGGCACTAGGGCTTAGTCGCAAACGCGTATTGACCCAGATGTTTGCCGTTCTGACAATCGTTGGCGATCATCTCGTTGATGGCCGCTAGATATTCCGGGTTTTGTGGATCATCTTTGGCGGGGAAAAACACTCCGAATTTCAGGTTGCACTTTGAACAGACGCCTGCGAGACTCCCACCGAACAGTACATTTTCATCCGCTTTGAATATTTCTTCTAACTTTTCGTATGAAATTGCTTCGTGAAACGCTATCGCCCGGAGAGCCATGGCCAGTCCTCCCTGTCACTCACTTCAAATTAATGCCGAGCCGTTGTTCTACAGCGCCGCAGTTCTCACAAACGACGATTACTAATATTTCAATATGACTAACATTTGGTGGTGGGATGATGTCGGCCGTCATCTTTTCCAAGGCTGTGTTTCCTAAGATGTGGTCGAACGATTTGGCCCGATCATTATTGTGCGCTCCGTTTCTTTTTGCAAAGCCTTCAGGTTCTTTTGCGTACTGACAGAAATCACATATTCTCAGAATAATTTCTCCACGAAGCGCAGATACATCGGACGGGTTTATGACCACGAAATCAATCGGAATGCTTCCGTCAAGCTGCCGAGAAGCAGTCATCTCAACTATCGGAGGCTTATAACTGTAATCCAGAAAATAGAAACTGGGAACCAAGGTCACCTTTGGCGTGTTTAGCTTCTCTTGTGTGGCTCGCAGTTCCTTCTTCGTATCATCAATTTCTCTAATCAGATCGACATTTGTAACTTTGGCTTGCAAGTCCGCAAATCGTTGGTAAAGCCCGTCAAAAGATTTTCGAAAGCCGTCGCTATTCGCCTTTGAATCGTCACGCAACTGACCAATCTGGTCGGTCAAGAATTTTATACGTGCATCGGCAGTCTGTTTTTCGCCGAAAGCTTGTTGCGCATCCTTTGCGACCTTTACGCGGTTAGAATGCGTATCGACGATGCTGAGAATCATCAGGAACACCGTCAAGGAGAACAAGCCCAGGTAAATCCACTTTCCGTGTTTCTTAGAACGTTTTTCGTTCTCGGTATAGTCCTTCCAAATGCCCAGAAGAGCTATCAATCCTATAATGATTTGCAAGCCATAAATTCTAAATGCTTCCACCTCGTCGAGCCTCGCCTCAGGCTTACACTAGCATCAAGCAGCAATAGAGTGAGTAAGAAAAGTGCTAGAAGCGCGCGGTGGCTGCACGGCGGGTGGCGAACCCACTAGTTTCGATATTGTCGCTGTTGACATGACGGAAGAGCGGATACCGCACGGATAGTTCACTTCTTAGACCCCAGACCTCTGTTAACGCCTCAATTCCCTTTTGCTGACCGAGCCAATGTGCGTACAGTAAAGACCGCAGTCACGGGTTAGGTGTTTCCCGAAGAGCGAGATGCCCGCCTGCCCTTCAGTCTCTTCAGGGTAAAAAGGCGGCCGCTACAGAGGCGAAACGGCGAAGCAAGATGCCGCGCTGAAGGCCCCGTTCGTACCTCAGGGTAAACCGGCGCTACATTTGAAGCTCCGAGAGTTCGGGCTCCAGTCCGCGCGGCAGACCCGCTGCTCGAGCGTACTTTGCTGTGCAAAGTACTTTACAAGAGAGAAGAACGGGGTATCATTGCGATGTTGCTTCTCAGAGGAGGCAAAAAAGATGCAAGGGGCAGACCTGACTCGATCTGGGGATTTTGGCGGGGCACCGGCCGGAAAACCTGGAGGGATTTTCATGGATGCGGTTCGATTTTGGGAGCCGCGGCGGCTGATCTATAATTTTGTTCTTACCGGCGTGGTGGCTTTCTGGGTGGCAGCAACCTGGCCTCACTTTCGTCCGGCAATGACGCTGCATTCTCTCCTGCTCTTTGCCGTGCTCGGACTGCTGGCGAATGTTTGCTACTGCGCGGCTTACATCGTGGACATTCCATTGCAGAGTTTTTCTCTTAGCAGCGAACGTGTACGCTGGGGGCTATGGACGGCGGGAATGCTCTTTGCAATTGTTTTGGCGACTTATTGGATCGGCGACGAGATCTATCCGTTCGTTCAATGAGAAGCAAAAGCGGAACCTTCACACACCGCACTTCGTTCCTCTCTTCGCGAACTGAGGGCAAGCAGGGCCAGAAGAGTTCTGCACCCCGCGAGTTTCAATCCTGCTTGAAGCGAACGATGGTGCCGCGCGAGAGGGCTGGCCACCCGGCCCACCCGCCTAGAAGCAGTCGTCCACCCAATTGAACGTAGTGATTGATCGCAACGTATCTAGGTCATCGGCTTGCATCATCCTCTCAGGTGGGCGCAGCGTTTGTTCGTTAAATATGAAGGCCACGTAGTAAGACGTGTCACCGCATGGCACCGGAAAATGCTGCGTCCCGATTTCAATGTAGTCGTCAAGCGAATGCCCGTTTGAGCCCTCTGCGCAGCACCCCTGGCTGAACTGGACTCTGTTCGTTCGAAAATAGTCCTCCACATCCTTCCGGGTCATTCCAGGTTTGAGGACCTGGCTATACGAAAGCACAGCCGCTTTAGTACGTCGCGCGACACAGCCGGTGAGTCCGCCAAGACTAACGCCCACTAAGACTAGGCTCAGCAATCGTCGCTTCATGTAGTCCATCGCATCTGGCTTATGCCTCTCCCTCGTATATTCGCAGCAGGTATGTGCCAACGTACGGGTACTTGTGACACTTTCGCGAGTGTCACAACCTGAACGAACCAACGAGCCAGGAAATCTTGGCTGCGCAGCTTGTGTGTGATCAGGCGGATTAATGGGATGACAAGTTTTAAAGGCTAAGCCGGAGTGGCGCTGGCGGGTGCGGACGCTGGCGAGGGGCAGCGGGCGAGATAGTCGGCGACGAGGCACGCGGACGCGGTGATGGCGAAAGTTTCCAGAGCTTCGGACCAGTTTCCAAAATTGTGGGGATCGGCGAAGAGAGCGGGGAGCCATACGAGCAACAGGAAGCCGACTAGCATGGCGATGGTCAATCGAGAGGCGAGCAGGGACTGGAAGCCGGTGAGTAGAGCGATAGCGGCGAGAGCGAACGCGGCGGTGGTGGCGATGG
>JBAVQA010000198.1:0-1537 GCA_049693595.1 Candidatus Acidiferrales bacterium | reverse complement strand
AGATGCGGGACGCTTTGGCTGACGACGTTGTTCATGGCGACGCAGGTGCCTTCCGCTTTCATGGCCTGCTGCACTTTGCGGGCGAGCATTTGAGCGTTGGAGAAAAACGGGCCGATCAGGGCGGCGGGGAGGTCGGTCAAAGTGGGGTAATGCGCTTTCGGAATCAGCAAGACGTGGCCGGGGAAAAGCGGGCGCACGTCGAGAAAGGCTATGGAGATTTCGTCTTCAAAAATAATTTTGGCTTCGTGTTCGCGCGAAACGATTTTGCAGAAGAGGCAAGGTTCGTCCTTGCCCGGCTCTTTTTCTTGAGGTTCTTTGCGGGGGCGTGATTTTCTCATGCGTACAAGATTAATACTTATCGGGCTCCCGCGCTGAGAACTTTGTATGCCGACCAGCGATCATCTTTTGTCTTTCTTCCCAACCCTGGAACGAGGGAAAAAAGAATTAGATGGAATTTACGCGCGAGCGGGCTGCTGTTGCGTCAGGCAGTGGATGGTGCCGAATCCCCAGACTAAATCGACGGAATGGATTCCGACTACGGAACGTGTGGGGAATAAACCGCTGAGGATGCCGAGAGCTGCGCGGTCGTTGGGATCGTTGAATGTGGGCACTAACACCGCGGAATTTGAGATGTAGAAGTTCGCGTAGCTGGCGGGGAGGCGCACGCCATCGAAGAAAAGAGGAGCCGGCATCGGTAATGCGATGATTTCTACTTTGCTTCCGTTTTCGAGCCTTGCGTCGCGCAGGCGTTCCCAATTTTCTTCGAGCGGGCGGTAGTTCTTCTCGTGAGGATTTTTCTCGCGGCAAAGGACGACGGTGCGTCGATTCACAAAGCGGCACAAATCGTCGATGTGGCCGTGCGTGTCGTCGCCGGCGATTCCCTTGCCGAGCCATATAATATTTTTTACACCCAGGGAGCCTCGTAACGCGGCTTCGGTCTGACCACGAGTGAATCCGGGATTTCGGACCTGGCGTTTTTGATCGAGAAGACACTCTTCGGTGGTGAGCAGCGTGCCGGAACCATTCACGTCGATGCTTCCGCCTTCGAGGACCACGTCACATCCGCCGAGATGTGCGCGGAATATTTTCATTTTCAACCGATGCGCGGCTTGCGCTGGAATTGCATCGTCCTTTTTCCAGTCCGGGTAGTGCGCCCAGGCGTTGAAACGGAATCGAGCGATGGCAACTTCCGGACGGGGCTTGGCGCGTTTGACAAAGATGGGACCGAAATCGCGCGTCCATCCTCTATTAGTAGGGAAGCGCAGAAACTGCACCCTGCTCATACTGACGCCCGCGCTTTTCAAAACTTTGCGTGCTTGCGTTTCGTGCGCTGTTGAGTTCACCAGGATGCGAACGAGCTCGCCCGGAGCGATTTTGCGGACAATCTCGCCGTACACCCAGTGGATGGGAGCGATCTTTCCGGGCCAGTCAGTTTCGTTATGAGGCCAGCCGATCCATGTAGCTTCGTGAGGTTCCCATTCGGCGGGCATGCGGTAGCCGAGCGACGCCGGGGTATTTTCTTCCGTGGAGCGTGCGA
>JBAVQA010000197.1:0-10263 GCA_049693595.1 Candidatus Acidiferrales bacterium | reverse complement strand
CAGCAAGCGGCCATGACTGTCACCGTGCGCAACATCATCACCAGCATGCGCCTGATGTCGGAGTTCGATTGGCAGGTGTTCTTCGAGAGCGTCAGCCTGGTGGATAAGATTTTGCGCGATGGAAGTAATTTTGCGGACATGGATTTCGCCACGCGCGATTACTATCGCCACGCGGTCGAAGATCTCTCCCGAGGATCCGAACACAGTGAAATCGAGGTCGCCGAACGCGCCGTGCATCGTGCGAAAAAGGCGCGAGCGGAGCGAACCGATGGTCAGCCGCCGGACGATAGGCGCTCCGACCCCGGCTATTTCCTGATATCGCATGGACGTTGGACCTTTGAGCGCGAATTGGATTTTCACGTCCCCTGGAGACGATGGATACTCCGCCTGTACGTTCGCGCTGCGGTTCCTGGCTTCTTGGGAACGATTGCAGCGCTGACAGCCGTCATCCTCGCGTTTCCTCTGTTCCGCGCCAGAGAAATGGGATTGCACCCCGGCTATCTGGTGTTACTCGGGCTACTTGCGGCGATCCCTGCATCGGATTTGGCCCTCGCCCTGATCAATCGCGCCGTCACCGATCTGCTCGGACCGCGCACGCTGGCCCGCTTCGAGTTGAGGGAGGGAGTGCCCGCGGAGCTGCGCACCTTCGTCGCAGTTCCGACCTTGCTCATTTCTGAGAATGGAATCAAAGAACAGGCTGAGCGCCTGGAAGTCCACTACCTGGCAAACCCCGACGGCGACTTGCGTTTTGCATTGCTTTCCGACTGGGTCGACGCCCCCACTGAAAGTTTACCGAACGATGAAGACCTATTGGCTACCGCTGTCGATAGCATCGCAAATTTAAACGCACGCCACGGGCCTCCGCCCGGCGGCGGCGAGCGTTTCTTTCTGTTCCATCGCAAGCGCGTGTGGAATGAACGCGAGCAAAAATGGATGGGATGGGAGCGCAAGCGCGGAAAACTGCACGAGTTCAATCAACTTCTTCGCGGTTCTGCCACCACCACCTTCCTTTCTATCGAAGGCCGCCCGCCACAATCGGTTCCAGGAGTGCGTTACGTTATTACCCTGGATGCGGACACGCGACTGCCTCGCGGCACCGCCGCCCGGCTTGTAGGCACCATGGCCCATCCTTTAAATCGGCCGAGATTCTCTGCTGACTTGGGCCGTGTTGTGGACGGCTACTCAATCCTGCAGCCCAGAATTACGCCTTCCTTGCCGACCGAGCGGGATAGATCGCTTTTCCAAGAAATCTTTTCCGGCCCAAGCGGAATTGATCCGTATGCCTCCGCTGTCTCTGATGTTTACCAGGATCTCTTCCGCGAAGGCTCCTACACCGGCAAGGGAATTTACGACATCGACGCATATGAAACGGCTCTGGCCGGCAAAGTGAAGGAAAACACTCTGCTGAGCCACGATCTGCTCGAGGGTATCTTCGCTCGCGCCGCGCTGGCGACAGACATTGAGTTGTTCGACGATTTTCCTTCGCACTATGAGGCCGCTGCCGCACGCCAGCACCGCTGGGGGCGCGGAGACTGGCAACTTCTTCCCTGGATCTTCGGACGCGGCGGCTTGTCAAAAGAGGAACGGAAAAAGATAAAAATCCCGGCAATCAGCCGCTGGAAAATGCTCGACAATCTGCGTCGAACCCTTTCGGCGCCCTGCATGTTTCTCACGTTGGTGGTTGGGTGGCTGGTACCAGCAATTTCTCCCTGGCTGTGGACCAGGTTTATCCTCGCGACGGTTGCCATTCCTTCACTGATTCCTTTTCTTGTGGGTTTGAACCCGCATCTCGGCGGAATCTCCAAGCGCAGCCACGTTCGCGGCCTCCTTTCGGATCTTACCCTCGGTCTATATCAGATTGGTTTGACCATCACTCTGTTGGCATACCAAGCATGGCTGATGTCCGATGCGATTTTGCGCACCCTCGTCAGGATCCTTATTTCGGGAAGAAATTTGCTGCAGTGGGTCACCGCGGCCCAGGCGAACGCTGCAGTCAACTTGAGTATTTTCGGTGTGTACAAACGCATGAGCGCCAGTGTCTTGTTCGCTCTTGCGGTCCTGGTCGCGGTGCTTCTTGGTAAGCCCCATTCGCTATTTGCCGCAACTCCCTTTGTTGCGCTGTGGATTGCCGCCCCGGCCGTTGCGCGTTGGATCAGCCTTCCGCCACGCCTTCCGGACGTAGAGGCTTTCTCCCCGTCCGATACCACCGCTCTCCGGCTCCTGTCGCGCCGCACTTGGCGCTTCTTTGAGACTTTTGTTACTCCCGTGGATAACTTCCTTCCTCCGGACAATTTTCAAGAAGTTCCTAAGCCCATCGTCGCCCACCGAACCTCGCCGACGAATATCGGGCTGTATTTGCTTTCTACCCTCGCGGCCCGCGATTTTGGTTGGATTGGAATTCAGGCAGCAACCGAACGCCTGGAAAACACTTTCCGCGCCATGAACAGATTGGAACAATTTCGAGGCCATTTTTATAACTGGTATGACACGCGGGATTTTCATCCTCTGGACCCCAAGTACGTCTCTTCCGTCGATAGCGGGAATATTGCCGGACATTTTCTGGTTCTCGGTAACGGCTGCAGGGAGCTGATTCAAAAGTCATCCATGGAAGCCTGCCGATTGGCGGGAGTGGAGGACGCGCTCTCGCTCTTGCGCGAAGCCGTCGTTGGGATTTCGGATACCCGGCGCACGCACAGCGTCACGCGCAAGCAGCTCGTCAACGCCATCGATGCTGTTGCGGCGATGTGTGATTCCGTGCCGGCGGATGCCGCGGATTGGGCCGTGCGGTTCGTGGAATTAAGAGAGCGAGTCCAAACCGTTGCAGATATTGCCCAAACCCTGGAGCAAGAGCTTGGAGATACTTCCAATTCAGAATTTCGATATTGGGCCGAAGCCGCTAGAATCAGCGTGGAATCTCACATTCAAGATGCAAGAATCCTGCTGCCCTGGCTCCGTCTCGATCCCAGAGAAGTCGTGGCCATGGCTGAAAATCCTTCCGGCCCAGCCCCCGAATGGCTCGCAATTGAACCTTTCTTCCGCACTCTCCCGACTTTAGCCGATGCTCCGGAACGATGTGAAGCTGCCGTCCGGGAACTTACCGTTCTTGGCGCGAGCTTAGCCCACGATCCTGTAGCGAACAAGGATGTCCTCGCACGGGTGGCTGCACTCACACAAGCGATGCAGGATGCCAGCTCCGATGCCGGATCGCTGGTCCGGCGCCTCACCGGAATCGCGCAAACGGCCGGAAAATTATTCGAGTCCATGGATTTCAGCTTCTTATTCGATCACTCGCGCAAGCTCTTTTCCATCGGATACCGTGGCACTGACGGGTGTTTGGACCCAAGTTGCTATGATTTGCTCGCATCGGAAGCACGCCTCACAAGTTTCATTGCCATCGCCAAAGGAGACGTCCCGTCCTCCCACTGGTTTCGCCTCGGCCGCTCCCTCACGCCCGTGGGACGCGGTTCCGCATTAATTTCCTGGTCTGGATCGATGTTCGAATATCTTATGCCTGACCTGGTGATGCGTTCGCCTTCCGATAGCCTGCTGTCCCAAACCTATGAGCAGATAGTCCTAAGGCAAATTGAGTATGGAGAGGAGCGCGGCGTGCCTTGGGGGATTTCAGAGTCTGCTTACAACGCCAGGGATATAGATTTCACCTACCAGTATTCCAGCTTTGGCGTTCCGGGGCTCGGCCTTAAACGCGGACTGAGCGAAGATCTGGTGATCGCGCCATACGCCACCGCGCTGGCCGCGATGATTCGCCCCGCCCTTGCTGTCAAAAATTTTGAGCGTCTCGT
The DNA here is from genome assembly GCA_049693595.1 of Candidatus Acidiferrales bacterium. GTDB lineage: Bacteria > Acidobacteriota > Terriglobia > Acidiferrales > UBA7541 > Palsa-295. Next base: position 6,463 of record JBAVQA010000197.1, on the reverse strand, counting down.
TCAGGCTGGCGGCAAGGGAACTTTTGGATTTTATGAGTCTCTCGACTACTCCGGCTCCCGATTGCCGGAAGGAAAGAATGTTGCGGTGATACGCGCTTACATGGCGCATCACCAGGGCATGACGTTGTTATCCTCCGCGAACGTCGTGAATCACGGCGCCATGCAAACGCGCTTCCACGCCGAACCCATCGTGCGTGCCACCGAACTTCTTTTGCAGGAGCGCACTCCGCGCGATGTGCTGGTTGCGCGTCCTCGCGCCGAAGAAGTCTCCGCTGCGGCCAAAGTCCGCGAATTCACTCCTCCGGTGGTTCGCCGCTTCACAACTCCCCATGACGCAACTCCGCGGACTCAACTCCTTTCCAACGGCCGCTACGGCGTCATGCTGACGGCCGCGGGCTCGGGCTACAGCCGCTGGCGCGATATTGCAGTCACTCGATGGCGTGAGGACCTCACCCGCGATTGTTGGGGCAGCTATATTTTCCTGCGCGACGAACAAACTGGAAATGTCTGGTCCGCCGGCTATCAGCCCAGCGGCGTCGAACCGGATAGTTACGAAGCCGCCTTTTACGAAGATCATGCCGAAATTGTTCGCCGCGACCGCTCGCTTACCACCGCTCTAGAAGTGGTTGTTTCGTCGGAAGACGATGCCGAAGTTCGTCGCGTCACCATCACCAATCTAGGTGTCCGTGCGCGGGATGTGCAGGTAACTTCTTATGCGGAACTCTCGCTTACTTCACAGGCAGCCGATGTGGCGCAACCTGCTTTCTCCAACCTGTTCGTTGAAACTGAATTCGTGGCCGACCTGGGTGCGATACTCGCCACCAGACGCAAGCGTACGCCCGAAGACACTGCCGTTTGGGCCGCGCACGTTCTAGTTGTGGACGGCGCCACCGTAGGCGATTTGCAGTTCGAGACCGATCGCGCGAAATTCGTGGGGCGCGCTCGCAGCTTGCGCAACCCGGTATCAATCGTCGATGGTCGCCCGCTTTCGAATTCTGCGGGTTCGGTCCTCGACCCGATCATTAGCTTGCGACGTACTGTCCATATTCCTTCGGGTACCACCGTTCATCTGATTTTTTCCACCATCGTCGCTTCCACGCGCGAAGAAGTCCTTGAACTTGCCGATAAGTATCGCGATGCCCGAACCTTCGAACGCACTCTGACCCTCGCCTGGACCCAAGCGCAGGTCCAGCTTCACCATTTGAGCATCGGCCCCGACGAGGCTCACCTATTCCAGAGGCTGGCGAATGCTGTCCTCTATTCGGATTCCTCTCTCAGACCCTCGCCTGACGTGTTGAGTGCGAGCTCTCTGGATATAAGCACCCTCTGGGCCCAGGGAATTTCAGGCGATCTGCCCATCATACTTGCGCGCATCGATGACCCCGACGACGTTGAGATCATCCGCCAGTTGTTGCGCGCCCACGAATACTGGCGCATGAAACAGTTGTCCGCGGATGTAGTGATCATTAATGAGAAACCTCCGTCCTACGTGCAGGATCTGCAAACCTCTTTGGAAGCGCTCGTTCGTGGCAGCCAGCTTCGGCTTTCTCCGGATACCACCGGAGTGAGCGGAAAAATCTTCCTCTTGCGTGGAGACGTAGTCTCGCCGCAAACGCGAGCACAGCTTCAAGCGGTCGCCAGGGCCGTTCTTTTGAGCCGGCGCGGCACCTTGGCGGAGCAGATCTCCAGATCGCAGTACAGAGAGGCCGCGCCTCCGCCCATGGCTCGCCAAACTCGCGCCGCCAAACGTCAGGATGTCCAATTGCCGCAGCCCGCTCTCCAGTTCTTCAATGGCCTCGGCGGCTTTGCTGAAAACGGCCGCGAATATGTGACCGTGCTCAACGAGGGCTTGCGAACTCCTGAGCCTTGGGTCAACGTGATCGCCAACCCATCTTTTGGCTTTTTGGTTTCCGAGTCCGGTTCCGGTTTCACTTGGTCCGTCAATAGCCACGAAAACCAACTTACCCCCTGGTCGGACGATCACGTCTTCGACACGCCCGGCGAAGCCATCTATATCCGCGACGAGAGTACCGGAGAAGTCTGTTCTCCCACCGCGATTCCTATTCGCGACGAAGCCGCCAGCTATCTTTGTCGTCACGGCCAGGGCTATAGCCGCTTTCAACACGGTTCGCACGGCATCAGCCTCGATTTGATCCAGTTCGTGCCGGTTGAGGACCCCATAAAAATTTCGCGCCTCACTCTGCAGAATGATTCCGGACGTACTCGCCGACTCTCCGTCACCGCCTACGCCGAATGGGTGCTGGGAAGTTCCCGCAGCTCAACGGCACCCTACATCATCACCGAAATAGATTCGCCGTCAGGCGCGCTTTTTGCCCGCAGCGCCTGGAATGGAGATTTCGCCGGCCGTATCGCTTTTGCGGACATGTCCGGACGTCAAACCTCTTACACCGCGGACCGCACCGAATTTCTTGGCAGAAATGGGGCGCCTGACCGGCCGGCGGCTCTGGAGAGTGATGGACCGCTCGGCCGCAAAGTTGGTGCTGCTCTCGACCCCTGCGCAGCCCTGCAAACAGTGTTTGAGTTGCGCCCCGGCGCTCGTGTGGACGTCGTTTTTTTCCTGGGCGAAACGGAAAACAGGGAGAACGCGCGTAAATTGCTTGCTCGCTATAGATCCGCGGACTTGAACCAGGTCCTCCGTGAAGTGCATCGCCAATGGGACGACATCTTGGGCTCCGTCCAAGTCGTCACCCCCGATCAAAGCATGGACGTGATGTTGAATCGTTGGCTCCTCTATCAGACCCTTTCCTGTCGCGTATGGGCGCGCGCCGCTTTCTATCAGTTGAGCGGTGCTTATGGCTTCCGCGATCAGCTGCAAGATGTCATGGCCCTCGTCGTATCCAAGAGATCCGTGGCGCGGGAGCAATTGCTGCGTGCAGCCGCTCGCCAGTTCCTTGAGGGTGACGTTCAGCATTGGTGGCATCCTCCCTCCGGACGTGGCATACGCACGCGCATGTCCGACGATCTTCTCTGGTTGCCCTACGCCGTGACTCATTTTATCGAGGCCACCGGCGACATGACCATTCTCGAGGAACAAGTTCCCTTTATAGAGGGCGATGTTCTGGCCGAAGGTCAGCTCGAAGCATATTTCCAGCCGCGAGTTTCAGAGACTCGCGCGACGATCTTCGAACATTGTGCCCGCGCTCTGGATCGCAGCTTGTCCGTGGGCGCACACGGTCTTCCGCTCATGGGCACCGGCGATTGGAACGATGGCATGAATCGTGTCGGTTATTTGGGAAAGGGAGAGAGCGTCTGGTTAGGCTGGTTCCTGCATACCGTTCTCTGGGAGTTTGCAAAAGTGGCGGACGCGCGAGGAGAACGCCAGCGCGCAGAGAAGTGGCGCATTCACGTAAGCCTGTTGAAGGCTGCGCTCGAACGCGACGGCTGGGACGGCGAATGGTATCGCCGCGCTTACTTCGACGACGGCGCCCCGCTCGGCTCCGCACAGAATGAGGAATGCCGCATCGACTCCATCGCGCAATCTTGGGGAATCATAAGCGGCGCTGCAGAACCCGGCCGCGGGACGCGAGCCATGGCCGCGGTTGATAAACAACTCGTTCGTTCTGCGGACGGGCTGATCTTGCTCTTAACTCCGCCGTTCGATAAGACCACACGCGACCCTGGATACATAAAAGGCTACGTTCCGGGAATTCGCGAAAACGGCGGGCAATACACGCACGCCGCCACTTGGGTTGCGATTGCTTTCGCAGCGCTAGGTGACGGTGACAAGGCCGGCGAACTTTTTCGCTTCATGAACCCGATCAACCGGACCAGCTCGCGAGCCAACATGCAGCGGTACAAAGTGGAGCCCTACGTCGTAGCGGGAGACATCTACGCCGAGCCTCCGCATGTCGGGCGAGGCGGATGGACCTGGTATTCCGGTTCGGCGGGATGGCTGTATCGCACTGGCTTGGAGTGGATACTCGGCTTCCGCTTGCGCGGCATGATTCTCAGCATCGATCCGTGCATACCTCGCAATTGGCCGGGCTACTCTATCGACTTCCGCTACCACTCGGCGATCTACAAGATCAAGGTGGAAAACCCGTCGAATGTCGCGCGCGGCGTGGCCCTTACCGAATTGGACGGCAAGCTCTTGCCCGGCTCGGCAAATATTCCGCTCGCCGACGACGCAGCCGTCCATAACATCCGTATCGTGCTGGGCTAAATCTTCTTCAATACGCCACCCCGCTAATCAGAAATGAAGATCAGTAGAGTTCGATAAGCACCAGCGCGTTAGGCCCCAGCTGCAGCGCGATCTGGCCATTCTGGATGGACCGTGATTCCGGCGCGGGCAATTGAGCCGAATGCCGAAGAGATTGAATCTGCGCTTGCGTCGGATATGTGGGGCTGCCCATCGCCGCGTAGGCTTTCATCAGCGATCCGTGGTCTGCGTCCAACCGGTACACGAAGGCTTCACTCTCCCCCGCCAAAGAATTCAATTGCAGCACGACGTTCTTCGATTCGCCGCTGCCTCCGGGCGTAGATAAATTCCAGATCGCCATGACTATCGTTCCGTCCGCACGCCGCGTCGCAAGGACGTCATCGGCGTGCACGGGAATTCTTGTGTCACCCAGACGATGCAGCAGCTTGAAAGCATTGAACGCGGGCTTCGGCAGGCCATCCTCCGCAATCAGTCCATAGCCGCCATAGAACGGACGCTTCACCACGCCTTGTTCTTCGAACACGTCGGAAAATGTCCAGTAGCTCATCATGTCCACCAGGCCGTCGCACTGGCGGATGGTGTCGGCGATCCACGGCCCCATGTAAGTGGAATCGGTCACGTCCGTTTCGTTCTTGTAGCTGGCGTTGTATTCGCTCCAGATCAGCGGCAAATTGGGACGAACCGAGGCGTTGATTTGATCGTGAACTTTTCGAACTGCGCGGCACACCATTTGCGTTCGTGGAATTTGTTCCTGCGTGCCGAAAACATCCGCCGCTGAATCGTTGCCATAGACGTGCGTGGAAACGAAATCCACTGGCGCGTTTTCCCGCGCGGCGTGCTGAATGAAGCGGTCCACCCAGGCAGCCTGCGCCGTCGCCGGCCCGCCCACTCTCAGCCGCGGGCTGACGCGTTTTAGTTCCCGCCCGGCCGCGTCGTAAAGCTGGTAATAGGTTTGTTCCTTCGGAACGCCGGCCCAGAAATCCAGGTTGGGTTCGTTCCATACTTCGAAATACCATTGCGAAACTTCGTCGATGCCGTACCGTTCGACAAGGTGTCTTGCGAATTGGCCCACCAGTTCGCCCCACTTGCCGTAATCCTTCGGCGGCGAAACGATGGGCTTGTACCAGAAAGCCTGGAAGTCGTTTTCCGCAGCGAGCTTCTTGGGCATGAAGCTCAGTTCGACGAAAGGCCGCACACCGGCTTTCAGCAAGCCGTCGTAAATCTGATCGACGTACGAAAAATTGTAAATTGGTTTTCCCGCGGCGTCTTCGTCGTACACACCCACTTCGTCGTGAAGAATCGCGTGGAAGCGGACATACTTGAAATCCGTCGCCGCTTTCGCTTCGCGCAAATCGTTTCGGTAACTTTCCCGCAGCGACAGGATTGCCCGGCCGGAGCCGAACATTTGTTCCCAAAAGTGCGGAAACGGCTCTCCCTTGGCCCGCACATCCACTTGAATAGTCTCGGCTGGCCCGGACTTCTGCGCACCCGCGTTCCGCTCGGACACGCACAACCAAGCAAAACCCAGGAGTCCTAACAGAAGGAATGTCCGCTTCATTCAGTGAAACCTCGCAGAAAGCTAAGGAGCGGCAACAAGCAATCAGCATGTCACAATTTCCTTGTCCGCCCAACATTTTCCGGCTCACGCGCGGACTCCACGGGCCGCAATGCGAACGCCCGGTTAGAAATGAGGCGATCGTTTGTTTTGAGTGAGTTACGTCGATTTCTGTTTGTGAGCCAGAACCGGTTAGAAGCGCGCAGAACTCGCGAGAACCGCTTGGATTTTTGAGAGAGCAAAACTGAAATTCTTGGCTATTTGAGCAAGTCGTCGCTGTTTGTTTTCCGTAAGTTACGAGGCGTTCTACTTCGCGAATTTGGCGATTTAATTTGGCGCAATTCGCGTAGTGCCTGGAGCCCGCCACAAAGAACGCGGGCAACAATACCGCTTTCCTCCCACAAAACGTCGGCACAATAGCCTCCTAATAATAGAGCTCCGCCCTTCGGCCGTCACAGCGACCGTTCCCTTCGCCTGCGCTTTTCCGGGCGCAGCTCTGCGCTGGCGGCTTTTCCGGCGCTGGAAGCCTAAAGGTATTACTTTGTTATTATATTGGGTAAGCGAATTTATATCATACTTTTATGGCGATGTCAAGGGGTTGTGCGTGTGAGCTTATTGGTGCGGCAGAAGCCGGTACTTCCCGTTTTGGCAAGAGCCGAGAGAAAAGGCTCAAAAACGAAGGGTTTGAGATCGCGAGGTTGAAGCCCGCCCTCTCTAGCGGTTCTGTT
>JBAVQA010000196.1:0-6516 GCA_049693595.1 Candidatus Acidiferrales bacterium | reverse complement strand
AAAAAAACCACTGCCGCCCTTTTCGGATGCGACTACACCGGTCAACAGTTCGGTGTTGCCTTCCACTCCGCGCGGGACAAGGTATAGGTCTTCGTATTGCTGAATCAAACGGAGGCGGCCCGCTTCGCCGCCGGCAGATGGCTCCGGCCTCACTTGCGGAAACGGAAAGAACGCCATCAGATTCGCATAACGGTCGAGCGCTTCGTTCGAAACTCCCTTAAGATCCGCTTTGGTGTAAAGAAAATAATTGCCAAGCACGACGCTTCCGAACCGTTGTATCGCGTCCGCGAATTGCTGGTCGTAGTTGTACTTTTTTTCTTCGCGCTCGATTTCAAGCCGGACCGCAGGACTCCCCGCTTGGCCCTTTTTTTGCTGCTGGTCGAGGCTCGCCGAAAGCTCCTTCAACGGAAGCGCTGGGTCCACCGGCTGGCTGAAAGTAATATCAAACGCCGCCACACGCGCGCCGTCCTCTCGCAACGCGTCCAGCAGACTCGCGAAATAAATTCGCGGGAAAGGCCAGTGTCCCAGCACTTCTTGGGAATGCTGATCGATGTCCACGATGATGATTCGCGGGTCCGGTTGCGTGCGTCCACGCAGTTGAAACCGGAGATCGAGGCTATTGAGCTCCAGCCGCGTAATGAAGTAGAAAACCGGCATGGGCCGCTCGCCAATGAACGTCGCCACATAAATACTGAGTGCCGCCAGGGTGATAACGCAGCTAATGATGAGCGAGACTTTATGGCCCCACCATTCCCTCAAAAGTCCCGGGCGTCTGATCTCAGCGCGTTTAGGCGTCAGGGCCATAGATTTTGCGGCACCGCTGGAAAGAGCGAAAAGCAAAAGTCGCGCAAGGCTAACAAACGCGTGCCTGTGATTCAAGTTTCACGCACAATTCACATTTTTATCCGGGGCTCTGCCAATGCTTAGGCGCTCAGCCCGGCCAGCGGTTGCGCCACTGTGCTCCTCTGCTCGCTTCCGTTATACTGTGGCCCGCGTTCCAATTTCAGGGATTGCAATGCCAGGAAAGAAACAAGTCTGGTATCTTGAGGGCTCGGCGGCCGCAAAACTAGCGGCGCCTCTGCGAACGCGTTACGACCTTCATCCTGTCCCGCAAAATAAAAAAAATCTTTTGCCTAACACCTCCGCTGCTGAAGGGAATGGTGTTCCCAGTGTCTGGCTGGCGGACGCGAAAGCCAGCGGAGAAATCCTACGCGCGCTGGCAGGTAAACTGGGAAACGACTGCCGGATTATTACGGTCTTTTCGGCTGACAAAAGTTCCGGCGCCAAAGCGCGGCGTTCGCGGAATCCCAGCAACCATCGATCCGTGTTCGCATTTCTTCCTTCGTTCGCTCCGCGCAGCGTCGTCGAACGAACCCTCGAAGCTGCCTTCGAGAATATCGAACTGGTCGAACGCGACCGCGCCGGCCGCCACGCTCTGAAGAATTGGGAACGCGAGCGCGAGGAGTTGAATGAGATTGGCGTCGCTCTCTCCTCCCAACGCGAAATCAACGCCCTGCTCACTCTGATTCTCTCGAAGACGCGTGAAATTACCGCGGCCGATGCAGGCTCTCTCTATCTCGTCTCGAAAGACAACCAAGGTCAGCATCTCCGCTTTATGCTCACGCAAAACGACAGCCTCGAATTCCCCTATCAGGAGTTTGTCCTTCCGCTAGCAGAAAATTCAATGGCGGGGTACACCGCCCTGCGCGGAGAAGTTCTTAATTTTCCGGACGCCTACAAAATTCCGGCCGGGCGCCCCTTCCATTTTAATGACAGTTACGATCGCGATTCGGGCTACCACACGCGCTCGCTGCTGACCTTGCCCATGCGCAACGCCAAGGGCGAAGTTCTCGGGGTACTTCAGCTGATCAATTGCAAACGGAATCGCGCAGCGCGCTTGCTCAACGCTAAAGATGTCGCAAAATACGTTCAGCCGTTTCGGGAACGTTCGGTGCGCCTAGCGCTTTCCCTTGCTTCTCAGGCTGCCGTCGCTTACGAAAACCGCAAGCTGTACGACGAAATCGAAACGCTTTTCGAAGGCTTCGTCAGCGCCGCCGTAACTGCGATTGAGCAACGGGACCCCACGACCTCGGGCCATTCTCTGCGAGTTTCTGCTTACACGCAAAGCCTGGCCGCGGCGGTGAACGCGACATCCTCCGGCCCCTATGCCGGCACTCATTTTGACGCCGAGCAACTGAAAGAGATTCGCTATGCCGCGCTGCTCCACGATTTCGGAAAAGTCGGTGTGCGCGAGGAAGTGCTGGTCAAAGCGAAAAAATTGTATCCGCTTCAGCTCGACGTTCTGCGCCAGCGCTTTGATTACATCCGCAAGGAAACGGAAGCCGGCATCGTGCGCCGCAAGCTTCAGGTATACCTGGAACACGATCGCGGCGACGCGCTTTCGGAAATCGCGCGTTTGAGCGAGGATTTCGATCAGCGCCTCAAGCGCATCGAAGAGTATCTTCGGTTCATAGTTGACGTGAACGAGCCCACCCTGCTCGAGCAACATCAATTCCAAAAGTTGCGCGAAATCGCGGAACAGTCATTCATCGATCCGCGCGGTATCGAGCGCCCTTACTTGAACCCCGGCGAAATCAAATTGCTTTCGATTCCCAAGGGCAGCCTCGATCCCTCGGAGCGCCTTGAAATCGAGTCGCATGTGATTCACACTTTTAATTTTCTTTCGCAAATTCCTTGGACCAAAGGGTTGCAAAGGGTCCCGGAAATCGCCCGCGCTCACCATGAAAAACTCAACGGCGCGGGCTATCCCTACAAGCTTCACGGTGACCAGATTCCACTGCCCACAAAGATGATGACCATTTGCGACATCTTCGACGCCCTCACCGCCTCCGACCGGCCTTACAAGCGCGCAGTTCCCATCGAACGCGCACTCTCGATTCTGGAAGATTGCGTTCGGGTCGGCGAACTCGATCCTGATCTTTTCCGCGTGTTTCACGAAGGAAAAATTTATGAGCGGGTCATTCCACCCGCGGCAGAATGACGGTCGGAAACCGATCGCTCGGAGCCGCCGACCGGCGACGCAGACTCCGGCTGTTTCCGCTGCTGCTCATCGTTGGTTCTTCGGCCACCTTGTATTTCGGCGCGACTTCTTTCGCGCATCCGCAATCTAGTCCATCAACAACCTGGGCTGTCACGATCGTGCTTCCGCCAAAACTCGTTGCGGACAGGCCGGCTACTCTCGCTGTTCTTGGCGTCGATGGACGGCTCGCCGAAGGCGTGATAGTTGATCTTGGCTCGCATTCCGGAATCGATGTTCGTGTGAAGACCGACAAGACCGGAAGAGCGGTTTTTTTGGCGCCTTCCGATACCGGCGTTTTCATTGCTAAGGCATCCGGCGCTTCCGCAGCCGCGCTGATCGATCCACCGCCAACTCCCGATTCTCAGCAGGCCGCTATTTCGCTGCCATCTGTGGTTTCGCTGCAGGATGCCTTCCCAATCTGCGGCGGCGCATTTCACGGTGACGTCGAAGCGGACCACGTGACGTTGGACGATGATCCCGCTCTGGTGCTGGCCGCGTCTCCGGAATGCCTTGTAATTCTCCCGGGACCGCGAGCCCTGCCGGGCCCCGCCGAGATTTCCATTCAGATGGCGCGTGCTCCGGATTGGACCGGAGAGACCACGCTGGTTGCGTTGCATTTCGATCCGCCTACGCCGCCGCTGGTTACGGAGAAGAAGAGCAATCTCGTCCTGCACGTACAAGCTTCGGATCAGCCGCTCAACATCCTGGTTGAGAACAAGACGCCCGGGATTCTTCGCTTCTTGCGTGGCGACTCGCAGAAGTTGGTTACTTCGGGCGGCGCACAGAATGTGTCGACTGTCGAGATTCAGGCGATCAGCACGGGGGATTTTTCTTTCCACGCTAGGCTGCTGGCCAGTCCGGAGCCGGATGTTGCGCGGCGATACCTGGAGGCGGCGGCAAAAATCGCTCCCAAGGATCTTCAGAGGCAAGTGCAAGGTCTCGCGAACCGATTAGCGCATAAACCGCGCGATGCGCAGAAGGTCGCGGCGGAGATTCAGAAGATGGCTTTGTACACAATCGAAGGGGATTTTCGCACGCTGCTCAGCTCCGCGCACTCGGCTCTGGAGTAGGAAAAATTCCAGTCGCGAACGGGGGTTCGATATTTTTGACGCTGCGCTAATTCCCTAGAAGCCGGGTAATTTGATTTCAGCGGATTCGAGGGTTCTTTGGTCCGACTCGGAAACCGGATCGGAGAGAGCGCCTTGCGACATTTGCTCCAGCGAATTGCGTGCGCGGGTTAGTTTGCTGTCCGCATCTTCGTAACTTTGTTGCGCGTGGCGCAGGTGATTGCCGAGTTTTTCGTAAACGTCGGTGAAAGACTCGAATTGTTTTTTCAATCCGGACATGCCCGCGAGAATCATGCGGGTGCTCTCTTCGATTTTCTGACCCTGCAAGCTGATGGCGAACGCGCTGAGGCAAGCATAAAAAGTGTTGGGCGAAACGGGGAACACGCGCTTGCCGCGGCAGTATTCGTCCAACATTCCGTATTTCGAATCTTCGGTCAGCAAGAGCTCGTAGTAAACGCCCTCCGAGGGGACAAACATCAGCGCGTAATCGAAAGTATGTTCTTCCGGCAGAATATATTTTTCCGCGATACTGTCTGCATGCTTGCGGACCGCTGAGCAAAAGTCTCGCCGCGCATCTTCTCCCGCGTCCACCAGCCGGCGATAAGCTTCCAGCGGAAATTTCGAGTCGACTGAGAGCAAACGCTCGCCGCTGCGGACGATAGCGTCAACGATTGCGCCGGTGGAAGCGAATCGATGCTGGGTGTCATACGCGCTGCGCGGCAATGCGTCTTCCAGCAATCGTTCGAGAGCAACTTCGCCCAGCGTGCCGCGCGTTTTGGCGCCGCTGAGGACTGTTTGCAGCGTCTGGGTGGCCTGAGACATGTCTCGCCCTGCTTGCTGAACTTCGCCGAGCTGGACGCTCATTTTGCGGATGGTCTCGCTCGAAGCTTGCAGTTGATGCGCCATGGCGATTTGCGCGTCACTCGCGAGTTTCCCGGATGATGCCACGCCGGACTGGAGTTCCTGGCGAACCTGTCCGAGCTGTGTCGTCACCGCCTGCATCAAGTGGTTGATTTGTCCGGCGACGGATTGGCCGTGCAACGCCAGCGAATTCTGCATTTCCTGGCGGACGGCGGAAAGCTGCTCATTCGAGCGGCGGCTGGCGGCCCACGTCACGATTGCGATAACAACGATCGCCGCGATGCCAAAAGCCAGCCAAACAGCCGGACTCATAGACTCATCCCTCTCTCGACGTGCTGGTGAGCTGGACGAGAGGTTGGGTCGCGGAATTTGCCGAGGAGCCGGAGTCGAAAGTTTGGGGCGAGCGCCAGGCATCGATAGCCGCAACCTGGTGCACGCAGGACACGGTGCACCGCGGGGCGCAGGCTTTTTTGGTGAAGAATTCGCGGTGGCGCTGCTCGTCGGTGTATTCCATGATCGGAATGCCCGGGTAGCCGCGCTGCTGCGAGCAATAGTGGACCAAACCGTTTTCGCAGATGTAGAGATAGCGCGAGCCTGCGCGACAGCGCCAGTCGTTTTCCTTGCCGCGTGCGATGTTGTGCTGGAATTTATTGATGCGCGTGAAGGACTGTTTTTCGAGCGAGATAATTTCCTCGAAAATTTCCTGCTCGCGCGCGTTTAGAGGTTCGAGCTGGCCGTTGTGGTCGTGGAGAATGCCTACTGTGGAGGTGAATCCCAGAGCTACGGCGCGATGCGCTACAGCCAGAGCGTCTTCGGGATTGCGCACGCCGCTGCCAAGCACGGAATTGATGTTTATGTGAAATTCGGCGTGTTCGGCCAGCAGCGCGAGTTTCTGGTCCAAAACTTTCAGGCTCTTTTTGGATACGTCGTCGGGCATCACATTATCAATGCTGATTTGCAGGTATTCCAGGCCGGCGCGATTCAGGCGTTCGATGCGATCCGCGACCAGCAGGTAGCCGTTGGTGATTAATCCGGCCATCATTCCGTTTTCGCGGATGCGGGCGATGATAGCGTCGAGATCGGGATGCAGCAGGGGCTCTCCGCCGCTGATGGTGACGATGGAGGTGCCCATGGCGCCCAGGCGGTCGATACGCTGGAACATTTCTTCGGTGGGGACCGGATTGGAAAAATCGTCGAATTCGTTGCAATAGGTGCAGGCAAGATTGCAGCGGCGAATGGGTATGATGTGCGCGAGGAGCGGGTGGCGCTTGGAGGCGAGGCCCTTTAAGATCATGCGGATCTCGCGGACCTTGCGATGCGCGGCAAGGAGTTTTCGCCGAATTGTTTTGCGTGCCGTCACAGTGTCTTAGCCGATTGCCAGCCGATGGCGCCTCTTTTGGAGGATGCCCCGCCTATTAGTATGCCACACCGCGTGCGGGTTCCCTCCGAATGGGTGCTCGATTGCGCATGGCATGTCAGTCGGCCCAGGGTTGCCATTTGCGGTCCCAGCGATGGCTCTTCAGTTTTTGAAGGAGCGCGGAATCGAGA
>JBAVQA010000195.1:0-28538 GCA_049693595.1 Candidatus Acidiferrales bacterium | reverse complement strand
CTTCTTATTCTCGGTTCATTTTATGGCGACTAGAACATCCAGAGATTCGGCGAACTTTCCTCCGGTCGTAACGGCCGTGATATGCGTCGCTGCTCTTTATTTTGCCAGGTCGGTCCTAGTCCCTATCGCTCTGGCAGTTCTCTTCGCTTTCCTTCTGGCCCCGCTTGTGAATCTTTTGCAGAAAGCACATCTGGGAAGGACGGGGCCGGTCATCTTCGTCGTTCTTCTGATGGCCGGACTCTTAACGGGCCTCGGATGGCTCGTCTTCAATCAAGCGATTAGTCTGGCGACTCAAATTCCGAACTACAAGAGCACAATTTCCAGAAAAATTGAATCTTTCCGAGGAGTAAGAGAGAACGGGATTGGCAAAGCGGAGGCAACAGTAAACGAATTGGGCAAAGAATTGTCGTCCACGATTGAAACACCGTCTCCGGACGAGACGAATGACCAAAGTCAGAAAAGCAAACACACATTACTTCCCGGTGGCAGCATCGCGCATCCCGTTCCGGTCGAAGTTGTGCAGCAGAACAGTCCTATCGCATCCGTTCGCGAGCTGCTAGGCCCGGTGGTGGGTCCGCTTGCAACGTTGGCAATTGTGATGGTGTTTACCGCATTTATTCTTCTGCGCAGCGAAGACCTTCGCGATCGCCTCTTCGCGTTGGCCGGGCTAAACAGATTCCATGTCACAACCCAGGCTTTCGACGAGGCTACCGAGCGAGTGGGCCGATATTTATTTTTTCAATTCCTGATGAATCTGGGCTACGGCACGTTGTTCGGAGCAGCTCTTTATTTTATCGGAGTACCGAATGCTTTCCTTTGGGGAGTGCTATCGGCGCTGCTTAGATTCGTTCCCTACCTGGGGACCATGATGGGGGCGGCGATGCCGATTTTGCTTTCGCTCGCCGTTTTTGATGGGTGGGCAAAGCCGCTCATGGTGTTCGGAGCGTTCGTCGTCATTGAAGGACTCACATCTTATGTCGTCGAACCCCTCGTGTATGCGGCGCAGACTGGGGTCTCGTCCCTAGCCATTCTAGTGGCAGCAATTTTCTGGGCTGCTTTGTGGGGTCCTGTCGGCCTCCTGCTCTCTACGCCGTTGACGGTGTGCATCGTAGTGATTGGCCGTTATATTCCGCAGTGGGAATTCCTGAGCGTCCTCTTGGGCGACCAACATGTGCTGGGAACGGAAGTACAGCTCTATCAAAAGCTCCGTCGAATGGACGCAGAGGGAGCGCGGCAAGTGATTGACGAGTTTCTTAAAGAAGGTTCGATCGAAAAACTATACGAGTCTGTTATTACGCCGGTGCTGATCTTTATAGAGAAGGATCGAGCGGATATAGGATTGGGCGACGCGCGCGAGCAATTTGTATTTCGCACTCTAAAGGAAATTATCGAGGAGCTTACGCTGCGGCCGGAGGTCGAGACGCCGCCTAAGGAACTCGATGCCGAAGTGAACATCGAGTCGCTCTCAACTGTTGTAGCGGCCGGGAATAAAGATTTTGCGGGTTGCGCGGTGGCTTGCATACCTTCTCGTGATGAAGGGGATGAAATTCTTGGAATGATGCTCGCGCACTTGGCAACTCGGGCGGGATATAACGCGCAAGTTGTGGTTCCAGGATCGGTCGAAGATATGATGGAAGAAGCCGCCGAACAACACTGCGAGGTGGTCTACGTTTCGGCACTCCCCCCTTACAGTGTTTATAGCATTCGCAGACTTTATAAGAAGCTCCGCATTCGGTTTCCAAAGTCGAGGATCGCGATTGGCCTGTGGGGTTTCGCCGGAAACGTCGAGGCGATGAAGGCGCGTTTGGGACTCGTTGAAACAGACATGATTGTCGGCAGTCTTTCCGAGGCTACCAGCCAAGTCCCTTCGCTTGCAGAGGTTGTTACGCAATAGGGCGATTCTCTTGCCCTGTTTCTACAGAGCCGTTCTTGCATAAACTACAGCGTTTGCCGGATAGACGAGGACTTGACCGAACTGAATACTGTCACATGAGGTGATTCGAGAGAGCGTGGCTTAACAGTCGGATTCTCTTTGCGTTTCGCGCGCCGGCTCTGGTATTTTGAGGTTCGAGTTTCTATCGGAATTAAGTTGCCCTTCGCCTGCGGGAGAAGAACCCATTCGAATTCTGATTGCAGACGATCATGAAGCAATCCGACGAGGATTGCGCTCGGCCCTAACGGCGGCGGGATGGGAGGTGTGCGCCGACGTAATGAATGGAAAAGATGCGGTGGAAAAGACAGCCGAACTGAAGCCAGATTTGATCATCCTGGATATCAGTATGCCGGTGATGGGCGGACTTGATGCGGCACGCTTGATCCGTAAGGCGGATCCGAACGCTAAAATCGTTATATTCACCATGCACGAATCGCAGCAAATAAAGGATGAAATTTCGCGTATCGGGGCTCAGGGCCATGCCGTAAAATCGGCGCCGATGAAGCAACTGTTGGAGACCATCAAAACAGTTCTGGGCGCGGATAAGCCGCGCGTCAACTAGGAATTGCTTCCGCGATCCGCCGACTCAAGATTGTTAGTGAAAATCATGTGAAGTGGTTTCAGCTCTGGTGATATGCAAGGGCTGAATGAGTTCGGCTTTTACTGAAATTACCCCGTCTTGATTTTGCAGTCGCCCCTCGACGAACAAAAATTGCTGGTGAATTATCACTGCATGGTATTTCTCGAATAGCTGCGGCGTAATAATCGCATTCGAGATTCCAGTTTCATCTTCCAGGCTGAGAAAAACAAAACCTTTTGCCGTTCCAGGACGCTGGCGTGTGATCACTCCTCCTGCAATCCTAACGCGCATGCCATCGGGCAGATTGGAAAGTTCACTGGCCGAGCGAACACCACGCTTTTTCATTTCCAGGCGATGGTGGCCCATGGGATGAAGGCCGACGGTCATCCCCGTGCCACGAAAATCTGCAACTAATCTTTCCTCTCCCGTCATGGCTGCCAGAGGAGACTGCATCGCTGGAGAAATCGGAGCCGCTTCCGCTTCCATATTCGTGGCTTTTAGTTCTTCTTCCGTACCTTCCGCCACTTCAAGCAGAGGGCCCGGCCGTCTGGCTGCACGTTCTATTTGCCACAAGGCATCTCGCCGATGGATTCCCCGCTTTCCCCCGATAACATTCAGGGCGCCGACTTCTGCCAGAGTTGTAAGTTCCGACTTCTGAATCATGGGGACGCGAAGCTTTAAATCTTCGATGGAAAGAAACGGGCGCATAGCGCGCTGGGCTACAAGTTCCAAAGCCACATCGCCGCGCAAACTTTTCACGTAGCGCAATCCCAGCCGCACGCAAAAGCCCTGGCTGTCTTTTTCGAGCCGGCACAGCCAGTCCGAGCAGGTCACGTCAATGGGCTTCACCTTCAGGCCGTGCCGTTGAGCGTCCCTTACCAGCGTGTCGGGCTGATAAAATCCCATCGGCTGATTATTCAAAATGGCCGCAGTGAAAGCAGCAAGATAGTGGCATTTCAAATAAGCGCTGGCGTAGGCAAGCAGGGCAAAACTTGCAGCATGGGATTCAGGAAACCCATACAATGCGAAAGAAGTGATGGACTGGACGATCTTTTCCTGCGACTCAGATGTAATTCCATTTTTGTCCATCCCGCAGCGAAGTTTTACCTCTATTTCCTTCATGCGCTTTTCTGAACGCTTGAAGCCGAGTGCGCGGCGTAGTTCTTCGGCTTCGCCTCCGGTGAACCCGGCGGCAATCATGGCCATGCGCAATAATTGCTCTTGAAATAGCGGCACTCCTAAAGTGCGCTCGAGGACCGGTTTGAGCGAAGGATGAAGAAAATCCACCGCCTCGCGTCCCTGGCGGCGTTTCAAATAGGGATTGACCATTTTTCCGACAATCGGTCCGGGCCGGATAATCGCTACTTGCACGACAATGTCGTAAAAACATTCGGGCCGCAGGCGCGGCAAACAGGCCATTTGCGCATGGCTTTCCACTTGGAACATTCCAATCGTATCCGCTTTTTGAAGCGTGGAGTAAACGACGGGATCATCCGCCGGCAAATGCCCTAAATCTATTTCTTCGCCGTAATCTTTGCCGATTATCTGCAGGCAATCTTCCAGCACGGCCATCATGCCCAGTCCGAGAAGGTCCACTTTCACGATACCCATGTCGGCACAATCATCTTTGTCCCATTGCACTACCACGCGGCCCGGCATGGTGGCCGGTTCCAGCGGAACAATCGAATCCAATTGGCCCTGGCATACCACCAGCCCTCCGGAATGTTGGCCCAGATGGCGCGGCAAATCTTGAAACTGCAGGCAAAGATCAAAAAACTTGCGAATCTGCGGATGATGCATATCAAATCCCGCGTCACGAAATTGCCGCGCGAGAGTGTCGTTCGCATCCTTGTATTCCCAGGCGCCTACCAGGCTGGTCAAACGGTTCAACGTTTCGGGATTAAAAGACAGGGCTTTGCCTATCTCACGCGCAGCGGAGCGTCCGCGGTAGGTGATGACGTTGGCGGTCATCGCCGCGCCCAATTTTCCGTAGCGTTCGTACACATATTGAATCGCTTGCTCCCGCTGGTCTCCGCTTGGAAGGTCGAGATCGATGTCCGGCCACTCTCCACGCTCTTCGGAAAGAAAGCGTTCGAAGAGAAGGCCCATTTTCACGGAATCGACGGCGGTGATGCCCAGCGCATAGCAGACCGCGCTATTCGCCGCAGATCCGCGTCCCTGCACCAGAATGCCGCGCTCGCGGCAAAAGCGAACAATGTCCCATACGATCAGGAAGTAGCCTTCCAGATGGAGCTTTTCAATCAGGTTCAATTCACGCTCGATCTGCAACCGCGCTCGTTCGTCATTCGATCCATAGCGGGAAATCATGCCGTCATGAGCTCGCTGCCGCAGAAAATGGATTTGCGGCTTGCCGTCGGGCACCGGATATTTTGGGAATTCATAACCCAAATCTTTCAGGGTAAATTGCAGGCGCGAAGCAAGAAGCTGAGTATTGGCTATGGCTTCGGGAAGATCTGAAAACAACTTCGCCATTTCAGCAGGCGTTTTCATATGAAGCTCGGAATTGCGCGCAAGCAGGCGGCCGGCAGTTGCGAGCGTGCGGTGATGCCGGATGCAGGTGAAGACGTCCTGCACTTCGCGCCGATCAGGCAGCGCATGGCGCACGCCATTCGTGGCAAGCAGCGGCAGGCCTAGCTTTTCCGCAATTTCGATAGCCGCATGATTTCTTGCTTCTTCTTCGCGCAGAAAATGCCGCTGTAGCTCGACGTAAACATTCTGTTTCCCGAATATTTCGCAAAACTTTCGAACACATTCCGTTCCGCTTTCGATTCCTCCTTCTGCTAAAGCATGGGCCAGCGGGCCTTCCTCGCCTCCTGTGAGGCACACAAGTCCACTGGCGTATTCGGCCACTTCCGCGCCTGAAACATTTCCTTTGCCCTTCGGCGCGCGCAATTTCATTTTCGTGATCAAACGGCAAAGGTTCTGGTAGCCTTCTCGCGATTCCACGAGCAACGGATAGCGCCAACCTTCTGCGGAGGTAACTTCGGCACCTATGTGAGCGCGAATGCGGCTTTTCTCAGCGGCCACATAAAAACGAGGTGCACCATAAACACCGTCTCGATCGAGCAAGGCCATGGACGCCATTCCATATTCCTTGCACACTGCTGCCAATTCTTCAGGCAAGGAAGCACCTTCAAGAAAACTGAAAGCGGAGCGGGCGTGAAGTTCCGTGTACATCAGTCGTACCGGCCCCGCGCGAACCAGGCAGCGCGAATCGAGTCGTAATAGATGCGATAGAGACCGTCTTGCACGCTCGGACTTGAGATTCGTTCGTTGCGGCTGCGCGCAGAGGAATCAAAGCGGATATCGACCTCCCATTCATCCTGCTGCCACGCGTCTTCCCGCCACCAATCGCCGGAAGTTCGCCACGGCCCCGAAGCCGCAACAATATTTCCGCGCATGCCGCGAAAATAAATACGCGTGGGACAATCGTCTTGCAGCTCAACCTTCGCTTGCACTTCAGGCCTGAAGATACGGAATGCCGTTGCAACGTGGCGTGACGCCGATGTGTCTTCTTTGCGAGCCTGCGCTGTGGCAGTAGACCCATTCTTTTGTGGGATTTGCGATTCGTCGCTTGCAGGGACGAAACGCTTCATTCGAAATTCACCTGGCCGGTGGGTGTCAATCAATTCGGGCGAGCCAATATTCGAAGTGCCGACCAGATTCGCCAGCCGACCGATCGTCAGCTCTAATTTCTCCGGATCCAGGCAGCTGGGAAGAAACAGACCACCTTGCGCCGCGCGCGGTCGAGCTGGCTCGGCACAGAGAACAGTTTTTACAATCGATGCATGCGGAGGGTCCGCTTGCAATTGCAAGCGAAGCAGTTTTAAAAGCATTTTTGAATTCCGCATGGGTACGGGCAAGCCCAAAACTTTCTCGTAAGTTTTCTCAGCGAGCCTGGGAGACTTGTCATCCAGAACTTGAAAATCCTCTTCGAAAGAATCTTCCAAATCGAATCGCAAGCGAATGGCGCAGGCTGCCAGCGCCCGTGCTTCCAGCCGCGCGCACAATTGATCGAGCAAACGGCCTAGCAGAAATGCAAGCGGCTCGAGCTCCGCGACGGCGAAGTCGAGCGCCATTTCTTCTTCGATGCGCACACCGGGCTCTGCCAGCACAATTGAACGCAAACTCGCGCCCCGCGCCAATTCGTGGAGGCGAACCCCTTCCTGTCCCAGCCGCTCTGACAATTGCAGCAGAGGGAGCGCCGCCAGCGCGGCACAGTCGCGCACACCCCAGCGCTCCAACGTTTCAAGAATTTCCGTGGAGGGCAAAAGCGCGCGCACGGGCAGCCCGCCCAAACGTTTCGCTTCTTCTCCTGAAGCAATCCAAGTAATTCCTGTAAAACCGCGCGCGGCGTGGAGAGCAACTTCCAGATTGGAAGACACTGCAATATGAGTGATCAAGCCCAGGCCGGATGCGCGCTGCATCAACTGCCTGGCGATGTTTTCCTCGCTTCCGAATAAGGAAGAGAGGCCGGCAATATCGAGAATGATTGTGTCCGGCGCCGTGTCTTCCATGCGCGGAGAAACAGAAGCTCCCAGATCGAGCAAAGCTGCATGCGCGGATTTTTCCTGCAAGCGAGAACGCTGGCGAATTTCCACGTTGCGAAATTGCGCTGCTTGCGATTTCGCCATGCCTAATTCAATTCCTGCCTGCAACGCTGCTTCGTTGGCTGCAACCACGTTCCATATCGGAGGAGTTCCATCCACAAGTACAACCGCGCGAGCACGCAGCGTGGGTTCCGCGCGCATTACGGCTTGCACCAGGAAATTGGGGACGTGAATGGAAGCGAATGCCATAGAAACTTCTTCAATAGTTACAAAACTCTCCGGGAGTTCTTGCATTCATTTCAGCGTTGGTTCAATTCGCGCAATACTTAAATAATCTCGCATGGCATTTGTTTCGAAGATTTCTGAGCGGCCTGTCGAAGCGGAATGCTTTTGAAAACCATTGGGAGCACTTGATTGCATGCGAGAACGAAGCAATTCAGCGCGAATGCCAAGGCCATCGAATAGCCATGAAGATGGGGAGCTAAAAATTTTCGCAGCGTGAGTTTCCAGCGTTGTGGACCATCGCGCCGGTTCTGCTTCCATGCGCAGGACCAGCGAAGCGCAGGTCTTGGCATTGGACTCCGGCTCCAAAACGACCAGAATCGTCGGCGTATCCTCCACTGCGCGCCGAAAACGAAACCAGGCATCCAGCGGAACGTGGCGCAGCACTTCCGCGCGAACATCACTTAAATCGAGCGCAATGAAACCGAAACCGCCGCCTTGCAAAAGCAGATCCGTAGCGCGCAAGGTTTGATCGATGTTCCGGCATCGCACCCACAGCAATTGTTTCAGTTCCACGCCGGCCGCTTCCGCGGAGTGTGGATCGAAAGCGTCACATCCATCGATCAGCGCACATGCTTCTGCGTGAGCAGTTCTTGCGGCTAAAGCGGAGAGCAGCAAACTTGTCCGCCCGGAACAAGCGGGGCCGAAAATTTCCGTCAGTGCTCCGCGCGGCAAACCTCCGGCCAGAGAATCAATTTCCGCGATGCCAGTGGAAACAGTTTCAACTACATGGCGATCGCGATACGTAAATGGAGCGGCGACACGCCCAGCCAGGGCAAGTTCGACTTTGGAGCGCAAAGTAGCGAGATTTGCAGCCATAGCGGATCTGGGGGAAGAAATTGAGAGCTACACATTTCGCTTTTTCTTCGCCTAAGAGAAATTCTCTACGAATTTCTCTTGATTGTCAACCCGCAGAGTTCAGCGGAGTTGCTCTGTAAAAAGTCTGTGAAAAGGTTCATCGCGAATCGAAGAGGGGGCGGCGTTGAAAAGGAGCACGTCGGAGTTTTTTTGCATCTAAATGGAAACTGAAGCACAATATATTGGTACTCGGTTTGGCAGCTCTTCCTTTCTTGCAGGCATATCGTGAGTGAAACCGCTTTCGCCGTTCCGTCTCCAACAGGTCTTGAGTGGGCGCATCCCCTCGTTCAGGAGTGGTTTGTCTCCAAGTTCGGCACTCCGACTGAACCGCAGGAACAGGGTTGGCCACATATTCTCAGCGATAAGACCACGCTGATTTGCGCTCCCACAGGTTCTGGAAAGACGCTGGCGGCATTTCTGGCTTGCATCGACCGGCTGGTGCGCAAGGCGCTTGCGGGAGAACTGGAAGATAAGACTGAAGTTTTGTACATCTCGCCATTGAAGGCGCTCGGTAACGACATTCAAAAAAATCTCGACACACCCCTCGGCGAAATTCTCCAGTTGGCCCAACAGCGCGGATTTCTAATGCCGGAAATTCGCACGGCTGTGCGAACTGGCGACACATTGATGCATGAACGCCGCGCCATGCAGAAGCACCCGCCGCACATCCTGGTGACCACTCCGGAATCTCTTTACATTTTGCTTACCGCTGAGAAGAGTCGCGAGATTCTTCGCACGGTGAAAACAGTGATCGTGGATGAAATCCACGCCATTGCTGACGACAAACGCGGAGCGCACCTTTCTCTTTCGCTCGAACGCCTCGATGCCCTCACCGGAAATCATTCAACGCGCATTGGCCTTTCTGCCACTCAGAAGCCCATCGAGCTGATCGCGAATTTTCTTGCCGGCAATGACCGGCCCGGCCCGGCAATCGTTCAGATTTCGCAGCGGCGCCATTTGGATTTGACGGTCGAAGTTCCAGCCAGCGAGCTTGGGCCGGTGGCTTCGAACGAGATGTGGGAAGAAATCTACAAGCGCATCGCCGACCTGGTGCTCGCAAATCGCTCCACGCTGATTTTTGTTAACACACGTCGTCTCGCTGAACGCGTGGGCCACCATCTCGCCGCGATTCTTGGACAAGACGCGGTGGCTTCGCATCATGGCAGCCTCTCGCGTCTCCGGCGGCTATCCGTGGAAGGGAAACTGAAATCCGGAGAAATACGCGCGCTGGTCGCGACCGCTTCGCTTGAATTGGGTATTGATATCGGGACAGTCGATCTGGTCTGCCAGATCGGCTCGCCTCGCTCGATTGCAACTGCATTGCAGCGTATTGGACGAGCAGGACATTGGCGCGGCGCCGTGCCGAAAGGCCGCTTGTTTGCGACGACCCGCGACGAGCTGATTGAGTGCGCGGCACTGGCTCGCGCGATCAATCGACTAGAGCTGGATCGCATTCTCATTCCGGAATCTCCGCTCGACATTCTTGCGCAGCAAATAGTTGCGGCCTGCGCTGCTGACGATTGGTTGGAAGACGATCTGTTCGCGCTCGTTCGACGCGCTTATCCCTATCGCAATCTCGCGCGAAAAGATTTCGACGAGATTGTCGAGATGCTTTCGAACGGCATCGCAGCTCGTCGCGGCCGCTACGGGGCTTATCTCCACCGCGACCAAGTGAACCACCGCCTGCATGGGCGGCGTGGCGCCAGACTCGCGGCCATCACCAGCGGGGGCGCGATTCCCGATAACGCGCTTTATACCGTCATTGCAGAGCCGGAACACATCGTCGTAGGCACGGTGGATGAAGACTTCGCGGTTGAAAGCTTGCGGGGCGATATCATTCTGCTCGGAAATACCTCGTGGCGCATTCGGCGAGTGCAATCCGGTTCCGTCTCCGTGGAAGACGCCAAGGGAGCAGCTCCCAACATTCCTTTTTGGCTGGGCGAAGCTCCTTCGCGCACGATGGAGCTTTCCGAGGAGATTGGCGAAGTAAGGAAGAAAATCGACTCGCTCACCGAAGGTGTCTCTCCGGGTTACGTCCGGGGCACACTTCCACAGGCCGAGGCCGCTGTGGATTGGCTAAAACAGGAATGCGGGCTCGATCGATCCGGCGCCGAGCAGGCTGTTGAATATATTGTCACGGGCCGCGCGGTACTGCGCGCCGTTCCTACGCAGGACACCGTAATCGCAGAGCGCTTCTTCGACGAAAGCGGCGGCATGCAGCTTGTGATTCACGCGCCTTTCGGCGGCCGTATCAACAAAGCTTGGGGGCTGGCACTTCGAAAGCGATTCTGCCGCTCGTTCAATTTTGAATTGCAGGCTGCGGCCACTGACAATGGCCTGAATATCTCCCTGAGCGACCAGCACAGTTTTCCTTTGGCCGACGTCTTTCACTTTCTCCAGTCCGCTACCGTCGAACCTTTGCTTGAACAGGCTGTGCTCGCATCGCCGATTTTCACCACGCGTTGGCGATGGGTCGCCGGCCGTGCGCTTGCGCTGCTTCGTTTCATGGGCGGGAAAAAAGTTCCGCCGCAAATTCAGCGCATGCGGTCCGATGATCTCTTGGCTGCGGTGTTTCCCGAGGCGCTCGCTTGCCAGGAAAATATTCAGGGCGAGATTGTCATTCCCGACCACCCATTGGCTCGCGAAACGATGAAGGACGCGCTGACGGAAGCCATGGACATCGAAGGTCTGAAGACTGTTTTGGATCGAATAGCTTCGGGCAGTATCCGCTGCATCGCGGTGGAGACTCCCGTTCCTTCGCAGTTTTCCCATGAAATTCTGAATGCGAATCCGTATGCTTATCTGGATGACGCTCCACTTGAGGAGCGCCGAGCTCGCGCCGTGGAAATGCGCCGCATGCTGCCCGAAGCTGTGCTTTCCGAAATTGGCCGCCTGGATCCGGCGGCGATCGCGCAAGTTCGTGAAGAAGCGTGGCCCGACGTGCGCGATGCGGACGAACTCCACGATGTGTTGCAAACCCTGATCGCGATTCCACAGCCCCGGATTTCAAATTCCAATTCGTTTGAGACACACGACCCGGGCGGCACGTCGTCGTTACAACAGCTTGCAGGCAAATCCGCCGCGCAGTGGATGGAATATTTCGATCTATTGAGCCAGTCCCACCGCGCGGCGAGAGCGTTTGTGGGCGACCGGATCTACTGGGTCGCGGCAGAAAAGGCTTCCACGTTTGCGGCGCCGTTTCCCAAGGCGCGTGTGGATTCAGCGCTTCCGGAAATCGAAGCTCGTGCGGTTTCGCGAGAAGATGCTTTGTTCGCGTGCATCACCGGCTGGATGGCGCACGTTGGGCCAATCACCACCACGGCTTTGAGTGATTTCCTGGGCTTCGCCATTTCCGACGTCCAGAAGACTTTCCTGCGCCTGGAAGCCGCAGGGTCCATCTTGCGCGGGCGCTTCACGGACGGTTCGAGCGAAGAAACCGAGTGGTGCGAACGCCGTCTGCTCGCACGCATTCACAAAATGACGCTCGGAACGTTGCGTAGCCAGATTCAGCCGGCGAACGCGGCCCAGTTCATGCGCTGGTTATTGCGCTGGCAACATGTGACGCCCAGCAGTCAGGTGCTCGGCGAACGCGGCACCTTAGAAGTTTTGCAGCAGTTGCAAGGCTACGAAGCTCCCGCGAATGCGTGGGAGCGGCAAATCTTAAGCAGGCGAATCGCGGACTACGATCCGCAAGCTCTCGACCGGTTGTGCCTCACAGGAGCAGTCGGCTGGGGCCGGCTTTCGCCGCATCCTGCAACTTACGAAGATCAAAACAGCATCGGCCGTCGCGTGATTCCTACCAGCGTAGCTCCTATCGCTTTTTTTGTTCGTGAAGATTCAGACTGGATGATTCCCCAGCATCCGGATGGAGATACGCAGGAACCTCGCGGCCTGAGTCAGAATGCGCGCGATGCGTTGAGCTACCTTCGCCAGCGAGGCGCTTCCTTTTTTGCCGATCTCGTGCGCAGCACGGGGAAGCTGAAATCGGAAATGGAAACCGCTTTATGGGAACTTGTCACCGCAGGAATGATCACCGCGGACGGCTTCGACAACATTCGTGCGTTGATCGATCCTAAGCGCCGTTCTGGACAAGGGCGTGGCCACAGTTCGCGTCCGCGCCACAGCGTAGGCCGTTGGTCGCTGCTATACGCGCAAGAAATTGCCGATCGTGTTCGCATCGCCGAAGCCACTTGCTGGATGCTGCTCAAACGATACGGCGTAGTCTTCCGCGAAGTCATCGCACGGGAAACGATTGTCCCGCGCTGGCGGGAGTTGCTGATTGCCTTCCGCCAGCTGGAAGATCGAGGAGAAGTGCGCGGTGGGCGCTTCGTCAGCGGATTTATGGGAGAGCAATTCGCATTGCCGATGGCCGTCGAATCGCTGCGCGCGATGCGCGAGAGCGAAGCCGCCGGTGAAACTGTCACGATTTCCGCGGCGGATCCTCTGAACCTGGTGGGCATTCTACTGCCGGGAGACCGCGTTTCTGCCGTCTCGGGAAAGACTGTGTCATTCAGAGACGGAGTGCCGCTTGAAACAGACGACTCGTCAGCGCAATTCACAAATTCCATCGCGGTCTAAATCCGAGATTTGCGGCGTTTGGATGGGACTCGCAACGAAATGAAAAAGAAACTGACAACCGTTCGTCCCGCGGGCAAGGTTCGCATCGGCATTTCGGGCTGGAGATATGTTCCGTGGCGTGGAGTTTTTTACCCTGAGAAGCTAACGCAGAAGAAAGAGCTCGCTTACGCTTCCAGTATTTTTCGATCGATTGAAATCAATGGCACATTCTATTCCCTGCAACGACCGGAATATTTTGAGGCTTGGGCGGGAGAAACACCCGGCGATTTCGTGTTTTCGGTAAAAGCTCCGAAGTTCGTCACTCACGTTCGGCGGCTCGCCGATGTCGAAACACCTGTGGCAAACTTCCTGGCTTCCGGCATCCTGCGCCTCGGTTCCAAGCTCGGCCCTATTCTGTGGCAGCTTCCGCCCAATTTTCGATTCGAGCCGGAGAAACTCGAGACATTCCTGAAAATCCTTCCGCACGACACGGAGTCAGCCGGCGCGTTGGCCCGGCGCCATGACAAATTCTTGAAGGGCCGGGCTGCGGTGAAAACGGACGCAAAGCGCCCGCTTCGTCATGCGATCGAGGTCAGGCACTCCAGTTTCGCTGTACCAGAATTCATTGAAATGCTGCGTGCGTATGATGTCGCACTCGTATGCGCTGACACAGTTGAATGGCCGAGGATGATGGACGTCACTTCGGATTTCATGTATTGCCGCCTGCACGGTTCGGAAGCTCTGTACGCCAGTGGCTACACGGAGGAGGCACTGGATCAATGGGCCGTTCGCATGAGCGACTGGGCGCGCGGCGCGGAACCCCCCGACGCCGAACGCGTTATTCAGAGTTGCGGTCCGAAACTTCCTGCGCGCGATGTTTTCGTCTATTTCGACAACGACGTAAAGGTGCGCGCACCGTTCGACGCGAAGAGTTTGACCGAGCGGGTTGACAAATTGCTGGCGCGCTGAACGAAGCGCACCGCAAGTCCTTTTCAGTCCCTGCAGCGTGGTAGTATGGCACCTACCCTGGGAAAGCACGCCGGAGCAGCAGGAGGCTAAGGATGGCGGGATTGGAATCCGTGCCGGTGACGCTGGGAGCTTCGGTCCCAAGTTCCGCGTCGGCCGTGCCAGCCACCAAGGACACTTCGCGGCACTCTGCGCTCGTTCGCGTCACTCACTGGATCGCCACGCTGTGCTTTTTTGCGTTGCTCATCAGCGGAATTGAAATTGTGATCTCTCACCCGCGCTTCTATTGGGGCGAAACCGGAAATGTAGGGACCACACCGTTGTTCAAACTGCATATCCCTTCCTCTAGGTCAAAGGTGCAGACTGGCTACGGCTACGTGTTGCCGGACCAGAACGGCTGGAGCCGGTATCTCCACTTTCAAGCTGCATGGGTTGTGATATTGACCGGCTTACTGTACGTAATCTCTTTCTTGTTCACCGGGCATTTGCGGAAAGACTTGCTCCCGGGGAAGGGCGATCTTTCATGGCGGGCGTTTTCTAGCGTAATCGCTAAACATTTGCGCTTCGAGCGGCCGAGTGCGGCAGAAGCATGGTCGTATAACGTGCTGCAACGGCTCAGCTACCTGTTCGTGATCTTCATTCTGTTCCCGTTAGTAATTTGGACGGGCTTGGCGATGTCCCCCGGCTTTGTTTCCGCGTTTCCGACGACCGCCACGGTGTTCGGCGGGCAGCAATCCGCGCGCACGATTCACTTCTTCGTCACGCTGGCTCTGGTGTTCTTCCTTGCGGTTCACGTCGTGATGATTTGTGTTGCGGGATTCAGGAGCCGCATGCGGGCGATGATCACGGGCCGGGCCGACGGTACACACACGGAGCGCACATGACCGATATTTCGCGCAGGAAATTGATCATAAGCGGACTCGCGGCCACGGCTGGCGTATCGGGCCTGGGCGTGGCCGCGCGCCTCGCGCAAAAGTATGGACTGGTCCCGCCCGATCACGGCGGAATTTACGGCCTGGGCGAAACGCTGACCTACGCTTCGCAGCGACTGCTGACCAGGCACTCGTTGGCCCGTGAGTTTTCTCGCAGCCAGATTTCGAATCCTCCGTTCGCGAACGAAATGGCGCCGCTGAATGAAGCGTACAAACGCCTTCAGGCTGGAGGATTCGCTGACTGGCGGCTCACAGTTGACGGCATGGTTGACCGGCCCGCTTCGTTTTCGCTTGACCAGCTAAAGAGCTACCCTTCTCGCAGCCAGATCACGCATCTGGCGTGTGAAGAGGGCTGGTCGTATATAGCCGAGTGGATCGGCGTGCCTCTCTCGCACGTTCTGGAAGCCGTGGGAGTCCAGCCGCAAGCAAGATACGTTGCCTACTTCTCAATCGATCCCGACTGGTGGGACAGCGTCGATATGGCCGATGCATTGCATCCGCAGACTTTTCTCGCCTACGGAATGAACGGCAATGAACTTCCCGTGGGCAACGGCGGCCCCCTGCGCATGCGGGTCCCCCGCCAGCTGGGCTACAAGAGCGTGAAATTCATCACCCACCTGACGGTCACCGACACTATGAAAGGCTTCGGCAAGGGTTTAGGTTCAATGGAGCCAGAAGGCGGCTACTCTTGGTACGCTGGCATCTGACAAGCTCGTTTCTCGGCCAGAGAGTAACTTTTCTTATTTGTATGGTGCCCAAGAGAGGACTCGAACCTCCACTCCCTTGCGGGAACTAGCTCCTGAAGCTAGCGCGTCTGCCAATTCCGCCACTTGGGCAATTCTTGCGGCAAAACAACGAGGCGCAACCATATTGCCGTGTGACCCAGGGTTTGTCAACGAAGCACACCCCTGGAGCGGGAATCTTGACCCCCGGCAGGCACGGCATTTAAAGTGGTTGAGCTGGCTTGGGGACTTCAGTAGGGGGTAAATTATGGCAACCGCCCGCGCGATGATCGAGCGCCGCCGCGCTAGTCGCGTCTTGATTCGTATACCGGTACAGGTTTTCAGTGATGGCAGCCAAGGACAGGGCTTGGACACGCCTGCCGAAGCGATCGCCGTCAGCCGCTTTGGGGCGTTGCTTCGGGCTCCTTTCTCTCCCGCGCTTGGCTCGCGTATCGAAGTTTTGAACGGAATGTCTCAGGAAACCGAGGAATTTCGCGTGGTTCGCGTAAGAGACGCGAACGACGGGATCTACGAACTGGGTATTGAAATCCTCTACCCCACGCGAAACTTCTGGGGAGTGCATTTCCCCGACGAGTGCTGCACGGCTTAAGCTCCTCTTTGCCGTGTAGTGCTATAATCCCTGCAAGTTCACCTCAGATACGAGCCCGCTTGGCCGGGTCATTCTCCGTATAGTCTTCGACGCCAACGGGCTGGGAGGGAAGCATGGAGCAGCTTGGAACCACGCTTTTCACTTTGCTAGTCGCTTGGGCCGTAATCACCGCCGCGCTCATCTGCATGCTGATCTATCGCGGCACTCTCTCATCCCACGAAGAGGATCAAATCTTCCTCGACAAAGCTGGGGATTCCATGGCGCAAGAGCAGCGTCTAATCGTCGCTCGGATTGAGAGGCTGGGCGTGCCGATCAAGCTGCTGATCACAGGGTCAGTTTTGCTGCTCCTGGTAATCGCAGGTCTCTGGCTCTGGGAGGGATTTAAGAACTTCTGAGCGTTCAACCAACCGCATCAGCATCTTGTTGGCGCGCAACGGCAAATTTTTGCCTGCTATTGCTTCTGCGGTTTTGGCGCCGGCTGTGGAGTCGGCGTCACCGGCGGTTGCGTGGAAGGCTGCTGCTGCGGTGACGCGGAGAAATCGCAGAGCGGCGCTGTGTGGTTGTGAACGATCAGCCAATCGTCTCCCACTTTGTTGAGTACCAGCGTAGTTTGCCCACGCAATGCGTATGGCTTGCCGTTGAAGACGGAGCTGAATTCCCACTGGTAGGAAGCCCAGGCGACGTCCGCATGTACGAAGATGTACGTGTTTCTGCGGATAAGCTGGATTGCCGGAAACGCCAAGCGTTGCTGCTGATACCCGGCCAGATAATTCTGCCAGCCTATGATCGGCGGCCCATACGTCCCGCTTACAAACGTCACATTGTCTGAATAATATTTATGCATGGCTTCTACATCGCCCGCCTGAAAAGCGCCAAGCATCTCCCCAATGTCGTGATCGATTTGATCGGAAACAGGAAGGGGTATCGTCGGCATCGGCGAAGTGTTGTCGGGCTTCTTCTTGTTTTTTTGCGCCCAGGTTCCAGTGGTGACGGCAAATATTACGAGGATAGCGGCAAGGGCACGCAATCCGCACCGAAAGTTTCCTGGGGAAATCATCCGCGTTTTCCACTTCGACATTTTAGTAGCGTCTCCCTCTTTTCTCTTTCCACCTAGCGCCTCGGAGAATATCACGAAGGGAAAACCAAGCGTGGCGAGACCTTGGAGCATGTGCTCAATAGAAAGGGCCGTTGCATCGGCAAGCTCCGGGGCGAATTCCAAAAGCTGCTGCCGCGCTGGCGAAAATCTAAGGATCACTTGATGGTGTCGCAGGCGACGCGAAATCCGTAGTCCGCGTACTGAAATTCAGGAGGGATGCTGGACCGCGCAGCGCAACGCGACACTTTAGTGAAGTGCCGCCACGAACCACCTCGTGACGCTCGCCGCGCCGGAACCGGGTGTTTTACTTGCGCGTGTGACGCCCTCTCGGCGGGACCTTGAGGATTCCGCTCCGGCGACACTCCATAGTAATCCGCGTCAAACCAATCCGCGCACCATTCATGGACGTTCGCGCCAACATCGAAAAGGCCGTAGCCGTTCAACTCCGCCTGCCCTACTCGTTCTGGACCTGTTTTCCACCGCTCCGAATAATTCACAAGCGATTCCGGCGAGCCATCACCCCAGGGGAATTGTTTCTGTTCGAGACCGCCGCGGGCGGCATATTCCCACTCCGCTTCTGTAGGCAGACGGAAACGGCGACGCGTCATCGCGCTGAGCCATTCGCAATACGAAACGGCGTCGAACCAGGAAGGAGCCACCGCTGGTTGCAAGGGATCGGAGAAGTGAGGATCGGCCCAATGTAAAGGTTTGCGATGCTGCGTGGCGGAAAGGAACTGCGCGTACTCGGCGTTCGTTACTTGGCACGCACCGAACTCGAACGCATCCACCCAAACACGATGCACGGGCCGTTCATTATCCTGGCCCACGTCGCTGCCCATCAGGAACCAGCCTGCGGGAATCTGTATCATGCGCGGGGCGGCGAATTCCCTACTCACGTAAACATCAGTCGGGCTCTGGTCAGTCTTTTGCGGCTGCATGATGCGTTTGGCTCAGCAGATTTACAAAAAGGCGATAAGCGCCGGGCACCCCCGCGGGAAGCTCGCGGAAAAACGACAAGCCGGTGTAAATGTAAAGACCCTTTCCGACTCGCGCAGTTACAAGGCCGCCAGTAACCTCCGGCTCGTTGAAATCCTTTAGTCCGAGTACGGCCTGATAGCGCGGGTCGAAAGTGCCCCAGAAATATAAGCCGCGCTCCTGCTCCCAACCCTGAAAATCGGCGAGCGAGATTTTGTTCGGCGAGTTCAGCAACGGGCTATCCGGCACCAGGAATCTTACCGGAGAATTCGGATCAGTGACGCGCGCGACCTTGTCTCCCATTTTCGCGGGAAACGGCGCGGGCAGCTCTTTGTCCCAGGCGAAATCGCGCTGATATTGAACTAGAAGAGTTCCGCCTCGATCCACGTAATCCAGCAGCCGCTGATTCGCGCGCATCAAATCGGGACGCAACTCGTAAGCGCGGATACCCACGGTGATTGCGTCGTACTGGCTCAAATCGCCGAAGGCCAGCGCCACCTCGTCCAGCAAATCCACCTGAATTCCAAGCTGGCGCAGAATTTCCGGTAGCGGGTCATTCTCCGCCGCGATGTAACCCACTCGCAGATTGGCGGGCACGTTTAGATCGAGCACATGCACGGTCGCGTCGGCAGGCTCACTCCAATTGCGCGTGGGAAGCGTGGGAATTGGCTCGAGCGATGTTCGAAACGCCTCATCGCCAATCTTCGCATAGGGATGCAGCGAATATGCGCCCGGCGACGTTCGAGCCAGCGGCGCCACAATGAAACGGATCAATTGGTCGCCTGTGGATGCGAAATCCAGAGGCGCAATTGATTGCGCGCTCCATCCTTCCGGTGCATCCATTCCGACGCCAACTTTCACTGGCTTTGTTCCGTGATAGCGAATCCGCGCGAATAACGTCACCGGTTCTGACGATCGCTGCACCGGAACCATCACCTGCTGCGGCTCGACAGTCAGCGTCACCGCGGGGACGAGATCGAGCGGGTAGGTCGCAATACCGGTCGTCGTTGCCTGCACCGACTCCACCGGCTTCTCGATCGTAAATCGATAGGAACTCCACACGACCGTCAAGGCAACACGAACGAGGGGAGGCGGAAACGGTAAAATCGCATCTTCCGGCGAACTTGGCGCTTTCGCATTCGCTGGAATCGTCACGTTGAAGTGTTCGTTACCGCTCCCCTGTTTCGTTTCCTCTTTCGTTGTAGTCCAGCCCGGCGGAACTTGCAGCCCGCCGTGCGCATCCAGCGTCCACTTCACCGGTACGACGGGCTCTCCGCCGAACGTCACATCGACAGAAAAACTTTCCCCCGCCACAAGCTCGTGACGGTCCGCCTGCACTTCAAACGGAATGGCAACGTCTTCAGCGAGCGCGTGGTCGATCCGGTCGCTCACGCGTTGCAGCTCCCACAGTGCGGATGCGGTTTCATCGTTGGCACGATTTGCCATTGCGTTTTTTGAGATTTCGTTTCTCAAGATTCCAATTTCCAACCCGGCTTGCGCCAGCGAAGTAGCAGCGTCGGTCCGCGCGGTAGAACGCGCGGCCACAAGCGCAGCTTTTAAATCCGAGTCCGCGGCAGAGAGCCGCGTAGCCATGACCGCTTGCAGCGAAGGGAATCGCGTGCTGAGGGATGAAAGAGTCTCCGCTAAAAGCTTAGCGTCAAACTTTCCGGCTGCGCCTTTCTCATTTTCGGCAACGAGGTAGATCGGCCGCCGGAAAAATGCGTTGCCGAAAAACGCGGGCGTGCCCTGGGAACGATGCTGGGCGTGCCCTTCCATCCCCATTTCCGTGTAGCTTTTTCCCCAGAGCGCAGAAACGGAATTAACAGGCAATTCGACTGCTTCGGGGGAATTGTCCCGCGCGAGCCGAACCTCCAAGCTCACTTTCCACGGAACCAGCCCTTGGGAAATCTGCTCGGGAAACATTTTCGGATCGGCCGCTGCGGCCACCGCCTGAGGAGTCAGTATTCCACTGGCTTGGTGCTGGCCGTGCCCGGAATGGACGCCGCCCCATCCGTTTATGACCACTTGCGGCCGGTATGTTCGAATCACGCGCACCATATCTTCTAGCGCGATGTGGTCCCAGATTTTCATGGTTTGGTCAGCGCTCTTTGAAAAACCGAAGTCCGGCGCCCGGGTAAAAAATTGATGTACGCCGTAATGCTCTCCCGCTGCAAGTAACTCCTCAGTGCGGATCGCTCCTAACTCATCGCCCTGCTCTGGGCCGATGGCGTTTTGGCCCCCTTGGCCGCGTGTAAGCGTCAGCAATCCAACGTCCGCATCGAGTCCGCGCGAAAGATATGTCAACAAACTGGACCATTCGTCGTCAGGATGTGCCGTCACAAAAAGGACTCGCGTAGTCACTCTCGACTTATTGATGGCTTCGACGGTATCGGCCAACGACTGCGCAGCCGCTCGCGGAACTGTGGATATCACTGCGAGACCCGCCAAGATTATGGCCGGCCAGATTTTTTGCCACCGCTTCATCCGACACCCTCCTGAAATGGCCACTGGCGCAACAGCCGAGCTCGCCCGAGATATACAAGGATACCCGCTGTCATGGCTACAAGCGAGGCGAGCATCGGCGTTCGTCCCGTAGATATAAAAATCGCAATCCATCCTGCAATCGCGATTACTACAGGCACCGGATACAGCCACATACGAAAAGGCCAACGCTCGGCCTTCCATCGCCGATGCAGCAACATCAGTCCAACAGCCTGTCCAACAAATTGGATGAGGCAGCGCATCGCCAGGATGGCGCGAATTACGAAGTGAAGGTTGAAAAATAAGCAAATGACAATCGACGTTCCACCCAGCGCCAGCAATGAAACGTACGGAAAACGCTTCGTGGGATGCAAGCGCGCGAAAATCGAAAAGAAGTTTCCGTCCAGCGCCGCGGCATATGGCACGCGCGAATAACCCAGCGTGGCTGAAAAAATCGAGCCGAACGCCAGTACCAGAATCAGACCGGTGGCGAAAGTCGCCCAGTGCATTCCAAACGTTCGCTCCACGAACAAGCTCACCACGAAAGCAGAGTTCTGCGCTTCTTGCCATGGAATAACGCTCAAAATACTCGTTTGCATCAGAAAATAAAGAATCGCGATCCCGAAAATCGAAAAGAAAATCGCTCGCGGAATATTTCTCCCGGGGTCCTTCATTTCCCCGCCCAGATTGCAGACGTTGTAATAACCCAGATAGCTGTACACGGTCTGCACCGAGGCGTGACCCAGCCCGGCGAAGAAAATCCAAGAAAAGCTCCACGCACCGGCGGGGTACGTAAACACCCGGCTGGCGTTGAAGTGGGTGGCCCCGCCGTAAATCAGCCAGAAAATCGTCCCCAGAACGA
The DNA here is from genome assembly GCA_049693595.1 of Candidatus Acidiferrales bacterium. Taxonomy (GTDB): domain Bacteria; phylum Acidobacteriota; class Terriglobia; order Acidiferrales; family UBA7541; genus Palsa-295. The sequence continues at coordinate 7,113 of JBAVQA010000195.1, read as the reverse complement.
TTACCCAAAGTACCGTCGAGATCTTTCCAATCGTCGTGATGCGCCGGTAAAGTAGCGCTACCGCAATCACAATCAGCAACAGCGCGACTACCCGATCGTAATTTGCAAGCGACTCGGTGATCCGCCCTGCATTCGCATTCAGCCACGACGTAACGGCTGGAATCTTAGCCGTCAGGTACATCGAATAGTCCGCAAAGCCTAACGCGCCCGACGAAATACTGAGCGGCGCCTGAAAAAGCGTTTGCCAGATGAATAGAAACGACAAGAGCCGTCCCCAACGGTTTGCGCCGTAAGCTTCCCGCAGAAAGACATAGCTTCCGCCCGCCTGCGGCATCGCCGCACCCAACTCCGCCCACACGCATCCATCCACCGCCGCAAGGCCTGCACCCACCACCCACGCCAGGATGCATTGCGGCCCGCCCATCGCGCGAATGATGAACGGAATCACAATGAACGGCCCGATCCCCACCATAAACGTCATGTTGAGCGACGTGGCCTCGATCAATCCCAACCCGCGCTCGAGTTTTTCCGGCTCAGACATGATGTTCAGCGTAGTGGAGCACCGTTTAGGAACGCCTAATGACGGCAAAGCATAACAAGTTTCCGACGTTTGCGTCCGCTAGGTTCGTGATGTACGTTATTTCGGCTGGACTTGGCAGCCGGTTGACGAGAGTAAGATGAAAACCGCACGCCCCCAAATATTGCGCCGATTAGTATGGCTCGTTTTCTCCGTTATTTCGATTTTTGCTATCCCAGTTCGCGCTGGAAGTCTTACGTTGCCTCCCGAGGCAACGCAAGCGATGGCGCTGATGTATGACGGCGATCTTGACGGCGCCATCGTCCTCGCGCAAAAGCTAGAACTCTCGCAACCGGACCATCCGCTCGGGTTCATTCTGGAGGCTGAGGCAGATTGGTGGAAAACGTTCTGTGCCTCTTCGGAAATTAAGTACGGGATGGTGGACGCATGGAAACGCGGAAAGAAGCCGGAAGACGAAGCCTACCTCGCGTTAGCCGACAAAGCGATCAAACTGGCTCAGGCGCAAATCGCTAAATCCGAAACCGCGGAGATGCATCTTTATGCTGGTGGTGGCTACGCACTCAAAGCTCGTCTTCTGGGACTTCGCGGCGAGCATCGTGCCGTGGCGCGCGCGGGCGTTTCCGCGCGAACCGAATTCCTTCGCGCGCTGGAAATCGATCCCGATATGGCGGACGCCACGGCAGGTATCGGCCTCTACAACTATTACGTGGATTCGCTTTCGTCGATCGTAAAGATGCTCAGCATTTTTATGGGCATTCCCGGCGGAAATAAGCAGGAAGGCATCCGGCAAATGCAAATCGGGATGGATCGCGGCGTGCTCCTGGCAGTCGACACGCGCTTTTATCTGGCCAAGAATCTCCGCAAGTACGATCTGCAGTACGAACAAGCCGTCACCGTCGGTCAGCCGCTCGTCGAGCGGTATCCGAACAATCCAATTTACCTTCTGCTGCTCGGCAACCTGAATGCGGAGTTATCGCGCAACGACAAGGCCGCCGAATATTTTCATGCCGTTCTGAAACTTCCGGCAATCCAATCCGCCTGCGAAACTCTTCCCGGCGCTCCTGATTCTCCTTCCAATTGCATTCCTTGTTTCGTGCGCGCTCGCCATATTGCCAATTCGTTTCTTGCTTCACTCCACTAGCGCGGGATTGCCCGGCGCGTGATTCGTCTTCAACCCAATCCTGCTCATCAGCAGCGTCGAAATGCATCCGGATAAAAACGCCGCGCCCCAAAGCATCTGCGGCCCATGAGTGTCCAGAAGCATCGCGCCCAACCAGGGCCCCACGGAAAACGCGAAGCTAAACGACATGGTGTAAAGCCCCATGTATTCGCCGCGTCTTCCTGCCGGCGCGATTTCCGCCGCATACGCCGCGCTGCCTGGCATCAGGATCATCTCGCCGAAAGTCCACACAGCCACCGCCGCAAAGACTCCTGCCGGCCCACGGGCCAATGCGAATGATCCGAAACCGATGGCGTAGAGAAGCGCGCCGAGCGTCAGCGTTCGCCTATGCGACCAGTGAGCCGTCGCATTGTTCAGCGGAACTTCCAGCGCAACAATCATCAATGTGTTGAGGGTGAACACGGTGCCGTAAAACGATTCCGGGAGTTTCAGATAGCGCACCAGAAAGACCGGCAGGGTCGAGGTCAGTTGAAAAAATACGAGCTGGATAGGAATCAGGGCCGCGAGAAAATAAAGCATTCGCCGGTTTCGGAACGCGCGCAGGTCCGCAGCGGGGTGCGGCGCGGCCAGCAACGCCGGTCCTTCGGCCTCGATTTCGCGACCAAGATCTTCGGGATCGTCCCACTGCGGCTCACTTGCCTTTGTGCGGCGCGATCCAGGCCAGGCAAGGATAAGCACCAATCCAGCCAAAACAGACGTCGCGCCATCGGCGAAAAACAAAAATCGAAATGAATACACCGCCAGGATTCCGCCGATCGCCGGACCCAGGCTCATGCCAAGATTCACGGCCAGGCGGCTGAGCGCGAAAGCCTGTTTGCGTTGCTCGGGCTCAACGAGCTCGGAAACCAACGCGAGGCTCGGCGGCCTCACTGATTCGTTCAAAATGGCGAACACAAACGTAATGGCGAGAATCGCCCCAAAATGGTGCGCCAGGGGAAATAAGAACAGCACGAATCCGGAAAGGAGAAGCGAACAACGCATTACGAACAGAGCGCCTAGACGGTCGGTGAGCCGGCCGACTATCGGCATCGTCAGCAGCGCGCCAATTCCGTACACCGTGAGCGCCAGCGCAGCGTGCGACACGGAAGTTGCAAGCACCCGCGTCAGGTACAGCACCAGAAACGGGAGAACCATCGTTCCGCAGCGGTTCACCAGCGTCGCTGCGAACAGAATCCAGATTTCTCGGGGAAGTCCTCGCAGGCCGCGCCAGGGATTCATGAGGATTTCTTCGCAGACGAGGCCGACAAGACCTGATCCATTCAGACGCGCGCGGCTTCTTCTTGCTCGAAGGCGTGATACGAGGACCGGACCAGCGGCCCAGCTTCCACGTGCTTGAAACCCATCGTTTCGCCCAGCTGCTTGTACTCGGCAAATTCATCCGGATGGACGTAGCGCTCGATCGGCAAATGCTCCGCCGTTGGTTGCAAATACTGTCCCAGCGTCAGAATGTGCGTTCCTTGCGCGGCGATTTCTGTCATCGCCTGAAGCACTTCCTCACGCGTCTCACCTAGTCCCAGCATCATCCCGGTTTTGGTTGCCACTTCAGGCATCAATTGCCCGGCGCGGTGCAGCAACTCAAGCGATCGTTCGTACACCGCGCCTTTTCGCACCGCTCGATAAAGCCGTGGCACTGTCTCCATATTGTGGTTCAGCACATCGGGCCGCGCCGTCATCACCGTTTCGAGCGCCTGCCAATCGCCGCGAAAATCCGGAATCAGCACTTCTACTCTGCATCCTGGCACACGCTCGCGTATTTTCGAAATCGTGCGCGCAAAGATTGCCGCGCCACCGTCTGGCTGGTCATCCCGGTTCACTGAAGTCACTACCGCATACCGCAATCCCATCCGCTCGACGGCTTCGGCCACGCGCTCGGGTTCGTCTTCCTCAGGAGGACCTAGCGGCTTTCCGCTTGGCACCGCGCAGAATCCGCAGGCCCGCGTGCAGATATTGCCAAGGATCATGAATGTTGCCGTGCGATGCTCCCAACATTCCCCCATGTTGGGGCAACGCGCGCTCTCGCATACGGTGTGGAGCTCGAGCGTGCGCATGATTCGCTTCAGTTCCTGGTAATTCGGTCCGCCAAAGTGCTTCACCCGCAACCACGAAGGCCGCGGATGGGACGATGGAGGCGGCGTGGCATTGTTGGACAGTATGGTGAACGGGGTAGCCATTTGCTTGAATTCGAAAGCTATTCTACGCGGCACGTCCCCTTGAAACAACCTCCGCTCCGTTTCAAAGATTCCTGGGCGTCTATCCATCGACGCCTTTGGCGCTCATTGGCTAGTCGCCCTTGCTACGTGTATCAGGACACGCATTCACACTTCACGCGGGGCATCTTGGGCGACGTCTAGTGATAATCGGCGATCCGGCGCCAATAGACCCCACCCCTGTATCAAATCGTCCACATCCTCAGGAAGGCATTTGTTGTACACTTACAACACGGGAAAAATATTTCCGCTAGAAATTACCGTAACTAATTGATTACAAAGGCATAGAAAACCATGAAGAGGGTTACCGAAATGTTGATATAATCGTAGCCGCACTAGAATGCCTTACCAACTGACAATCCAGCGCCCCGTGGAGATTGACGGCGTCGGCCTACACACTGCCGTCCGCAGCCACGTGCGACTCGTACCCGCGCCCGCGGACACCGGCATCGTTTTCCGGCGCGTGGATCTCGATGGTTTCCAGATCGAAGCCCACGTACGCAACGTCGCGCGCGTCAGTTACGCCACCAGCCTGATGAAACAGGGTGTGTTGCTTTCCACCGTTGAACACGTGCTGGCAGCGCTCTATTCTTGCGGTGTCGATAATGTCTATGTCGAGCTGGACGCGCTCGAGCTTCCCATCCTCGACGGCTCGTCGCAGCCCTACATCGACCTCCTGGCCCAGGCGGGAACTCGGACCCTCCGTCGCCGCCGGCGCTACATTCGCGTGACTAAGCCTCTAGAGTTTTCTGACGGCGACCGCCGCATCGGAATTTATCCATGCGAGGAATTTCGAGTGCATTGCTTCGTGGACTACGATCATCCGGCCGTCGGCCCTCAAGAAGTGGAAATGATCGTGGATCGCAAATCGTTCAGCCATGAACTAGCTCCAGCTCGCACATTCGGTTTTATGAAGGATTTTGCAGGATTGCAGGCTATGGGACTGATCCGCGGCGGCTCGGTTGAAAACGCCATCGTCCTGGACAACGACAGCATACTCAACGGCCCGCTGCGTTTTTCGGATGAATTCGGCCGCCACAAAGCGCTCGACCTGATCGGCGATCTCGCGCTCGTGGGCCGCCCGCTGAAAGCGCGCATCGTAGCGCACAAGGCTGGTCACGCATTGCACACGCAACTAGTCACCCGTTTGCTAGCCGACAGCAGCTTGTGGACTGAAACCTCCGAATGGAAAGCCTCAGCCTCTTCGCCCGAAATTGTTGACGTTTCCGATTCGGTCCCGGCGTCGTCTTGATGCCTTTTCGTCTGTTTCGATTGCCAAAGCCCCGACGGGAAGCGACAATCCTTTGAATAATGATCGCTAAAGACACCTCAATCGTATTGTTAGCTGCCGGCAAAGGGACGCGCATGCGTTCCGATCTTGCGAAAGTTTTGCATCGCGCCGGGGGACGCTCGCTTGTCGAGCACGTCGTGCGCGCCTGCCTGCCACTCAAACCAGCGCAGTTGCTTGTTGTCGTAGGACATCAAGCGAAGGAAGTTGGCGCCGTCGTCACCGAGCTTGGCGCGCAAACCGTTCTGCAGCAGCCGCAGCGCGGCACAGGCCATGCCATGCAGATCGCAAGACGCGCCATACGCAGAAGCGCGAAGATTGCGCTTGTCGTACCGGGTGATGCACCGCTTCTTCGCACCGAGACTCTTGCAGCGCTGTTCGACACGCATCGCCGCGGCGAAGCGGCCGCAACGGTCCTCACCGCCGAACTCGACGATCCGATGGATTATGGTCGTGTCCTGCGCGATTCCGAAGGCCGCGTGCAAGCCATTGTCGAGGAAAAAAGCGCCACGCCCGAGCAACGTGCCATTCGCGAAGTGAACTCCAGCATTTATTGCTTCACGCTTACAAAATTGTGGCCGTGCTTAAACGCTCTTCGCCCGGAGAATGCTCATCGCGAGCTCTATCTTACCGATGTGATCGGCCTTCTACGCCAGCGCAATGAACGGGTCCTGGCGCACGTTGCGCCCGATCCCCGCGAGATTCTCGGTTGCAATACGCGCGCTGCGCTCGCCGATGTGGACCGCATTTTCCGCGCGCGCAAAGCTTCCGAATTGATGGACTCCGGCGTCACGATTTATCTTCCGGAAACTGTGGTCATCGATCCGGAAGTCACCGCCGGCCCGGATACTCTGGTCGAGCCGGGCGTCCAGCTTCTCGGCACAACACGCATCGGCGCGCGCTGCAGAATTCAAACCGGCAGCGTTCTTCGCGATACACGTGTGGATGACGATGCCGTCATCGGCCCGCATTCCATTCTGAATTCCAGTCGCGTGTGGCCCGAAGCGAGGATCGGGCCGTTTTCTCATTTGCGGCCCGGCTCCGATATTCGCAAGGGCGCACATGTGGGAGGGTTCGTCGAGGTTAAGAAGTCCGTTGTGCATGAAGGCGCGAAGGTGCCGCACTTAAGTTACATCGGCGACGCGTCTATCGGGCGCGATTCGAACGTCGGAGCGGGCACAATTACGTGCAACTATGATGGCTTCGCGAAGTACCCCACGACGATAGGCGAGGGAGTTTTCATCGGCAGCGATACCGCGCTTGTAGCGCCCGTGCGAGTGGGGCGCGGCGCGTATGTTGCCGCCGGCTCAACCATCACTGAAAATGTTCCCGCTGATGCGCTGGCCCTCGCACGCGGGCGTCAGGTCAACAAGCCCGGCTGGGCCGCTGCACGCCGCAAAGAATTAGCACAAGCCAAAAAAAACCAATCTTCGAAGCGTCGCGCTTCACGCTCTCGGCCAAAACGGAGCACTAAAACAAAGCGCCGCCGGTAGCTTCATTCCCACCCCTCGGAAAACACTTGTTCGCGCGAGGATTTTCGCTGTTACTTACAATCGTCGGTGCTTTCGGCATTCGCAGCGCGGATCGCGAACGCCGACTCTACGCTGTGAGTGATTGCCGGCGGCACCGTCACAACGCTGCGCATCAGGGCCGACGGATTATTAGGCGTGTAGCTGGAAGGTTTCTGTAGAGTGGCCAGTACTTTGGTATGAGTCAACGGAGAAGTGGCCTCGACCGGTTGACCACCCTTTTTGGTACTGAACTTTACTAAAATCCCATCCTTGAAATTCACTCCCTGTAGAGTCAAAGTCTGTGGGGAATTTTGCCTCTCATCGCCGCGCGTTTCTCTTATTATGCCGTCAGTGGAAGTGATACCTATATCATCAGCTCCGAATTGGCG
>JBAVQA010000194.1:0-2652 GCA_049693595.1 Candidatus Acidiferrales bacterium | reverse complement strand
GTGGCGTCCATTTCCATCACCACGCTCATCACCAAACGGTCCACTTTCGGATTCAGGGAGCAAATGCCGTTGGACAGCTCTTCGGGAAGCATGGGCACGGCGCGGTTGGGGAAATAGACAGAGGTGCCGCGCAGGCGAGCTTCGCGATCGAGCGCGGAGTTGCGCGGAACGTAATGCGCGACGTCGGCGATGTGTACCTGAAGCTCGAAGTGTCCGTTGGGCAGCGGGGCCACGCGGACGGCGTCGTCGAAGTCGCGCGCGGTTTCGCCGTCAATGGTGACGATGGCGAGATCGCGGAAATCGCGGCGTCCGGCAAGCTCAGGTTTTGCGACTTCCTGTTTTTCGTTTCGCGCTTCGGCCAAAACTTCGCCGGGGAAAATGTGGGGCAAGTGATGCTTGCGAATAATGATTTCGACGTCCACGCCGATTTCGCCGGGGCGGCCGAGAATTTCCAGGATGCGTCCGACGGGCGCGAGACCACCTTTGGGATAGCGTTTGATTTCTACGTCCACGACTGCGCCGTCAAGTTCGGGAAGGCGCACGCGGCGGCTGGCGAGAGATTCCGTCCCCAATTTCTGGCGCAAAGCAGGGGTCAGCTCGTCGCCCGGCGGAATCAGGACTTCATGCAGGATGCGCGTGTCGTAGGGAAGGACGACGTTGCCTTGCGGGCCATAGCGGAAGAGGCCGACGAGCGTGGGGTGCTGGCGCTCGAGAATCTGGACAACGCGGCCTTCGGCGCGTCCGTCCGGGCGGCGGCGCTCGACGCGGCCGAGAACGCGGTCGCCGTTCATGGCGTCGCCGAGGTTGTCGCGTCCGATGAAAAGATCGCCGTCGATTCCGCGGATTGGAGAATCAGGGACCAGAAAACCGTAACCCTCGCGGTGCGCAACGATTCTGCCGGGGATGAGATTCGGATCGTGGTTGCGCTTCGATGACGGCGCGGAAGCGGGTTGCAGATTCTGCGAGCGACCCTGCGCGGCGGTTTTCGCGGAAGCAGACTCGCGGTCCTTGCGTTTTGTGGCGGCTTTTTGCGTTTCTTTTGCGCCGGGCAATTTGTAGCGATTGCCGCGCGTTTCTTCTATATCGCCGCTTTTCTTGAGGCGATGGAGGACGCGAGGGAGGAATCGGCGGCCGTGATGCTTGAGCTCCATGCCGTGAGCGATCTGGCGGATGCTGGCCGGCTCGGAAAGCGTGGCGAGGTGGGCGAGAACTAGCTCCGGGCTGACTTCGGGCGGGCGGGATTCTTCCTGGGGATCGTTGGGATGGCGCTGATTAGGAACGCCCATGGGGTCTCGATCGGGTGGCGGATTTGGCGGCAGGCGCAAGGGAGTGAGCGCTGAAATTGAGCGGAAATCTGAATTGCTTAATCGCCGTTCTGGCCCCGGTTAGAAAAGGGGCGGTCGTTTGTTTTGAGTGAGTTACAGACGATTCTGTTTGTGATGCAGAACCGGTTAGAAATGCAGCCGCGAAGCTCGAAATCGAGGGCTTTTTTGTAGCTGCGAAGCCTGGGATTGAGGGCTGGCGGAGTATCCCGGCTGAGCCTTGATGAATCACTCGACGATATTCTATTTTAATCACGACCGACGCTCGCATGTGATTCGGGGAAATTCAAGGACCTGGATGTTGTGAGCATAACTCTGCGAAGCGGCTCAATTCCGATTTCGGGAGACGAGGTGTGCGGTATTCAGCTTGCCGGTGGCAGTGAAAGATCCGTGCGCCGGGCGGGAGTTACCGTGAGGGTCGCGGGGCCGCTAGTGACTCCGCTTGCCACGGCGGTGATCTGGGTCGTGCCCGGCAATAAACCCAAAGCGACGCCGCTGCTCGCGTTAACTGGCGCTACGCTCGGCGCACTGCTCGCCCACGCGAAGATGACGCCCGTCATGACGTTGCCATGCTGGTCTTTAGCGGTCGCGGTGAATGAGGCAGTCCAGCCGACCTTGATTGACGATTCAGCGGACGTTACGGTAATGGTCGTAACTGTGGGAGTGCTAGAGCCACCGCAATCAACGAGAAAGACACAAAGCAGGAGTACCGCTAAGATTAGTGGTGAGGCCTTTTGGCTCAGCACAGGAGAATCACTCGCAATAGCGCGACCGTTTCCGCTAAAAACCCGCATTATCTTCGCCCAATAGGCGGAGCATAGCACAATGCGCTGCGAGGCAGTAAGGAGTGACGCCGTGTTCGACATACAAATTTTGATCGGAAACGAATTGTTTAATCACGACAGCTAGGATACTTCGCGAGGAATGAAAGTTGAGCTAACCGGAGGAGTGAGATGTCTGTAAGCCAAGTGGAGAAAGGGAAGCGGTTTCGTGCGCTGCATGAGGGGACGGGGACATTTGTGATTCCGAATCCGTCGAATGCGGGGACGGCGAGGATTTTGACTTCGCTCGGATTCAAGGCGCTGGCTACGACGAGCGCGGGTGTGGCGTTTTCATTGGGGCGGCGGGATGGGGCGGGGTTGGTGAGCCGCGAAGAGACGCTGGAGCATGCGCGGGAGATTGTGGAGGCGAGCGATTTGCCGGTGTCTGCGGATCTGGAGAAATGTTTTGGGGACGAGCCGGAGATTGTGGCGGAGACGATACGCAAAGCGGCGGCGGTGGGACTGGTGGGCGGCTCGGTGGAGGACGCGAGCGGCGATCCGAATTGTCC
>JBAVQA010000193.1:0-1842 GCA_049693595.1 Candidatus Acidiferrales bacterium | reverse complement strand
TGAATGGCCGGGCTCGGGCGGAATCTGGATCACTTTTACTCCTGCTGCCTGAGCCGCGCTGATTTCAGATGCAATTTGTTTGCCTGAGCTTGGCTCGCGACCCTGTACTACGGCGTCAGGAGCGAGTCGCGCGATGAATTCGTCCGCCCGTTCGTCGTTCAATATCACCGTAAAATCGACCGCCGCCAGGGCGGAGAGAATTTCAGCGCGCTCGGCAGCGGGAGTAACGGGCCGGTTTGGGCCTTTCTCTTTGCGCGCACGAGCGTCGTTCTGAACGCCGACGACCAAAATATTGCCCGACGCCCGCGCTTGCTCAAGCAAGCGGACATGCCCGGGATGCAATAGATCAAAAACGCCTATGGCGCAGACCACACGCTTTCCATTGCGTTTCCATTCGCGGCGTTGGAGAATCAGCTCACTTTGCGAAACGACAGCCAATCTTCTGCTCCTTCTTTCAAGATAATAGAAAGCCACAAACAGTTAATTCTATCATGCACCTCGGAATCGTCCTCGGACACGCACCGGACTTCTCAAAATGAACATGTCTAAGCTAAAGTGGTGGGAAATCGCTCTTGCCTTCGTCGGCGTCATTTGCCTGATTCTCGGTGCGAAATGGGTTCGCAGCGGCGAGTTGCCCGAACAGCGAATCGTGCTGGATGCGGGCGGATGCCACACTCCGGCGACGATACTGAATCCGCGCATCACGAACGAGCCGCCTGGGACCGTGATCCTGCTGCACGGATTGTCTGCCAACCGGCGGATCATGATGTATCTGGCTTCGGAGTTTGCGGGACACGGGCTGCAAGTGTATGCGCTCGATTTTCCGGGCCACGGGGATAGCGCGGATTCCTTTTCGTTCGCGAAATCAGCGGAGTGCGCAGCGGCGGCGGTAGAGTATTTGAGCCGCAGCGGCCGGATCGACTTGACGAAGACAATTCTCGTTGGGCATTCGATGGGCGCGGCCATTGCCATCGGGATGGCGGATCGCATTCCGGTAGCCGGCACGATTGCGATTTCGCCGGCTCCCATGACTCTGCCGAAACGCATGCCGTCAAACCTTCTCGTCTTCAGCGGACAATATGAACTCGACGTTCTGCATCGGGCCGCAGGGGCGCTTGTGCAAGCGGCCGGAGGAAATCGCGCGTCGCCGGAGGATTTCGCGCAGAAGCGAGCTTTCGATTTGCGGTACGTCGCGCATGCGACGCACACCAGCCTGATTACGGACCGCAATGTCGCCCATCAGTCCGAGCGTTGGATCATGCAAACTCTATTTCCGGACATTCCGCCGGAAACGCTGGCGCTGGATCTAGATTTGGCTCCTTACGCGACGGCAAACCGAGGGCGTCATCGGTTGGCTGGAGCGGTGCTGGGACTGGTCGGTATTCTCCTCTTGTTTCCTTTTTGCGCCACGCTCACAACGTCATTTTTTATATGGCCACCTGTGGATCCGAATGGGACGCGTCCGCCGTACGCCCTCTCGCTCACGGAGGTTGCGGTCGCGGCGCTGACGGGCGTTCTGCTGCTTACACTAGGTGTTCCGCTGAAGTTTCTGCACATGTACACGGCGGATTACTTGATATCTCTTCTGCTGATCGTCGGCTTGGGTCTACTTATACTCAATCGGGGGTACGTCAGAGAAGTGTGGCCTCCAAATGTTTCGAGTTTCGTTGTCGCAACTATTCTTGGGGTTGGAGCTTTCCTGGCGGTCGGTGGATGGCTGAATTGGCAGCTCGACGACGCCTGGCTCAACGCGCCGCGCTGGCTGCGCTTCGCTGGAATCCTGCCGCTGGCATGCGTTTTCTGCGGCGCTGAAGAATTGGTTCTCGGCCCGGTACATAGCGG
>JBAVQA010000192.1:0-10536 GCA_049693595.1 Candidatus Acidiferrales bacterium | reverse complement strand
GGAAGGCGTCGCTATCGAGGCCAATCTCCACAAAGGCAGACTGCATGCCTGGCAGCACGCGCGTAACTTTGCCTTTGTAGATGCTTCCGACTAACGCAAATTCCTTTTCACGTTCAACATAGTACTCACAAAGCTGACCTTCTTCCAGAATGGCTACCCGCGTCTCGTGCGGGTTCGCCGAGATAACCATTTCCTTCGACATGTAAACTCCCTATGGCGCATCGGAGGGCGGCGGCGCACACATATGCGCGCGCTCGGCCGGCGTGGGGCAAGGGAAAGCCTTGAACTAGCCACGACGTGCCGCTCAGGAAAGACTTGTCAGAATGTGCGATTGCTTTCCTCACCGATGCTCACCTGATCTTAAAATTGAATTCCCGGCCTGTGGCTCGGGGTACTGAAGTGCTGATGCATTTAATTCTTCGTGTCAAGTCGTTGCGGGTTCAGTTGACGAAACGTCGCATGCGGACGTTCATCACCAGACCCAAAGCCAAAAAGACAAATGCCGTTGCCGACCCGCCGTAGCTCATCAGCGGCAAGGGGATTCCGGTAACTGGCATGTAGCCTATCACCATTGAAGCGTTGACCAGAACATGAAAGCCGACGATGGCGGTCACTCCCATCACGATGTACATCCCGGCACGATCTTTTGCTTTCTGCGCGTTGTCCACCAGCCGCAGAATCAAGCCAAGATACAACAGCAAAACGACGCAAACGCCGATGAAACCCTGTTCCTCGGCAAGCGCGGCCAGAATAAAATCAGAATATCGCACGGGCACGAAGCCCAGCTGGTTCTGGCTGCCTTTGCCGAAACCTTTGCCCCAAAATCCACCCGAGCCGACGGCAATCTCCGACTGCAGAACCTGATAGCCGGCGCTGCGCGGGTTTTCCTCGGGGTGGAGGAATGTCTCAATACGCTGCTGCTGGTAAGGCTTCAAATGGTGCCGCATATTCCAGCCGACTGGAATCAAAAGCGCTACCAGCACCAACCCAACTGCCATATGCTTCCATTCAATTCCTGCAAGGAATGCGCCGACAATGGCCACGGGAACCAAGACCATCGCTGTTCCCAAATCCGGCTGCATCAAAATTAGGCCGACGGGGATAAAGGTGAGCGCGGCAACTTTCACCAAATCCGTAAGCGTTAGCCGGTCGGTGCGGACCTCGCTAAAGAACCGAGCCAGCACAATGATTATAATCAACTTCATCAACTCTGACACTTGGAAATTGGGCCCACTGCCCAGGGAGACCCAGCGCTTCGCTCCGAAGCGGGAATGACCGATTACCAGAACAACCAGCAGAGTAGCCAGGCCGAACATATACAGCACCGGGGCCTGATCCATCAGGGTGTGGTAATCAATGCGCGAAATAATGAACATGGCGGCGACACCGACGCCGAGCCACATAAGTTGCTTCCATTGCATCCCGGCCATGGCGCTGGCGTGCGTGGAAGAATAAATCTCCAGCACGCCGAGAGTGGTGATGGCGGCAACGATAGCGAGCAAAACCCAGTCGAAATCTTGAGTACGCGGGCGGTCTTTCATGGACGTTTTGCTCCAACAGTCGCAACGAGAGGCTGTGTAGAACCCGGTTGCGCGGGCGAATCGGTTGTAGCTTGCTGTTGCGCGCGAGCGTTCTTTTTATCGAAGTAGGCTTTCACGATGTCGCGCACAACGGGCCCGGCCGCTTCACCGCCGTGCTCCATGGTGTCTTGGACGATCGCAGCGATGACAATTTCCGGATTGCGACGTGGGGCGAAGCCGACAAACCAACCATCCATTGTCTTGGTGCCGAGGCGTTTTGCGGCATCGTAGCTCATCAATTGAGCCGTGCCGGACTTTCCGCACAAATCGACATTTTGAAGACGCAGATGATATCCGGTGCCACCGCCTTCATTGACGACGCCGTAAAGTCCCTGAGTGACCTGCTCGACAGTATTGTCGGAGATCGGGAAATGATCGACTTTCGAGTTCACAAAATTTTTCAGCAGGTGAGGCTGCACCAAAGTGCCGCCACTAGCGACGGCAGCAGCCATGCGGGCTAGTTGAATCGGTGTGACTGTTACAGCGCCCTGGCCCACGGCCACGGAAATGGTTTCGCCCGCGTACCATTTGTGGTGATAGACGCGTTCGACCCACTCTTCGGAAGGCATGAGTCCGGGTTCTTCGCCCGGCAAGTCAATTCCGGTGCGCCTGCCGAGACCGAGGCCCGAGGCGTAATGAGAGATAGTGTCAATTCCGAGCAGCTTTCCGACGTTATAGAAAAAAACGTCGCAGGAATCGACGATGGCCGCGTGGAGGCCCACCACGCCATGGCCCTGCGGTTTCCAGCAGTGAAATGTGCGCCCGTAGAAAACCGCATATCCCGGGCAATAAGCAGTGAAATTTGCGGAAATTTGTTTGGATTCAAGCATGGCCGTGGCCATGACGATCTTAAACACGGAGCCGGGAGCCAGTTGCGCCTGGATGGCGCGATTTAGAAGCGGCGTTTTTTTATCGGTGTTGAGCGACTGCCATTCTTCCTTGGGGACTCTGACGGCAAAATCATTGGGATCAAAAGTTGGGCGGCTAACCATAGCGAGGACTTCGCCGGTGCGTGCATCCATCGCCACCACGGCACCCTGCTTGCCCACCATGTCCGCTTCGGCGATAGCCTGCAGATCGTAGTCGATGGTGAGCTGAACCGGTTTGCCGGGAATGGCTTCCACGTTGTCGAGGGTGCGCATGACTTTGCCCACGCTGTTGACGACGACACGCCTCATTCCGTCGGTGCCTTCCAGTTGATCGTTGTATTCCTTCTCTAGGCCTGCTTTTCCGACGAGATCTCCGGGACGATATTGTCCTTCGCTGTCATCCATGTCCTGCACGGACACTTCGCCGACGTAACCAATTGCGCTGGCGAGCATGGAATTGTGCGGATACCTGCGCCGCTGAACCATCATGAGTTCGAGTACTGGAATGTCGGCGCGATGCGAGTCGACGAAAGCAATGTCCGCCTGGCTTGCGGCAGGCTTGATTATGACCGGAAGGAATTTCGGCTCGGCTTTGGCCGCTTCAAGTTGTTGCCGCAAGTCGGCAGGATCGATTCCCAGGCCGTCTTCGATTTGGGGAAGACTTTTCTCCAGCGATTTCAGGTCGTCGCGCATGAGCAGGATGCTGAACGAAGGGTAGCTATCGACGAGCACGCGGCCTTCGCGGTCGAGCATGGGTCCGCGCGGCGCGATTATCGGTATGGAGCGAACGCGATTGCGCTCGGCGAGATCAACGAAGTGGCCTGACTGCACGACTTGCAGCTTCCAAAAGCCGACCATAAGAAGCGCCACTATAACGACGAAAACATAGGAAACCAGCGCCAGCCGACCCTGGGGAATTTTTTGGTCGTTAACGCTCCACGATGGCAATTGCGCTCCTGCGGCAGGTCGTACTAGAACCCGATGCGCCGTCTGACTCGAGTAGAGAACAAATCTCGAAGTGGTATTTAAATTAGCACCTTACGGGGAGCTGCCGCAAGGCGCGCATGTCTAGTCCGTTACCTGAACGAAAGGGCTGGTGACGAACTTTGTTTACTCCCGCTATCGCAGTTGTTAGTATTCCTGGCGTCTCGAAGTCCATTTTGACGAGTGTGAGCAATGAAGCGGAAGGGTTTGCGAGTCAGCGCAATACTGATGATGGTGCTGTTCCTGGGGTTCGGCGTGACGTCCCTGCGGCCGGTGCGCGCCGAGGCGAAATATATGTTTCTGACTGTCACAGACTTTGAAACCGGGATTTCCTACCGGCAAGCGCAATCGCACGCTCCCATAGGCCAACTGATTAATCCGTGTTCTTACGCCGATCATTTTGCAGCGACGATCGATTGGAACGACGGCTCGGGAGAACACAAGCCGGATACAAACGTCCAGATGAGGATGCTTCAGACCATTCCCGTGGTTCAAAGCGGCATTTATTTATTCTGGGACGACGAACACGTGGCGAAGCAGACCGGAACTCAAATTGTCACGACCAAGATTTTGTTTCACTGCTCGGGCGAGCCTGCGGGAGACCGGGAATACACAGAGCGAAATGTGGTGCACGTGTACGCGCGGATTCCGGTGAATCAGGTTGAGTTTACTAAGAATGGGACGAGCATCAGCAGCGTGAAGGGGCACGATAACGTGGACTTGACGATCACGCTGAACGCTCCGGCTCCGCCCTCGGGGACGTGGGTGAGGCTGGAGGTTAACCCTGCTGGAAATTTGAACTCGCTGCCACCCTACGTGCAAATTGCCGGCGGGGAAACACAAGAGACGATAAGGAATCTGGAGTTGAGAAAACCGGACGCCGACTTGGGAATTACGGTAACGGCGTCCACGGTAGGGCGCGCACAAGAGTCGCAAAAGCTGACCGTCACACCGTAATTTTCCGTGTGCGGAAACACCTCTGTGGCAATACTTCGCCTCTTACCCGGGTTGTGACCTACTGGAGCAATCGATGTTGTTGGTTCTGCCGATTACGGCATTTCTGCTTTTCTGGCGTATCCTCCGCAAGGAAAGCGTGGACTGGCGCAGGGCCATCCTGGGTGCGGCGGTATTCTGCGGCACTTGCGTCGCAGTAATTACGGAGACCTTGAGCGTTGGGCAGCACCTCACTCGCACGGCTGTGGCGCTATCCTGGCTGGCTATCTGCGCCGGCGAATTCCTCTTTCTGAAATTCCGCACATCCCGCAGTTCGCGAATCGAACACCCGGCAGAATCTTCGACCGAGCCTTTGGATGCTGCAACGAAATGGTTGTTGGCCGGCGGCGGAGTGATCGCGCTGCTTATCGGCATAACGGCCGTGGTTGCGCCTCCGAGCATGTGGGACGCCATGGACTATCATCTGCCCCGCATGGTCATGTGGATGAGCAATCACAGCGTGAGATTTTACCCGACGCCGGATTACGTCCAACTGATTTGGGGACCGTGGGCTGAGTACGCAATGATGCACACGTACTTGCTCTGGGGCAGCGACCGGTTCGTGAACATGGTCCAGTTTTTCAGCATGACCGGATGTTTGATCGGCGTCTCCCTGATCGCGAAATCATTGGGCGCCAGTCCGCGCGGGCAAGCTCTCGCGGCGGTGGTCTGCGTGACGATACCCGAGGGCGTTCTTGAGGCCTCGGGTCCCATGAATACATATGTGTTGGCTTTTTGGATGACCGCGACGGTCGTGTTTTTGTTGAACTGGAACGAAGATCCCAGTTGGTTCAATCTGGTCTGCGCCGGACTGTCGGCTGGCCTGGCGATTTTCACCAAGGGGACTGCCTATGCTTATCTGCCTTTCCTGGTCCTCGCATGTTGGTGGATGGGCTCTGCTTCCGCGCGGATCAAATATCTAAAACGCGCCGTGCCGCTCCTCTTGCTGGTTATCGCTGTTAACGTTCCTCAATATGTTCGCTGTTACGAGCTGACGGGTTCCCCGCTGGGTGTGCCATTGCCTGACGGCGGAACGCGCGTCCACCAAACCGTGGATCGAATTAACTTGAGGGGGACGTTGGCCAACGTGTTGCGGAATGCTTCTCTCCAGTTGGGCACGCCCAGCCAGCGCATCAATTTGCGAATCGAAGAGGCATTCCGTTGGAGCATCCGGGCAATCGGCGCCGATCCGGACGATCCGGAGATGATCTGGCTGAAAGGGGGCCCTTTTCGCGTCAATCATACGTCGCTAAGCGAAATCAGTGCGAGCAATCCGCTGCATTTCTTCCTCTTGATGATCGCGATCGGCCTTGCCTTCTGGAAACGCGAGGGAGCAACAAGACGCAGCGAACTGTGGTACGCGCTGGGCCTGATTGGGGCGTTCTTTCTTTTTTCCGCGCTGGTGCAGTGGCAGCTTTGGTCCAGCCGTCACGAATTACCGTTGTTCGTGCTCGGCGCAGCCTTGGTCGGACTGATCCTCGATCAACGGTTTCCGCGGAGGGCTGGAACGGCAATCGGAGTTCTGTTGCTTATCTTTGCTTTGCCTTTTGCGCTGACCAATCATCACCGTTCGTTGGTGCGATGGAGCCACGGAGACGACGTTTATCAACCGCGCTCCTTTCTGTATTTTACCGATACACATGAAGCTCTAGCTCCGACCTTTATTGCGGCAGCTTACGCGGTGAACAAACTCGATTGTGCGAACATCGCTTTCGATTCTTACGTCGCTCCGTCGGATGCGGGCCACGATGCCCGGTCCTTCTTCGTATATCCGCTAATGGCGATGACTCATGCCGATGGGCTAAGACGCAGCGTCTGGTATAGCGGCGTGAACAACTTGACGAGCCGGTACGCGGAACGAGAGCGGCACCCTGCGCCTTGCGCCGTGATCTGCCTGGATTGTGCGAGCGTTCCGGCAAAATGGGACGAATACCGCAGCGTGGGCGGACGAGCATCCGTGTTTGACTACGTTGTGGTGTTCAGCGCGGCAGGCCAAACGCCGAACGGAGGGCCGGGAATCGAGGCCCGTTGAGAAACCGAAGCGCTCTCCGTCGTTCGCGAGAACGCCTGTTCTTGAGTAGGAGTTACGACGATTTGCGGAGGCGATCGAGAAGGGCAAAAAGAATCACGCCGAAACCTGCGGTGACGAGGGAATCTACGAAGAGATGAATGGTGAATAAGGGCGCGGAATGGTTCAGCAGAACGCGCTGGGTGAGCGCTAGGATGGCCTGGTGGAAGTGAAAGAATAGAAAGATGAGACCGAAGCGGCTTAGCGGATGCTCGGTATCAATTCTTGCACCAACCGACGAAGCCAGATAGCCGACGAGCGTTTTAGCGATGCCGTACATGCCGATCGGATTGTCGTGGCTGAGGGCATCCTGCAATATGCCGATGCCTGCTCCGAGAAATAATCCCGATACAGGATTGCGCCGGCTTACCCCGAAATAAATGGTCACCAGTAGCGGAAGATCTATGAGTTCGGACCAGCGTCCATATTTGTGCAGGAAAGTTTGAAACACGAGAGCGAGTAAGCAGGTCCCCAGAACGGCGCCGCTATAAAACTTGTGCACTTCGATGTTCGGTTCCGAGTGCCCGCCGATATTCATTAGGTATGCCATTTTATTGTTGAGGAACCGCCGGCTTCGCCTTGGAAGTCTCATTCGCCGGAGCGGCTGATGGAACGTGGGCCACTGGCGGCTTAAATTTGTTCGGATCGGTGACAATTCCAGCGGTTTTTGGCGCTGAAGCCGATGATTGCGGCGGTTGCGCTCCATCACGAGCTGCGCCGGCCGCTTCGGAACTCTCTTCCGATCTTTTGGGGGCGAGTTCCTGTAGCGAGAGCAGCACGATTACATCTTCCAGGCGGTCCAGCCGCGCGGCAGGCTGCACGGAGATAATTTGAAACGGGTTTCCCGGCTTTGTGGTCCCGACGGTGCCGATCAGCAAGTCCTTAGGGAAAATGCGGTCTTCTCCGGAGGTGACGATTACGTCTCCGGGCTGAAGCTTCTCGTCGTTGACAACGTATTCCATGTGCGGCTCGGGATCGCCGCTGCCTCTGACCACGCCATGCGTGCGCGAAACGGCGAAAAGTGCGCCGACGCCGCTGTCCTTGTCATTGATGAGGAGGACTTGCGCGGTGGAAGGAAAGACCTCGACGATTTTTCCTACCACGCCGTCGGGTGTAATCACTCCCATGTTGCGCCGCAGGCGATCGCGTTCGCCGCGATTGATAAAGAGCGTGTGAGATGTAGGGTCCGCGCTTGCGCCTATCACTTGCGCGGCGAGCATCGGCGCTTCCGGGTGCGCGTCGTGAAAATTCAGCAGCGTGGAAAGACGCTGGGCTTCGGCAGAGCGGCTTTCAAGCTCGCGGGCCCTAAGGCGAAGTTTGTCCAATTCGCTGCGCAGACGCTCATTTTCAGCGCGCGTATTGCGTAGGCCTACGTAACCGCCCCAAACTCCTCCGACGTGAGAAAAAGTCCATGTTCCGGCGCGCTCTAGAGGAGTCATCAACTCCACGGCCCAATAGCGGACCAGCCGCACGTTGTTTTCCCGTTTGATTTGAAACGCGAGCAGAAGTACCTGCACGAGAACAACGATTGCGAGCAGACTCAGCGGGCGATGGCGTGAAAAAGTGTCGATCATGATCTTAACGGCCTATGGGCTCAATCGATGGAGACGAGCCGCAACAGGCGGAAATCGCTCAACATCTTTCCGGTTCCCAGCACAACGGAAGCGAGCGGATCGTCCGCGATGGAAACCGGAAGACCAGTTTCTTCGCGGATGCGCTTATCGAGATTCTTGATGAGCGCGCCGCCTCCGGTGAGAACGATGCCGCGATCGCTGATGTCTGCCGAAAGTTCCGGCGGCGTGCGCTCCAGCGCGACGCGAATCGCATTCAAAATGGTTGAGATGCACTCGGAGAGCGCCTCGCGAATTTCGCTGTCGTCGATCGTGACGGTGCGCGGCACGCCCTCGATCAAATTGCGCCCCTTCACTTCCAGGGTAAGAGGCTTTTCCAGAGGGTAGGCTGAGCCGATCTCGATCTTGATTTGTTCCGCGGTGCGTTCGCCGACCAGTAAGTTATATTTTCGCTTCAGGTAATGCATCACTGCTTCGTCCATTTCGTTCCCTGCGACGCGAACCGAGCGCGAATAAACGATACCGCTCATGGAAATTACGGCGATGTCCGTGGTGCCGCCGCCGATGTCCACCACCATGTTTCCGGAGGGCTCTTCAATGGGCAGGCCCGCTCCAATCGCCGCAGCCATCGCTTGTTCGACGAGATAAACTTCGCTGGCTCGCGCGCGATAGGCGGAATCCTGAACCGCGCGTTTTTCCACGGGGGTAATCTCGCTGGGAACGCCGATCACGATTCTGGGATGCACCAAGACGCGGCGGTTGTGGGCTTTCTGAATAAAATACGTGAGCATCTTTTCAGTTACTTTAAAATCGGCGATTACGCCGTCTTTCATCGGCTTGATAGCCACCACGTTTCCGGGCGTGCGCCCGAGCATTTCCTTCGCTTCGCGGCCGACTGCGACCACTTCGCCGGTATTTTTGTTAATGGCCACTATCGAAGGCTCGTTCACCACAATCCCTTTTCCTCGCGCATACACGAGCGTGTTAGCGGTACCGAGGTCGATGGCCAGGTCGGATGAAAAGAGACTGAAGACCGACCGCATGTTATAGCCGTTTTTCGTCACGTCTTGCTTCCCCCTCGCCTTTTACTTAAGCGCCGCAGCGGCGGCGATGTTGGCGGCATTCCGAAACCGCGAGTGCAAGAGCTATATTACGGGATTACGACCTGCACGCGCTTGGTTGCTGTTCCGCCTCGGCGATTTTGCCCCGTGATGATGACCTCGTGGCTGCCCTTTAGCATCGCCGGCAGAAAATGGCGGAACTGCCCGTCCGGTTGAATGCTGGCGACGGGCTCGCCGTTGATAATCAGCGCCGCGCCGGGTTCGGTGCGCCCGATGATCTCCACCACATTGCCTTGCAACACGGTATTGTTCACTTCCAGCAGCATGTCCTGCTCTTTACCCTGTACGACCAGCGTGAATTTGTAGGGATCGCTCTGATCGCTCACGGCATTTTCCGCGTCGATGGCGCGCACCCTCCAGAAATAATCGCCAGGGTCGAGACCTACGATGTCCACACCTTCTGAATTTGTTTTCTTGTCCATCACAACTTTGCTGAACATGGCGTTCGTGCTGGCCTGGAACTCGTAGGACTTCGCTGTAGCGACGGGCTTCCACGAGAAATGGACGGGATCATGTTTTGGATCCGCGACCGTAATGGCCTGGAGGTTCAGCGGCCCGTCCAATTGAGGCGGAGCCAGTACGTCGGTTCGGGTGATTGGCCCGCCGGTTGCAAACGTGGCGCGTTGAAACTGGCCGATATCCAAGTGCTCGCTGCCACGATCCAGTTCCGCGCTCCCGGAAGCGATGGTGATTTGTTGCTGTTTAGTTGTGGGGTCACTGCTCACGGCGGCGCGGCTGTTCGCGCGCAAGGACGCGACTGCGTTTTCAAAGGAAACTTCCGCCTTGGAGCCCGGAACTTCCCATGCTCCAGTAGCGAGATCCACTTGGCCTGAGCTGATGTGCAGGGCGACTTGCGAAGCGTGGTCCTGCTCGACGATGTTTTCCTCCACGGTTACCAGTGTGTCGCCTTTCACCGTGTAGGTGGTTCCGTCGGCGAAGGCCATGCGCGCGACGCCCTCGGGACCGGTCTGGATCAGATCGCCTTTATCGAGCGTGATCTGATAGTCGGCGCTCTGCCATTCGACGGAATTCACTTTCTTTACTTGCACTTTTCCATCGAGGTTCACAAAGCGCGCCTGCCGCGCGTTGATGGTAGCAACTCCCGCATCGTGCGCCGACACCGCTTCGTTAAGTCGCTTCAGGAGCTTTCCGGAGACATCGGGAAAGGCGAAATAGGACAACGCGAATACCGCGCCGATGACTACGATGACGCAAAACGCCACGGTCTTATACGTGACCGTGTGCCAATAGACTTCAACCCGGGAGATTTTAGGCTTCGCCGGTGACGTGGATTTTTGGTCTATCATGATTAATAGGGCTAATCTGGAAATCTAGCACACGGGTATAGGC
>JBAVQA010000191.1:0-3496 GCA_049693595.1 Candidatus Acidiferrales bacterium | reverse complement strand
TTCTGATTCACGCGGTCGATTGTCCCATCGAAAATCCCGGCGAATTGCACAACGCGATGCGCCGATTGGCCCCCACCGTGGTCAAGCGAGTCCAATATTCCTTGCAGCCCACTTACATCGTCCCGATTTCCAAACCCACCCAGGACCTCATTCGCCTTTTCGGCCTCATCGGTTGGGGCGACCGTTTAGTTCTCGAAAACGGTGGACCTTTTTTGGACGCCCACCCCGCTACCCCGCAGCGTCAGGCGGCGTCCTCAGGTTCCTTCGGAGACCGTATCCGTAAGGCGCTCGCTGCGCTGCCGTAGTTGCCGCGCTCGAGCGAGCGTTCGGCGTCCGGCAGCCTCCGAATATTTCCGCCCAATCATTTGCTGGACGCGTGCCGCAAAGGTGTGCTACTAAAATCAAATGAGAACTTCTTCTAGTCTGTTCGTCTTCGCGCTGATTTTGTTCGCCGGAGCAGTAATCGCCTCGACAAAAACTCCCAAACAGGCGGCGTCCAGCTCTTCTTCCGCCAATCCATCTCAGGTCAAGCGCGGAAGATATCTGGTCGAAGAAGTGGCGCGCTGCACCGAATGCCACACGCCTCGCGACTCGCAGGGCAATCTCGACAACTCGCGCGCGCTGCAAGGCGCCCCGGTGTGGATCGTGCCGGTCCATCCCGATCACAATTGGTCGCAACAAGCGCCTCCCCTGGCCGGCTTTGCCGCATACACCGATTCCGACGGCGTGGATATCCTCGAAAAGGGCCGGGGCCCAAACGGCGAAGTCATCCGTCCTCCCATGCACATCTACCATCTAAATCACGAAGACGCCGTCGCCATAATCGCGTACCTGAAATCCGTCCCGCCGTCGACGCGATAGCAGCTGGGAGGGAGTCAACGACTGACGCGTCCAGCTTGTCGTAGCGTCGGTTTACCCTGACAGAGGAAGGGCGTCTCGCCGGCTCTTTTCTCTTCACGGGACGCGCCACCTCGACTCTTAACCTATCCCTTGAAAATCTCATGGCCAGGATTTTAACCTTGCGACACAACGCGTCCGCCCAGCATCTTATAGGAGTGCATCGTCGACTTCTCACTAGGGAAAGTAGGATGAGGGCCGCATCCTGTAAACCGAATCACGAAAAGGAGTACGCAATGACAATTAACAATCGAGCACGAAGCGTCGCAGCCGCGATCTTAGCCCTTAGCACGCTTTTCCTGGCCAGCGCCTGGTCGAAAGATTTGCCAATTCAAATTAAAGTGCTGAGTGGCGAAACCCGCCAATTCCAAGGCCCTCCGTTTCCTCCAGTTGACTGCGTATGGCGCGACATCTCCGCCTATTGTTACGACTCCAGCCCGGAAACCTACGTCCAAAACACCATGATCGTCCAGGAACCCGGCGGCAAGTCTCTGGAAATCGCATGCACGGTTTATAACCAGTGGTCGCGTTGCACCAACCTGTCCGTCAACCAGAGCTTTCAAGCGTGGATGGGAAAACGCAGTCTCAAGATTCGGTATTTGGATCAGTCCGGCAAAATGCGCGAGCAGGTTTACGAAATCAACAAAGTGGATATCACCGCCCAACCCTGACCGACAGGATTCATATTGGTTTCTTCGCTCTGATAAATGCGCTCATGAACGTGCCGATACCGCCCAACTTCGCCCTCAAGTCAGTCGCACCATAAGCTCACACGCACGACCCCTTGACATCGAGATAAATGTATGATATAAAGGCACTTCCCATATACATAATCAATAGTAGTTGAATGCTTTACGCCCCGAAAAAGGGGCGAGGGGCAGCGCTGCGCTTGCTCGCTGAGACGAGCTTGCCCGTCGTCGCGGGTTCGGTCGCTACGGCGACCGGGGTAGCAGTATCTTAAGGAGGTTACGGAACGGTGGTTTGCGTCGGTGGAAGGAGCGGGACGGAAGGTTCGGCCTGGAACCTCGTCTTGGCTATCCGATTCGTGCTGCAACGCGGAGTGGATCTCGTCCACTTCTTTCCTTCGCGCAGTTTCTCCGTCGATCCTGGGATCGCCGCTGGCAACCGAGCAGGTGCGAGCCTTCACCCTTCGCGTCCAAACCCGATTTCTAATCGAGAACTCGAATTATTAGAACGCCAACTAAGTTGTTGCAAACAAAGGAAAGCGACTGTTTCTAATCGAGAACATTCGACCGTTCAAAACTTCGCTGCGCCGTCCCCGGCGATGCGCGACTGCGTTGCGGTTTCGCTTCGCGGGCCACGGGTCGCGGGCCGCAGGACACGGCCTCCAACAACATCCCTACCCGGACCGCCCGCCTTCTTCTCGGAGGGCTTGCACACAGCGTTTCTTGCGAAGGGTTCGGTCTGCTCCAGCCCATTTCTAACCGGTTCTGGCTCACAAACAGAAATCGACGTAACTCACTCAAAACAAATGCTCGGGAAATTTCTAACCGGGGCCAGAATTGCACATATCCGATTCGCCGTGCGCGATTTCTTGCAAGTTCTCCGTGACAACACGGCAGGTTCACGAAGCCGTAACTTCTTGCGATTAGCCTTCCTTCGCTCGTGCGGGCTGTACGGGGCAGCCGACAAACCACGAAGCCAATGGAGGATTGAAGATATGCGCAGAGTTTTCGCAATGTTACTGGCCGGGATGATGCTGAATCCGGGAATGTTGGGAGCTGCTCCGCCACCCCCGACCAGCGTCAAGGCAGCAACCCCAATCAAGCACCTGGTCATCATTTTCCAGGAAAACGTTTCTTTCGACCACTATTTCGGGACGTATCCCGTTGCGGAGAACCCATCCGGCGAACCGAAGTTTAAGGCCGCAGCGGGTACCCCAACGATCAATGGATTGAACAACGCGCTTCTAAACAACAACCCGAATCTGAATCCTCTGAACCTTGCCGGAGCCACCAATCCTTTTCGCCTGGATCGTTCCGACGCTGCGACTTCGGACCAGGATCACGATTACACGCCCGAACAACAGGCCTTTGATGGCGGCTTGATGGATCTGTTTCCACTCAGCACTGGAACTGCCGGCCCGCCTCCAGGTGCGCCGCCGATAGCGGATACCACTGGTCTCGTGATGGGGTATTACGATGGAAATACCGTCACTGCGCTCTGGAACTACGCGCAGCACTACGCGATGAGCGACAACTCCTACGACACGAATTTTGGCCCCTCCACCCCAGGCGCCATCAATCTAGTATCCGGACAAACCAATGGCGTCATCCAGAGTCTGAACGGCACTGGCGCAATTGTCCCTGACGGAAACGGCGGGTTCACCCTGAATGGCGACTCCGATCCCGTCGGAGATGTTTGCTCTACCTCCACCGGCGAGAATGTCCAGATGGGCGGAAAGAATATCGGCGATCTCTTGAACGCAGCTGGCGTGAGCTGGGGCTTTTTCGAGGGCGGTTTTAACCTCAGCATCGTGAACTCAAACGGAAGCACCGGATGCAGCAGGTCCACAACCTCCGCAATCACCGGCGTGAAGAAGGCCGACTACATTCCGCACCACCAGCCGTTTCAATAT
>JBAVQA010000190.1:0-11618 GCA_049693595.1 Candidatus Acidiferrales bacterium | reverse complement strand
TCCAGCGGGTTCCTGGTGACTTTATTCTAATGGCGCTGTTTGCGCTGCCGGCCACAATTGTCGCGCACAAAAGCGGAATTCGCGCGGCCGGCTACGTGGCATTCGGAATCTCAATGCTGAACGTCATCAGCTCCTTCTTTTCTGCTTTCGGCCTTATCCTGCTGCCAAAAGCAGGCGCACTTCTGAGCGCGGGGAGAAGCGTAGAGCTAAGGCGGCAAGTCTGGCTGCTAACGAAGATCACACTACTTACTTCCGTTGTTCTTGCGGCGGGAATCGCGATTGGGGCCGAGAGACTGATTCGACTTTATCTGGGGCCTGATTTTACGGCGGGTGCCCTGATTCTACGGTTGTTGGTGTTCGCAGCGGTGCCTTACAGTCTCTACACAGTTTTGCGCAACGTCATTGATGCCTTCCACGAGCTGGGCGTAACTACGGTGATTCTCCTGGCGGGATTCGGAGTTTTTTGTATAGGCTCGCTGGCAGTATTATTCGTGCAGAACAATAAGTACATCGTACTGCTGGCGTTTCTCGGCGGCGTCCTGACGATTTGTCTTCTGTCCTGTGCCGAGACTCTGCGAATACTCCACTCCTCCGCTGCGGCTGAATGAGAAATGCTCCGATGACTACTGCGCCCAGTGAACCCAACGCACTAACGCCGAAAGTGAGAGCCGATTCGCTTCGAGGGGTTGCCGCGTCGAAAGATAGGTCCTATTGGGAAGGGCGTCTGGCAAGCCACTGGGGATTGCAGGGTGTCGGATACCTCGGGTACGGTGTGCGCTACAACAACTGGCTGTATGCCGTCCGGCGGGAGATCCTCCGAAGACATCTGCTCGGTCTTTCGATCGGGCTAACGCGAGCCAATGTTCTGGACATCGGCTCTGGAACTGGGTTCTGGCTCGAACAATGGAAAGGCCTTGGCGTGCGGTCGCTGCAAGGAAGCGACATCGCGGCCGTCGCGGTGAAGCGGCTTAAGGAAAAATTCCCGGAAATTGATATCGCGCGAATCGACATCGCAGAAACTCTTGAGGAGTTCAACTGGAATGGGAAATTTGATGTGGTGTCCGCGTTCGATGTTCTTTTCCACATCACGGAAGACCGCCGTTTCCATAGGGCGATTGAAAATGTTTCCACCCTGTTGAAACGTGGGGGCTATTTCTTTTTTTCTGACAATTTCATACACGGTACGGCGACGCGGACCGACCACCAAGTGAGCCGCTCGCTGAATGAGATAGAAGCGGTGGTGCGGAAGAGCGGTCTCCGAATTGTCCGGAGAGCGCCGATGTTCGTGTTGATGAATGCTCCGATTGATTCTTCATCGCGATGGCTTATGCCGGTATGGCGAGCATTCCTCGCGCCCGTTCACTTCATGCCGTTTTTGGGCTCTGTTTATGGCGCTGTGCTTTACCCCGTTGAACTGACGCTCACGCGTTTGATGAGCGAGAGTCCCACCACCGAAATAATGATTTGCCAGAAGGATTAATTGTCACCGATGAGCCCGGGGCGAATCTGCTTTCTTGCCAATCTGGGCGCTCTCCACGCAGTCCGGTGGGCGAATCACTTTCACCAAAAGGGGTACGAGGTCCACATCATTTCTCTCCGCGAGGGTGAGGGGCTACATGAAGGGATTCACGTCCATCGACTGCGAGAGGACTTGCCCTTCAAGCTGGACTATTTTCGCGGAGTCCGGCAAGTTCGGGAGCTTGTAGCCGACATTCGGCCATCCATCGTTCACGCGCATTACGCGAGTGGGTACGGATCACTTGGCCGACTGGTCGGATTCCATCCTTATATCGTTTCGGTTTGGGGCAGCGACATTTACGAATTTCCTCACAGGTCGCCTCTTCACAAGTGGCTTCTCAGAAAAAATCTCGCAGCGGCCGACTATCTTTGTTCCACCAGCCTGGATATGGCGCGGGAGGCGAAGCAATACACTTCGAAACCTATCTTGATCACGCCTTTCGGCGTGGACTGCGACGAATTCTCGATTCAGAAGACCTCGGAAGAATCGAACGAGTTCGTCATAGGTACGGTCAGGTCCATGGAAAAGTCTTATGGCATCGATTGCTTGCTGAAAGCTTTCAAGTTGCTCGTGAACGAACACTCCGATTGGCCCATTAAGCTTGTAATCGTAGGCGGAGGAACTCTGGAACGTGAATACAGGGAACTTGCACTGAATCTTGGCCTAGGGGGGGTGGTCCATTTCGCCGGCAAAGTCCCGCACGGGCGGGTGCCCGATTATCTGAGATCGTTTTCCGTATTTGCAGCTTTATCCGATAACGAAAGCTTTGGCGTGGCAATTCTCGAAGCATCTTCCTGTGGCATTCCGGTAGTAGTGTCTAGAGTAGGCGGTTTGCCGGAGGTTGTCGTAGACGGAGAAACCGGTTTGATGGTCCCGCCGGATGACGAAATGGCGGCCGCCAAGTGTTTCGAAAAGCTGTATCTCGTACCCAGCCTGCGAGATGATCTGGGGCGTGCGGGGCGGCAACTTGTCAAACAGCGCTATGAGTGGAGCCAAACCGCCAGAATCATGGAAAACCTCTATGAAAACGTCATTGCAACGAACACACCAGAACCGGCAGTTCACTCCGCTCAGAAGTCGGCTGCGGCCGCCGTCTGACTCGAGAAAATTAATTCGTGACTGTGCATAGATGTTCGCCCATTCATTAAATTCGCCCTGGTTACCGTGGAGCGTGCTGTTTGGACTGTCGCTCCTCGCTCGCATGTACCAGGGAAGTTGGCTCGCGCCGAGCGCATTTGTCGGACTGATGTGGTCCGTCTATAGCGGCCTGCCTCTGGTCATGACGCAAGATCACATTTCTCCAAAATCCATTTGGATGTTGCTGGGTCTGATCGCTTGCCTCCAGCTAGGTGCATTCGTGTTCGTCGATCCTGGCGGATGGAAGCACACCGAAGTCCTTCTAAACCGAGACGGGCTTAATTCCATGGGAGATCGATGCCTGCGGCTTAGTTTGTATTTTGCAGCGGCAGCCATGTTAGGCGCTGTGCTCTATGCCGTGATTTGGCTGCGAAATTTGAGTCTCTCGTTCTCGTTGGATGGGTTCTTCAGCTTGGGCAGTATCATGTATGACATCCTTGTTGGAGGCGAACCTGATCCGTGGTGGTATCGCCTTCTGCGAATGTGGGTCTTCCCTTCAGTGATCCTGGGTGGCTTTGCCTCTCCTGTACTTAAGTCGCGGTTTAAGAAACTGCTGGCACTGAGCGGTTTCTTCCCGTCCTTAATCATGGGGACGGCGATCGCCTCGCGATTTGCAACGCTTGTAGCCATTGCTTGCTGGATGGCCGCGTACCTAAGCATGAAATGCTTCTTGAGTAGAGGACGATTTCGGATCACGACTAAATTTGTCGCAACGCTACTGATCATCGCCATCGCAGCGGTTGCAATGTTTGCGGGCCTCTACGCCGTGCGCGGGCGGCCGTTCAATGACGCATCAGAAGCTACAGTGAAAATAGCTTCCGATATCCTCGCTTACCTAGCAGTTTTTGATAGCTATGCTAACAATCACGAGTCGCAGCCACTTGGCTATGGCGCATATACAATCGGAGGGGTATTCGAATTTTTGGGACTCAAGGAACGCGTGAGAAATGTGAATTGGGAGATCATCGATCTGGAAAGCGGGATCACATCGAACATTTATACGGCTTTTCGCGGTTTGATTGACGATTTCTCCTTCGTTGGGTCGATGTTCCTCTGCTTGATCGCAGGCGCGTTCGTAGGCCGAGCCTATTCTCGGTTGTGTAGTGGAAAAATATCGCTGCTGTGGGTGCTGACTGCCTATTACGCTTGGGTCCTTTTTTCGCCGATTGTATCGGCCTTCTATTACAACTCGGTCCCACTCGCGCTTCTTATCGGAGGGCTGGTTCTTCGGGATTCCAAGTTTGATTTGTTGTCTCGCTACCGGGTACCTACTTCCGCCGCGCAGCTAGTCTGAAAAAACCGTGACACTGTGAATGTGCGCGAAATTTCCGACCATCCAGCCATTCTTGGCGAAGTCCGAGATAAATGGCCGTTTGTTTCGGTGCTGCTAGCCTGCCGGAACGAAGAGAAATACATCGCCCGGTGCCTGGACTCTATCCTTGTAAACGACTATCCAAAAGACCGCCTGGAAATTCTTGTTATGGACGGAATGAGTATGGACAGAACACGCAGGATCGTCCACGAGTATGCAAAGCGCTGCTCCAGCCTACGACTCTTGGACAATCCCGCCCGCTCTTTTCCCGCGGCCATGAATACCGGCATTCGAAATTCATCCGGCAGCCTGATCATTATTGCGGGCGCGCATGCGGTGTATCAATCCGATCACATTTCAACTTGCGTCCGCTTTCACCAGAAGAGCGGAGCGGAGAATGTCGGCGGGGCGCTACAGGTCGAGCCGGGAGCGGAAGGTCCAGTCGCGCAGGCAATCGCGGCAGGGCTCGCCAGCCGGTTCGGTTCTGGTAATTCCCATGTCAAGACAGGCGTGCAAAAACCAATGTGGGCGGATACGGCAGCTTTCGGCTGCTACCGACGAGAGCTCTTCGACAAAATTGGTGTGTTCGACGAGCGGCTCCTGGGCAGCTCTGATTTGGATCTCAACCGGCGGCTGCGCATTGCCGGTGGAAGGATTTTGCTCGTGCCGGATGTGGTGGTGCGATATTTCGCAGACGCCACTTGGCCTGCTTTCTGGCGACATAATTTTGCCGACGGATTCTGGGTCACTTACGTGCTGAAGTTCGGCAGCAAAGCATGGTCTTGGCGGCATTGGATTCCATTCGCTTTGGTAGCGAGCCTGGTGGTTTCACTCGCGCTTTCGTTTATTTGGCACAGTTTCATTTGGATATTCCTTGCGATCTTGAGTTCTTACGCAGTAGCCAATATCGGAGCCTCGGCAAGGATGGCGATTCGCAAGCGAAAAGGTGAGCTCTTGCTTCTGCTTCCCGGCACTTTTGCGGGACGCCATTTCGCGTTTGGCGCCGGTACTTCACTTGGGCTACTGCTTCTGCTCTTACCGGGAGTTCGTTGGAGAGGGCGTGGTACCGTGCGAGTGCGATAGACAGATCTGGAACGAGCTTCCTTTAAACGCAGAGACTTCTATCTCCGGATACTGCTTTCTCGTTTCGTGGCGCCTGCAAAAATTCGAATCGTGAAATATCTTCCAGCAACCAAATGACCTCAACGGCACCAAGTAGATCGCCGGCTAGCTTTCCGTTTCTCGACTTGCGGGCGCAGCATGCCAGCATTCGAGGAGAAATCCTTGACGCGGTGACAGGCGTACTTGATGGGCAGCAATTTATCTTGGGACCGCAAGTGGAAGCATTCGAGAAAGAAATCAGTTTGTTCACGGGCTGCATACATTCGATCGGGTGCGCTTCAGGATCGGACGCCCTGATCCTGGCGTTGCTCGCTTTGGAGATCGGCCGGGGCGATGAGGTCATCACGACACCTTTTACCTTTGTCGCTTCGGCTGGGGCAATCGCCAGAGTGGGGGCAAAGCCCGTTTTCGTCGATATCGATCAGCGCACGTTTAACATCGACGCATCAGAAGTTGAAAAAGCGATTACGCCGCGGACGAAAGCGATCATGCCTGTCCATCTATTTGGCCTGGCATCGGACATGAACAAGATTCAGGACGTGGCATCAGCGCATCGAATTCCCGTAATTGAAGATGCCGCGCAGGCCATTGGCGCTCGCTATCAAGGACGCGCCGTAGGGAGTATTGGGCTTATGGGTTGCTTCAGCTTTTTTCCGTCGAAGAATCTGGGAGCCGCCGGTGACGGTGGCATGGTCACTACAAGCGATCCCAGGCTGGCAGACAATTTACGCTTGCTGCGCGTTCACGGAGCGCGAACGAAATACGATTCCGAAACGTTGGGAATGAATAGCCGCCTGGACGCTTTGCAAGCCGCGATTTTGCGCGTTAAGTTGCGTCACCTGAATGACTGGTCTCTCGCTCGACGAGATAACGCCCTTGGTTATTTTGAACTATTCCGCGAGTTTCGCGTTGAGACGATGATTATGCCCCCTGCACCGGTGCCTGGTTCGGTCCATATCTACAATCAGTTTACGGTACGGGTGAAAGAACACCGAAACGCGCTTCGCGATCATTTGAAGGGACGCGGCATCCCGACGGAGATTTATTATCCGAAGCCCTTACATCTCCAAAATGTTTTCGCATACCTTGGGCACAGACCGGGAGATTTTCCGAGAGCGGAAGCCGCGAGCCGGGAAGTCCTGTCACTTCCAATTTACCCTGAGCTTACCGAAGGCCAGCGGCGTGCCGTGGTCGCGGCAATTGCCGATTTTGATCAGGTATGAGGAGCTAACGAAAACAATGCCTTCACTCCAAAGCAAGACGAAGACCCCTCGGATCGCCGTGATCGGAGCCGGGTACTGGGGCAAGCATCTTGTGCGCAACTTCCACGCGCTGCATGCGCTGGAAACGGTTTGCGACGTCAACGAAGCTCTCCTCGATCGTGTGCGCCAAGAATATAGAGTTTCCACCACAAAGGATTATTGCGCGGTCTTAGCGGATCCGCTGGTGGAGGCCGTGGTCATCGCCGCGCCTGCAGCGCAGCACTATAGACTTGCCCTGGAAGCCCTGAACCACGGCAAGCACGCTTTTGTTGAAAAGCCACTCGCTCTTCATCTTCGCGAAGGGGAACACCTTGTAAGAGTAGCTTCGGAACACGGGCTCGTGCTGATGGTCGGCCATATCCTCGAATATCATCCGGCAATTATTGAACTGGTGCGTCTGATACGAGCGGGAGAGCTCGGAAAGATCCAATATATTTATTCCTCTCGTCTAAATCTGGGCAAACTGCGTACCGAGGAGAACATATTGTGGAGCTTCGCGCCCCACGACATCGCCGTGATCGTCAAGATGCTGGCTGAGACTCCCACCATCGCCGCGGCGCAAGGCGGAAGTTATCTGAATCCCCCGATTGTGGACACGACTTTGAGCACTCTGGAGTTTTCGAGCGGAGTGAAGGCACACATTTTCGTCAGCTGGCTGCACCCTTTTAAGGAACAAAAGTTGTGCGTCATAGGCAGCCAGAAGATGGCCGTCTTTGACGACTTGGAGCCCGAGAAAAAGCTTGTGCTGTACGCACATCGAATCAATTGGCAGGATCGCAAACCGGTTGCGGAGCGTGACGGCGGCCAAGTGATCGCGTTGCCGAAAGAAGAGCCATTGCGAAAAGAATGCGAACACTTCTTGGAGTGCATCTCCAAAGGAACTCATCCTCGAACGCATGGCGAGGACGGTCTTCGCGTCCTAGAGATTCTCGACGCGTGCGGCAGGTCGATGGCCCAGGGCGGGGCGCCAGTGCCCGTGATAGTCGATTCGCAAGATTATTTCGTTCACCCTTCTGTCGTGATTGACCAGCCTTGTGAAATCGGCGCGGGGACTAAGATATGGCATTTCTCGCACATTATGTCCGGGTGCAAGATCGGGCGCGGCTGCAACCTAGGCCAGAACGTCGTCGTCAGCCCCGGGGTAATCATGGGAGATGGCGTTAAAGTTCAAAACAATGTTTCTCTCTATGAAGGTGTGGAGTTGGAGAGCGATGTGTTCTGCGGCCCGTCGATGGTTTTTACGAATGTGAGCAATCCTCGCAGTCACGTGGTTCGCAAGCATGAATTTAACAGGACGCTGGTGAAACAGGGAGCCACCCTCGGAGCAAACTGCACGATAGTGTGTGGCACAACCATCGGACGTTATGCGTTTGTCGCAGCCGGCGCTGTTGTTACCCACGACGTAGCTGACTACGCTCTCGTCAGAGGTGTTCCGGCCCGCCAGGACGGATGGATGTGCAATTGCGGGGTGCGTTTGCTCGATGATGCCTGCAAAGCCTGCGAACGCCAGTATTTGATTGCAGATGGCAGCTGCCGCGAAGTCGCGGCCTCGAAGTTTGCCGCAACAGGGCATTAACCCCATTTTCTGGATCGCTCTCTTCTAATTCAAGCGTTCACAAAAAAATGAGCTTATGACACCCGAACCACTGGCAGAAAAAATACAAGATGGGGATGCCGCGTCGACGTCGCTTCAGACTTTCACAGGAAAGTATTACCGTGAATATGCCGCGAGAAAGGGTGCGAATAGGAACAATCTGCTCCAAAATCCCGAAGTGCTTTTTCAGAGCCTTGCACAGGAAGCGGCGATGATCCGCGCTTTGCGGTCGGTTCATCTTGATACGCGCCGTGCACGGATTCTGGACGTAGGCTGCGGCGAAGGTGACAGCCTGTGGTTGTTGTTGAGGCTGGGATTCCTGCCGGAGAACTTATTCGGTGTTGACTTGCTAGAAGACAGAATACGTAAGGCTAAAGAAACGAATCCTCTGGTTTCCCTGGAATGCGCAGATGCAACACGGCTTCGCTTTCAAAACGACGGCTTCGATCTCGTGACCGAAACGATGATGTTTCTTCAGATTACGGATGATGATACGGCGAAGCGCATTGCCTCGGAAATGATTCGAGTGACGAAGCCGGGAGGCATTTTATTGGTGTCGGATTGGAGATATTCGAAACCCGGCAGCCGCGAATTTAAGGGAGTGTCGCGGAAAAGGCTCGATAGTCTCTATGAATTCGGAAAACGCACCGAAATGTGCGGTGTCTTTCGCGGCGCACTGGTTCCTCCCCTTGGGCGATTCCTTTCCAAGAATTTCCCCTTTGCTTATTTCCTGATTCAAGCATTGTTCCCTTTCGCGACCGCTCACATGGTTACGGCCTTGAGGAAAATCGGCGATTTTTAGAAGCTTCAAAACTGCCGAGGCTTGGAAAATGAGAAGCCGTTTCTACGCGAAGTGTTCATCAAGAACACGGCTGTGCACCCGACTTATCGCTAGTTCTTAAAATGCAGACGCAAGAAAGGACTATGCACTTATGACTTCGGCGATTCTCAAGAGGCTGTTTGACCTTGCGGCTTCAGTCCTCGGATTGACGCTGCTCTTGCCGGTTTTCGCAGTCCTTGCGCTTGCCGTCAAATTGGACTCGCCTGGCCCGGTATTTTATCGCGGGCTTAGGGCGGGACGTTTCGGGAAAGCCTTTCGGATATTCAAGTACCGGACGATGGTAGTGGATGCGCACAAGTTGGGAGGGCCCTCGAGTTCGGCGGACGATCCGCGGATTACGCGCATGGGCGGACTTCTCAGACGTTACAAATTCGACGAATTGCCCCAACTGCTGAACGTGCTAAAGGGTGAGATGAGTCTGGTAGGGCCGCGGCCGGAAGTTGTCGAGGAAGTGCTCTTATACACTGCCGAAGAGAAGGGGCTGCTCGAAGTGCGGCCAGGCATCACGGACTGGGCGTCGATCCTGTTCCGGAATGAGGGAGAGATTCTGCGAGGAAGTTCCGATCCACATGCGGTGTACCGTGAAAAAATTCGTCCGGAAAAAATTCGGCTGGGATTGGAATATGTGCGCAGGCGCTCATTCATGACTGACTTCAAAATTATTCTCAAGACGCTGAAGGCTATTGTCGAGTAGCGGCGCCAGGGGGCTCGCAGATGACTGAACCCAAAGAGAACAATTCGGTCTCAGGCTCCGCCTTGACGGCCTGTGATGCTTCGTTGGTCGCAAGAGACATTCGCTTACAGTCCGCGCACATGATTCATCGGGCGAAGAGCTCGCATATCGGCTCGGCGTTCTCCATGGCGGACCTGCTGGCTGTACTCTATACGAAAACTCTGCGAATTGATCCGAACCGCCCGGACTGGCCGGAACGAGATCGGTTTGTATTAAGCAAAGGCCATGCTTGTGCTCCGCTCTATGCCGTCCTCGCAATGCGCGGATTCTTCCCAAAGGATTGGCTGGATGATTTCTATCAAGATGGAGCGCATTTGGCTGGGCATGCCACTCACCTGGGAGTCCCGGGCGTAGAAGTTTCTACTGGGTCTCTCGGTCATGGACTGCCAATCGCTTGCGGGATGGCGCTTGTGGGCAAGCGCGACGGATGCGACTACCGCGTGTTCACGTTATTGAGCGATGGCGAATGCGACGAAGGCTCGGTTTGGGAGGCTGCTCTTTTTGCTCCCCATCATAGGCTCGATAATCTGATCGTTATCGTTGACTACAATAAGATCCAGAGCCTCGGCACGGTCAAAGAGGTTCTAGATTTGGAGCCTTTCGCGGCGAAGTGGCGAGCTTTCGGCTGGGAAGTTCGCGAAATCGATGGCCACGACGTTCAAGAAATCGAGCAGATCCTAGCTGTAGTTCCTATCAAGGCTGGGAGGCCAACTTGCATCATTTCTCACACCATAAAGGGGAAAGGCGTCAGTTTCATGGAAAACAATCTCCTCTGGCATTACCGCTCGCCTAATCGCGACGAGATGACAAGAACTCTCGTTGAGCTAGGAGAAAAACAATGAGAGGCGCGTTTATTCGCGCGATAACGGCTCTCGCCGAACGAGACAAGCGCGTTCACCTCATCGTGGGCGACCTTGGGTTCGGAGTGGTGGAAGATTTCGCTCAACGATTTCCCGCTCAGTTCCTGAACGCCGGCGTGGCCGAGCAGAATATGACCGGGATAGCGGCGGGCATGGCTCTTAGCGGAAAGATCGCGTTCACGTATTCCATCGCCAACTTTCCGGTTCTCAGGTGTCTTGAACAAATACGCAACGATGTTTGCTATCACAATGCGAACGTCAAAATCGTTGCAGTGGGAGGCGGGCTGGCTTATGGGTCTCTGGGCTCGACGCATCATGCGACGGAAGATCTCGCAATTATGAGAGCTCTGCCCCGGATGGTTGTGGTCGCTCCGGGCGACCCGATGGAAGCCGAAGCGGCAACTGAGGCTATTGCATCACACCCCGGTCCTTGTTACTTGCGTTTGGGCCGAGCGGGAGAGGCGAGTGTCCATCAGGAAAAAATTCGTTTTCAGCTTGGCAAGGCAATCCACGTTGGTGAAGGGAAAGACTTCACTCTAATTTCCACTGGCGGGCTTTTGGAGACGGCTGTCAACGTAGCCGAGTCTTTTCGCCAAACGGGTCTACAAGCCCGGGTACTTAGCATGCATACCGTAAAACCCATCGATTCGGATGCCATTCTCGCAGCCTCACGAGAAACCCACGCGATCTTCACGCTCGAGGAGCACAGTGAGGTTGGGGGTTTGGGCGGCGCGGTTGCCGAAGTACTGGCCGAAGCCGGTGCAGAGGGTATCGTCTTTAAGAGATTTGGTCTTCCTTCCGCATTTTCTTCCGTAATCGGATCGCAGGAATACATTCGAGCAAATTATGGGCTTTCAGTGGCATCTTTGGCGGCTGCCATCCGTTCAACGCTGAAGAATGAGCGCACCTTTTCTGTTACTACCGCGGGCTAACCGTTTCTGCAAGCGACCGTCGATTCTTACCTTAGAAAATGCCGAATAGGAGGATGGGAATATGTCCTACCGCGTGCCATTCGTAAATCCCCGCGAACATTACCGGAGGATCAAGAGCGAAGTCGATTTCGCAATTACGGATACTCTTATAAAAGGAGATTTGGTTTTACGGCAACAGTTGCGCGATTTCGAAAGTCATCTAGCCGAGTTTGTCGGCGTCAAGTATGCGGTTGGCGTCAATAGCTGCTATCACGCGCTGTATTTCTCATTGCTGGCGGCGGGAGTCGGGCCTGGAGACGAAGTCAT
>JBAVQA010000189.1:0-1838 GCA_049693595.1 Candidatus Acidiferrales bacterium | reverse complement strand
CCAGTTGCCCAGAACTCACAATCATTTTCGACGATTCGAATTTCGGATGAGAATGAGAAAAGATACCCGACACGAGAGGCGGAATCGATCCCTTCGCGGCGTGAGTGGTTAGCGCTGATGATTTTGGGACACAGCGCTGCCGCGTTCGATGCTTACTCGACGCGCGAGGCGATTTCACGCGGCGCGAAGGAAGAAGATCCGTTGATGCGGCCGTTCGCGCATTCGCCCGCGATCTATGCGGCGATACAGGTGGGGCCGGCTTTGCTTGACGTACTTGCGCGCCGCATGCAGCGCAGCCAATACAATTTCGTGCGGCGAACGTGGTGGTTGCCGCAATCGGCAAGCACGGGGGGCTCGATTTTTTCGGGAGTGCACAATTTGAGCGTGGTGGGGCATCCGTAAGCAGGAGAAGTGTCAATTCGCAGGAAATCTTTCTCTGGCGGGGAAGATAAGCAAAGGACACCCGGTTTCTCTCTCTCGGGTGTCCTTTTTTTTTGTGGCAAGAAGAACTGAGCCCGTTAGATGGACAAAAAGCTGCTGCGGGCTCGCGATGCAACGAAAACGGGCGGAGCTTGGCAAGTCACTTCGGAACTCCGGCGGCCGCGCTTGCTGCCGCTGGAGTCGCGCCAGCCATTCGCTTTTCGGTCCAGTCCGCAGCCCGACGAGATGCCTCCACCGCTCCATAGACCAGCGACTCGGGTCCGACGGAATCTGTATTCGCAAAGAAGACACGCTCGAGTGGCTGGTTCGCCGCCGGAATTATTTTCGTGAACACTCCGGGGGCAGACAGAAACATAGGATGGCCGCGGCGATAGACGTGCACCTCGATTGGTTCCGAGGAGAATTCCGGCAAGAGTTTCTGAAAATCGCGCAAAACGTTCTGTGCGATGCGCCGGCAGCCTGCGACTTGCAAAAGTTTGTCCCGATGCAACTCCGATACCGGTGTGTAAAAGGTGAGAATATTGTTCTTCTGTTTGTAGCCCGGCTGATTGTGCATCACCCAATCAGCAACTACTACATCGCAGAATGTGTTCCCGGGGCACCATGAATCGTAGGCGCGGTTGTACACCGGCTTGTCGTAGATCGCGTTGATCACTAGATACGGGCAATAGCGAAATGACCGCATCGCCTCCGTTTGAGCGTCCGAGAGTCCGGAGACGATCCGCCAAGTGATCAATTTGGGCGTGGCCATCACCACAAATTTGGCGGCGACGGTGCGCAGCGCGTTTCCCTGAACGTAAGTGACGTGGACTTCTGCTTTCTGCGGGTCCA
Organism: Candidatus Acidiferrales bacterium; assembly: GCA_049693595.1. Lineage (GTDB taxonomy): Bacteria > Acidobacteriota > Terriglobia > Acidiferrales > UBA7541 > Palsa-295. The sequence continues at coordinate 566 of JBAVQA010000189.1, read as the reverse complement.
CGGCGACGATTGTTGCGCCGCCGATCATTCTTTCTGAAGATTTTGCGTGAAGAGTTTCGGAAAGCTTTAATGCCAACGTGGCGTTTCCGCCGGGCAGCGTAATGCGGGTGTCGTGTTCGGCTGCCCCGGCCATGTCTCTTAGTTCATCGAGCGCAACCATCGTGGAAGTGTCGTCAGAGGTCGCGCCGTAGTTAGACGGGCCATAGCTGTCCCACCACTGTTTTACTTCCGGTGCGTATGCCTTCAAGTATTTTGTGAGCGGAGTGTTGTCGAACTGTTCCTGGTTCTTATCTGCGGCGAGCTTGAGCATGTCTGTCCGGAACTTCTTGAAGCTTTCGCGCACGGCGGCGGGGTAGGGAAGCTCGTCAAGACCCGCACCCCACGTGTCCGCCACCCATTTGCCGTTGACGATTGTCGGATCGGGGCAATTGATCGGCAGGGGAGCCAATCCAAGTTCGCGCGCGAGGTGATCGCTTGCAGTGCCGGCGTAGTCAAAAGCAGAACCGGTACAAAACGGCTGACCATCATAATCCCCGAGGGTCGCGTTGCCTCCCCAGTGAGGTTCT
>JBAVQA010000188.1:0-3603 GCA_049693595.1 Candidatus Acidiferrales bacterium | reverse complement strand
GCAACCCGCTTTGTCGAAGAGAGCGGGAGCAAGCTCCCGCACTCCACATTGAAGCGTCATGTGCCGGTACTCGTTCACAAAAGGCGAAGTTGCCAAGCTAAAATGCGCGGAGCCTTTGTAGCGGCGGCCTTTAGGCCGGCAGGTTTTGCCCAGGCATCCGACGAGAAAGCTGCGCGCCTGCCCTTCGTTCTTCAGGGTAAAAAGGCGGCCGCTACAAAGTCAAATTCGCCATGTCGGGGCGCGGCGGAGCGCAATGAAAAACGAACCGCTTTTTTGAAGGAGGAATGAATTATGCGGGTTAAGAACCCCAACGAACTTTTTGTGATTATGCTGAGTCAGGTGCGGCACGGGACGCAGCTTACCGAAGCGGTTTACAGGGAGCTGGGCGAATTGTCCAAAAACCCTGAAATAGAAGAGGCGCTGGAGGCCCGCGCTTGCGTGTCGCAGCAAACGCTGACGAAGCTGGACAAGGCTTTCAGAATGATCGGGGAGAGACGGGTGAAAGTCACTGGGCGGCTACACGATGTTTTTGTCGAGGATTTCCGCAAGGAACTTTCGGAGATCGAATCCCCGGTGGCGAGACGGCTGTTCATATTGGCCAAGGCGAATCAGTTGAGCCACATGCGCGCGGGGGAATATGTCACGTTGGTCGCGGCCGCCGATGTTTCCGGTCACCATGGCGTGAGCGTGCTGCTGGAAAGCTGCCTCGGCGACCATTTGGCGTTCATGGAACGGACCAAGCGTCTGATCCATCACTTCGTTAAAGTGAGGATGGCGGCGTAAGCGAGCGCGGTGCGGTTCCGGTGAATCATTCAGGGGCGAGTGCGCTTGGGCAAAGGGCGCGTGCTGGGAGTGGTATGCTGCTTGCGCTCGGCGGGATCCCAATCGTCGGAGGGAAAGGTGATGCGCCAGAAGAGCGGCGATGGCTCGATAAATTCGAGGCCGACTTCGGTCTTGCCGGAGTCCTTCTGCCCGATAAAAGTCACGGTGCAAGGCAGTTCTTCCACCGTCTTGGGATTGACGATTGCGAGTTCTTGTCCTCGCACGAGTTTCGCCGCAAGCCGCACCATGCAGCCGTGTGCGTTCACCGAGACGGTGAGACCTTCTTCGGTGAAAGGCACCTCTCCGTTTTTTCCGCGGACCAGCACCGGCATGGTGATCTGTACGCGGTGCGACCGCCGGCGTTCCGAACTGGTCTCGCCGGCAGCAGGCGCTTTCGAAGCTCTCATCTCTCGCATGCAAATCTCCCGTGGATGAAACAAGTTACGCGCCGCGGCTTACAGTCGGCGCGAGCGAACGAAGGCTCGGCGAAAAAACCGCCGAAAGGTAAATTCGTCGAAGGCGTTCTTTATGTCGCGTCTACCCTTCGCCAATGCGCCCCGGGCAAAGAGCCGCGACCCACAAAGCCACTGCTAAAAAGTGCCTGGACGCGACGTAAAGCCCTCTACCAGAATACTTGGAAACCAGATTGAAACCGTCCGATTTAGCACAGGTTTCCTAGAGAGCACTGCGGCTGCCGTCGAAACCAAGTGCCCCCCGTTTTCCTATTTGGGAGATTTACGCGAGCGCTTGGCAGTCGGCGGCTTGCGCGAGCTTTTCTGCGGCAAGCTCACAGCTTCGCGCGCCGCCACAGCAATCTTCGCATCCAGCTCCTCGACGTTTCCCGGGAACGTCTCGCGCGCCTCGGCGACAACCGCGGCGGTGCGTTCCGTTGCGCGCTCCGCCACCGCCTTCAGAACGTGTTCGGCGATACGGTCTGCAAATGATTTGACGATCTCCTGCACGGACTGCTGAAGTTGCGATTCGAGGCGCTGGCGCAAAAGCGTGATGTCCTCGGCCAGCGCTGCTTCCACAGTTGTTCTCAACATTTGCCGCGCGGCGTCAAGCTCCGAGTTGTGCTGCTGCAACGGAGGCGGATGGACGAGAGGCTCGGCGACTTCGACCTCGACCTCGGGTAGCGTCGCGACGGCCGAAATGGCCGAACTGGCCGAAACGGAATGGCCAGACGGCCGCATGTAAGCTGCTGCCTCTTCAGGTTCTTCCTCGATAGACGCCGCCAACGGAAGGGGAAAAAGCTCAGTCTCAGGCTCGTCTGGCTCCGCAGACACTGGGACGGTCAGCTCCTCATCATCAGGATGTGGAAACCAATCCTTGGGCGGAGATTTTATGTCCCAAATATTTCCGGAAACTTCAAACTCCAATGCGACATGGAAAATTTCGCGATAGGTGCGCGGCCGCTGGACCCAGACCACTCGAGCTGGGAATCTTCTTGAGGGCAATCCCCGCTCGTTGCCGCGAATCTCGATGGTGAGCTTGGAATCCTTTGGGACGTAGTGCTTCGACTCATACTTGCAGCCGTTGCAGTTCACCGTCACGGTTGAAGTGTATTCCTCGAACGACTGGCCGAGCGCGTCCATTCCCCGGATCGTGATCGGCACGGAGTGGACGATTCGAGTACTGCGACGGTTTTCTGCACCGTCGTGCGACGGCAAGGCTACGGACACACGGACCTCCGAAGGGGTGTTTGAAGATTAGCAGTCCCGTTCGTGTGCGGGCGACGCATCGTGAGCGCTTGTGCGAAAGGGTAAAGCAGAGCGTGCAGAAGCCCAGTCTCAACGTTAGGGAGCAGGGCGACGTGAGACAGCGAGGCTTGTCTGTGGGAAACTTTGTTTGGGCGCCGAAGTCAGGATTAGGAGTTATCGCCTGTACTCTTTCCGTCTGCTCCGGGAGTCCGCCGCTCCTTGTGCCAACTGTCCACCGCAGCGGCCGCATGGTCTTCGGTTAGCTCTCGCATCGTCAGATTGTGTTCACGAAGATATTTCTCCAGATGCAAGAACCATTCGGAATCGTATTTTCTCCGAGCGTCAGCTTCGACTTCCGCCGCGGCGTTCAGGCTTTCTTGAAAATGCTCCTCACAGAGCCACCCCTCCACGGGAGGAGCATCGAAAAGCCTGATGCCCTCGCGGTCGCAACCACCCGGATAACAGCAGATCCTCACGCTCATTGCTCGCTCCTCGCAGTTGGTCCGAACGAAATGTAGCGATTCGCTTTACGGGACTCCACATTTCGCGGCGGCTAGCGCCCGCCCGGAGACGGGACGTTGGCGCCGGAAAGCAGGGCGCTGTCGTTGTAGCCAGGCTTCACGATGATGTTGCTTTGTTCGCGGAGTTCGGCGAGGTAATCGCGCAAGAGGGGCTGCACCTTCTGCGCGCGGATGGTGTTGAAGATGTCGGCTTGCACTTTGTCCAGGGGCTGCAATCCGGCCTGGAAATGATCGTCGACTAACAGGAATTCGAATCCGGTGCGGGTCTGGATCACCTCGCTGATCTGGCCTTTGCTCATTTGGAAAACGATCGCTTCGATCTGCGGCGAAAGCTCTCCCCTTTTGTATGTGCCGAGGTTGCCGCCGTCTTTCGCGGTGCTGCCCTGGGAATAAAGCTGCGCGACGCGGTTGAAATCGTCGCCGTTGAGGACGCTGGTGCGCAAGCCATCCACTTTGGCGCGCACGGCGACAAATTCTTCCGGAGTTTTTCCTTCGGTGCTCACCGAAATTTCAGACAGCGTTACGCGCTCGGGCAGCGTGAATTCCTGCGGGTGCGCTTC
>JBAVQA010000187.1:0-3806 GCA_049693595.1 Candidatus Acidiferrales bacterium | reverse complement strand
CCTATCGCCAAACCGAAAAAAGCTGCCAGGGAACATTTGCCCCTTAGGCGGATTGGGGCCAGCAAGGAAGTCGCCGTCGAGGACGATGTATTGGCCGGTCATCACAGGGGGACGGTCAGCGGACATCCACACGATCTCCGAGCGAATTTAGAGTTTCAAGAAAGCGGCGGCGAGGCGCCGCACTAAAGTGCGGCGACCCGTCGCAACACGACCCAAGGCGTCTTTTGCTTTATGGTTTTGATTCGGCTTTCTCTTTCTTGACCGCGGGAGCGGGTGCAGCCTTGGGCCGCCAGAAGTCGGGGTCGGCCTTGATGAGTTCCTCGTCCATATAGCTTTCCCGCGGATTGATGACGAAGAGATTGGTTTCGGATGACGCGATAGCCGCTGCGGAAAGCTCGCTGAGTTTTTTCATTCCGTCGGGGCCCATCACGGCCATAAACTTCGCATCCTGCTCGAAACCAGCGTCAATTTCCGACGCGGACTTTCGCGGAGTGATGACCAGGAAAGAAGGAACCTCTCTGCCGAAAACGTTTTCATACATGGCCCAGTGAGCGCCCGGCACGCCCTTGCTGTAAGCGTCTTTCACCAGCTTGACGGCGGCCTCCCAATCGGACTCGTGGCCCGGCTTGATTTGGAAGGATTCAATCTCGAAGTAGCGGATGCCGACAAGGCTCTGGTTTTGGTTAAGGCTTTGGTCCGCGCGGTAAACCCAGGAAGTTTGGTCAATGGAATCGAGCAGCTCGCCGTCGGCAAGCGACGCGCGATCGAGCGCTGCGGAAAGCGCGGAATTTTTCTCCGCGGCTTGGGCGTCTTCTTCCGCCGCGGCAAATGATTCGTAGCCCGTCAAAAACAGCGACCGGGATTTGCCGCTGAGCGAGTCCATGGCCAGATAGTGTGTTGGCCATTTTGCGTTAGCTTCAGCCTTTACGAAAGCGCTTTCGGTTCGTTCGTGCGTTGCACCCTGCTTACCGGGTTTCACGAATTCGCGGGTGATGTTGAGCACGGGCGGTGGCGTATGCATGCCATCAGACTTTTCTTGCGCTGCGGCGATGCTCGCGGTGCCAAGTAAGAAACAGATTCCCAGCAAAATACCACATACTTTTTTCATGGATTGGCCGACCTCCTCGGCGACAACTTGAATTGAATACCAGATGGAAAATGGGTTGACGTGCTGTCACACAGGGCAAAGCAAAGCTAATTGCGCGTGTGTCGCGGAGAGTAGCGAAGAGGGAAACCGAAGTCAAGCGGCTCGCGCCACCCCAGTAAAGCGCGGAGCACGGCCGCGGATCATCCGATCCGCAATTCATCAATAAACTTTTCTATGGGGAGGAAATATGTCACGCGGAGCAGAAAGTACTACCCGTAAACTGACGGACCAGCAGCTCGCGCAGCAGAACCAGCTTATCTCGCAGTCCAACCAAGAGGGAGGGCAGGACCGTTCGCTGCTGCTTCCTACCATTCAAAGCTTGCTGACCAGCACGGGCTACACGCCGCAGCAGCAGTCTGACATTACGCAGCAAAGTTTGGGCGCGGCGAACACGGCGTATGACGCGTTGCGCGAAAGCGCCGCCAACCATGCGGCGGCCACGAACGATACGGCGGGATACGGCGACTTGACCGCGCAGCTTGGGCGCGAGCAGGCGCAGACGGACGCGAGCACGGCGCAGCAGAATCAGATCGCGTTCGCGAATCAGGCGTACAAGGAACAGCAGGCGGGGCTGAACGCGCTGACGCAGACCTACGGGATCGATACGAATCTTCTGGGCAAAGCGATGGGCGTGCCGGCGGAACTGCTCAACGTGCGGCAGCGGGCGTCGAGCGGATCGTCGGTCGGTGGGCTGGGCGGGCTGGTGGGACTGGGGTCGAGCGTCGGGTCGCTGTTTGGGTAGAGAGCGACCGACGTGCTAACGCTGTCGCAGTGGTCTAGTCATCGTTGATTGCCAGCGGTTCAGCGGGCGCAGCATGCTGCACCCCTACGGGATCTTGCTACAGCAAAACATATCTGTGGCTACCCACAGAAGACGTTCTCCTCGCGCACTGTAACTAAGTCTGCTGAGCGCTGTTATTCGTCGTCGGTGCCGCCCCTTGGCCAAAATAATTCGCATTGTCGATGACCCTTATTGGTGGACTGTGGCGCTTTCGTCCCTGGTGCAACTGGTGATGTTTATTCGTTGGATCTACCGGCGAATTCGGAACGACGAAATGATGCGCGCATTCGTGGAGGACATGGCCAAGGTTCATTTGCCGCACACGTACGCGCTGCTGGAAAAAATCTGCGCCCGGCAGGGAATTGACGCGTCGGAGCGCCCGCCAATCAATTGGATCGACTTGCACAACCCGCGGCATTGATTCGGAGCTTTCGTAGCGCCGGGCTTCAGCCCGGCATCTTGCTGTTGCAGTTCTTTGAGGGTTCTGCTTTCCACGAAGGAAGCCATTCTTCCGCCGACCGCACGAATTCCTTCCAGTTCATCGTGGCCGAGCCCGAGTAGGGATATTCCCGGCCATCGCCACAAAGGCCCGCTCGCACTGGATTCAGCCAAATATAGGATGCCACCTGAGCAAACGATTCCCGTTCCCGCAGAATATAGTCGTAGAAACGGCCCTGCCAGAGATCAAAGTGCCACAAACGTTTTGCTTCGTGGCTGGTTCGTTGTTTTAGCTTGCTCACAAAGAGCAGGACATCGCAACGATCGTGCGCTCCTTCAACCAAGAGGTGGACATGGTCAGGCATTACGCACCACGAATGAAGAAGAAGTTGTTGAGATTCCGCGATCGATCGCAATTCGCTCAGCAGCCATTTGGCAATTTCGTCCTTTTCAAAGAATCGCCGGCGCTCGTGCGTGCACAGGGTCAGGAAACAACGAACTCGTCCCTTGTATCTGGCAATCGGGAGGCGAATCCGTTTTCGCTGGAAATTTCGCAAATGTTACTACAAAGATGCCGGGCTGAAGCCCGGCGCTACGAAGGCTAAGGCAAGAAATCATGAATAAAGCTCGCATACTCGCGACGATCTTACTGGCTACTTCTTGGCTCGCGCTGACTGTGCCTGACGCATTCGCCCAGGGGTCGCAGCGCGTCAATGTGGTACAGGGAGACACGGGGCAAGCTATCGCTGGGGCAAACATATGGGTTTGCACTGGAATGGTGCAGCCTGCTTACACGAGCACCCCCGCTTGCACGCCTACGGCGGCGATTTATTCGAATCCTACGCTGACTACTCCCATCACACAGCCGCTCGTTTCCGACGGGCTTGGCAACTACAGTTATTTCGGCGTGGCGGGAACGTACACGGAAGTGATCACCGGGCCGATGATCGCGGGATACACTTCGACCATCGTGTTGCCGTGCGCGCCGAGTTCGCCGACAGCGGGATGCGGAGGTAGCGCGGGAAACCCTGCGTCGCCGAGCGGCTCGATTCAATTCAACAATATTGGAGCATTCAGCGCATCGATTTTGAGCGAGGATTCCGGCGCCACCACGATCACCGACTCCGGGAACATGACGGTGCAGGGCGCGCACGCCACCGTAAACACGTCGAGCAATGGCGGGTTCAACCTCAACGTGAACGGTACGGGAAATTTTCTCGGCTTGGTGACGACTCCGGGCGGATTGTCGGCGAACGCCGAATCGCCGAACAGCGCGTTTAGCGCGCCTACAAAACTTTTCTTCATGGCGGCGGGGTGCAACAACGTGACGGCAGGGAACGGTTGGCAGATTGGGACGGCCAACGCTCCCGCGCCCGCTTGCCAGGGAACGCACACGCGAAAAGGCGTGCTGCAGTTTGCGCGCGGGAACGTGGCGTACAT
>JBAVQA010000186.1:0-1978 GCA_049693595.1 Candidatus Acidiferrales bacterium | reverse complement strand
GCACTGGAGCTACGGAGCGAACAGTTTCGTGTTGGGTGCGCGCTTCCAGCGTCCATTCCTCGCTTTTGCGCCGGTGCAAACGGACAAGACCAAGGAGTCCCTGGCGGAGATGAACAAAGAGCTGCGGGCGTTTCTAGGGGACCGTCCGGTGACGCCGGATGAGTTGGCGCACACACAGGCTAACGAAACGCTCAGCTTGCCTGGTTCGCGCGAAACCTTGGACGCGGTGGGCAACTCCATCACGACCATACTGGACTCGCGCTGGCCGGACGATTATTACAACACCATGTCGGGGAAAATCCGCGCGCTGAAAACGAGCGATCTAGAGGCCGCTGCGAAGCAGGTGGTCCATCCGGACAACTTGATCTGGATCGTGGTCGGTGACCGCGCAAAAATCGAGGCGGGCATCCGGGAATTGAATTTCGGCGAGGTCCACTTCATCGACGCTAACGGCAATCCAATTTAGTTGTCGCGCGAAGTTTGCTGCAACGCCGGCTAAGCGACTGGCGTCAACCACAAGCAACGATGAAACCGGTCTTTTTCGAGTCTCCTTCGAAACTGCGCGCATGGCTTGAGAAGCACCACGCTCGGGAGACTGAGCTTTGGGTCGGTTTCCACAAGAAAAGTTCAGGCAAAGCTAGCATTACCTGGCCGGAAGCCGTGGATGCGCTGCTTTGCTTCGGCTGGATCGATGGAATTCGCAAGAGCATCAATGAAGTAAGCTACACGATCCGCGTCACCCCAAGAACATCAAAGAGCAAGTGGAGCGCGATCAACGTGAAGCGTATTCCGGAGCTCAAGAGATTGGGCTTGCTGCATGCCACGGGATTGAAAGCATTCGAGGCGCGGACAGCAGAAAATACGTATTCGTACGAACAACGAAATGTCGCCAAGCTCGGCGGTCGTTTCGATAAGCTTTTTCAGGCGAACAAAACGGCATGGGATTTCTTTCGATCGCAGACGCCGTCTTATCAGCGGACTGCTACTTGGTGGGTGATCAGCGCGAAAAAAGAAGAGACCAAGCTGAGACGGCTTGAAAGGCTTATGGAAGATTCGGCGCGCGGACGCTCCATAGCTCCATTAAAACGTCCTGCAAAATCCAAGTAAGCCGCCGGCCGGACGCCCTTCGGCTTCCTCAGGATAAACCGGCGCCACGAACCCTGCTTACGGTTTACGTTCTGCGCGAATGCTCTCCATTACGCTTTGAATCAGCTCCTTCGCTTTGCCAATCTCGGCGGTGATGATGCGAATGTCCATCACCGGCACAGCCGCATCGCGATTGCTGTGGCAATAGACGCCGTGCTGGCCCACGAGCACGAGCGCGTTGGTCAACAGGTCGAGCGTGACGGCCAAGCGGCCGCGGTGCGGACCCATCATCGTTTCGTAGTGTTCCAATTCTTCGCGATGCTCGTCGAAAGCCGGCATGAATGTTCCCTCGGGTGCTGCGCAAAAAGTTGAGCGATGCGGTGCCGCTACGGAACGAAGCGATAGCCCACGCCGCGGACAGTTAAGAGGTGCCGCGGTTTTGCGGGATGATCCTCGATGTAGCGCCGCAGGCGGACGATGAAATTATCAATTGCGCGCGTATCGGTGTCTTCGTGCAAGCCCCACACATCTTCCAAAATCGATTTCCGCGATACCGTGCGTCCATTCTGGCGAATCAAATGACGCAAAAGTTTGGCTTCCATCAGCGTGAGTTGGATGGTGTTGTCGGCCGTGCTGAGCTGAAGATTATCAAAATCGATAGTTCGGCCGTCAAACGTGAAGAGGTCCTGGTCTGGCGATTGTGAAGAATTCTTAGCCGACGCGGCTGATTTTCCACCTGCCGGCTTCGGCTTCGATTCATTATTACCGTTGCTCAGCCAGCCAGTGCGGCGGAGAAGTCCCTGAAGCCGCGCCAAAAATATCGGCAATTGAAATGGTTTGGGCAGATAGTCGTCCGCTCCGGAAGCAAAACCTTCCAGGACATCTTCCGGGC
>JBAVQA010000185.1:0-5506 GCA_049693595.1 Candidatus Acidiferrales bacterium | reverse complement strand
GAATTACACTGATTCCACGGATGTACCAGGTACCGGAGTGTCTGATGATTGCTGCTGCGGGCTGTTGCTGGTCATTCCCGACTACTGCTCGCATGGGCGCTCTTTTCTGCTGTTTGCTGATGCCGTGCGCGTCCCTTTCCGCGGTGCCGACGCCGCAACCTAGTGCCCCGCAGCAAACACCAGCGGCCCAGGCAACTCCTGGAAACACGACAACTCAGCAATCAGCGCCGGCTGGTCCGTCGAAAGCTCCAGCCTCCTCCGATTCAGCGTCTGAGGTGGATGCACATCCGAGCGTACCGTTCGAATCGCATGTGAATTTGGTCCCTGTCCGTGTGGTTGTGCATGATTCGAATGGTAAAGTTGTCACGAATTTGACCAAGGAAGATTTCCGGCTTTTTCAAGACCGCCGGCCACAGACAATTTTGCATTTCTCGGTGGAAACTCCAGCCTCGGCCGCGAAACAAGTTGTGCGAGGCGAAGCAGGTGAAGAGCAGCCTGATAATCGGCCAAGCGCCTCTGCCGCCGGAACTTTGGCTATGCCTTCTCGATTCGTGGTGCTTCTTTTTGACGATGTGCACCTCAACCTTCAGGACCTGATGCAAGCACGGCTCGCCGCCCTGAAGTATCTTAATGTTTCGGCCGAACCCAGTGAGCGTGTTGCTATCTTTACCACGTCAGGCCAGAACCAAGCGGACTTCACAGATGATCTGGCCAAGGCTCGCGAAGCAATAGCACAACTGCTGCCGCGTCCTATCGGCGGGATAGATCCGTCCGACAGCAGCGAGTGCCCTCCGATGAACTATTACGAAGCCGATCTGATCGTAAACCAACAAGATCAGCAGGCCTTCGCCGCGGCGACCCAGGACGCGATTGCTTGCACCGGCAACACTAGCCCGAATGCCGCGACGGCGGCGGCCATGCTCGTTAGTTCAACAGCCTTCCGACTGGCGAATTCCGGAGACATCAATACGCAATACGCGATTCGCCGGTTGGTGGAGGTCGTTCGCCGAATCTCAGTTCTTCCAGGACAACGCAGCATTGTTTTGGTCTCTCCCGGCTTTCTCACGACGATTAACGAATACGACCTTTCCGAGGTTATTGATAGAGCGACGCGTGCGAACGTATTCATTAATACGCTCGATGCGCGCGGGCTGTACACAATCGATCCAATCGGTGACATTTCCCATCCTTCGCCGGCGATTTCAACGGCTATCGCGGCGGGCCTCAACCTGAGTTACCGGGTCGAAGCACAGGCCCGCCAATCGGACGTCCTGGCGGAACTTGCTGACGGCACCAGCGGCCTTTACTTTCACAATAATAATGACCTTGTGGCGGGATTCCGTGAAACAGCGGCTGTACCGGAAGTCACCTACCTGCTTGCCTTCACCCCGGAGGGGTTAAAATTCGACGGCCGGTTCCACACGATAAAGGTTACGCTGGCCACAAAGGAAAAATATACGGTCCAGGCACGGCGTGGGTTCTTTGCCCCCAAACACGGGCAAACTCCACAAGAAGCTGCCAAGCAGGATATTGAGGAGGCGGTTTTTTCGCAGGAGGAACAGCTAGGAGTTCCAATCGAACTTCATCTGCAATATTACAAAAGTGATGCGGTGGACGCGAAACTCTCCGTGCTCACGCGGGTTGATGTGAGCCATGTCCGCTTCGAAAAAGCAGACGGAAGAAACCGGGACTCGCTGACGGTTGTGGCGGCGCTGTTCGACCGGAATGGAAATTTTATCAGCGGAAACCAGGAAGTCGTTGACTTGCACCTAAAAGACGCAACTCTCGAAAAGCTCAGCCATACGGGCATGACTGTGAAAATGGGCTTCGACGTTAAGCCCGGCGGTTACTTCGTCCGCTTGGTCGTGCGGGACTCGAAAGCGGCAGTTTTATCGGCAAAAAATGGTGTGATTGAGATACCGTAAAAGGGAAGGTGAGTAATGACACAACGCCGAGCGGCCTTACTGGTATTTCTTCTGCTGCTGTTTCTTGTCGTGGGCAGCTTCGGAGGACACTTGATTGGGTCTTTTGGAGTCGCGCAGGCACACCAATCTGCGCAAGACTCTTCTCAGCAACCGGCATCCCAGGGGGCGGCTCCTGCGATTAAGACTGAGACACGAACCGTGCGCGTCGACGTTGTCGTCACGGACAAGAAAGGCAATTACTTGCACGACCTCAAGGTCGAAGATTTCAAGGTGTTCGAAGACAATAAGCAGCAGCCGGTCACGAATTTTTCGTTTGGCGCGGATGCAAACGCTCCTGCCGCATCCGAGCGGCACTACATGGTGCTGTTTTTTGACAATTCCACCATGGATGTCGGCGATCAGGCGCAAGCGCGTTCCGCAGCCGCTAAATTTATTGACGCGAATGCCGGACCCGATCGTGTGATGGCAGTCGTGGATTTCGGCGGCTCTCTCACGATAGAGCAGAATTTCACAGCAGACGCGGCCCGGCTAAAGCAAGCGGTGCAAGGTATAAAAACTTCCGCTGTCTCGCCCAATGAAACTGCATCGAACATAGGACCGTCTTCAGGCGGATTGCCTGCTCCGGGTTCGTTCTCGCTCGACGATTCTGCTGCCGGATTTGGAGTGCAAACCTTGTTGCTCGCAATCCGAGGCCTGGCCAAAAATCTGACGAGTGTTCAGGGACGAAAGAGCATGATCCTTTTCACTTCTGGGTTTCCACTTACTCCCGAACGAGATTCGGAACTAACCGCAACTATCGACGTTTGCAACAAAGCCAATGTCGCAATTTACCCGCTGGACGTGCGCGGTTTGGTGACGCCGATCTCGGCTATTCCAGGCGGCGATTCGCTCACCGGCTCCAGCGTAGCATCGGCTCGCTACTCATTCCAGAAACAGTCAGTCCCATCGGGAGTCCAAGCAACCGGCGCGAGGCTCCAGCTCGCGTCGTATTCATCTTCCGCGCCGAATGAAACCGCTTTCCAGCACGGAGGCGGCGGCACAGGAGGCGGCACTGGCGGCTCGGGCGGAGGAGGTAAAGGTGGCACTGGAGGCGGGACTGGCGGAGGGACCGGCGGCACAGGAGGCGGCAAAGGAGGTGGTACAGGGGGGACCGGTGGCGGAGGAACTCGCGGCGGCCCTAGCTCTCCCACTGGAACGTTTGGCAATCCCAATTTCAATCAGACCCGTTCCATCGTCCCGGTGTTCCCACCTTCGGCGACCACGAACCAACAGGCGCTTTATATCCTCGCTGAAGGTACCGGCGGATTTCCCATTCTCAACACCAACGATTTGCTCGCTGGACTTCAAAAAATCGCACGCGAACAGAACGAGTACTACCTTCTAGGGTATGTGCCTTCTGATTCAGCCGACGGAAGTTGTCACACACTCAAGGTTAAGGTGGAGCGTTCCGGCGCCAACGTTCGAGCACGCAGCGGATATTGCAATGTGAAGGCGGCCGACATACTGGCCGGAAAACCGATCGAAAGAGATCTTGAGACACGAGCGGCAGCTTCGGGAGCTGTTACAGCAGGCTCGCTCGAGGCGCCGTTCTTTTACTCGTCGGCGAACGAAGCTCGCGTGAATCTGGCGATGGAGATCCCTTCGGCCACGATTGATTTTTCCAAGGTAAAGGGAAAATACCATGCCGACGTCAACATCCTTGGCATCGCCTACCGACCGGATGGATCGGTAGCTGCCAGATTTAGCGACGGAATTAATATGGACTTCGAAAAAGAGGAATGGCAGAAATTTACGCAGACGCCAATGCGCTATCAAACGCAGTTCTCCGTCGCTCCGGGACAATATCGGCTGGCTGTCGTCCTCTCAGGTGGCGGGCAGAAATTTGGAAAATATGAGACTCCCCTCGTAATCGAACCGTACGACGGAAAAACGTTCAGCGTAAGCGGGCTGGCTTTCAGTAATCAAATGCAGCGTGTGTCGGCGGGCTCCAGTGACTTGGACGCCGATTTGCTTGCCGATCGTATGCCGATGATCGTGCAAGGCGTGGAACTGACTCCTTCGGGAAATAATCGCTTTAAGAAAACCGATAGAGTCGCTTTGTACGCACAAATTTACGACCCGCGTTTGTCCGATCCCGACCCTCCAGTGGTCGAGTGTCAATATAAAGTTATTGATCAAAAAACGGGAAAAGAAGTACTTTCCACAGGTTTATTCAGCGTGACGCCCTATGTGCTGAAGGGCAATCCAGTTGTCCCGGTAGCACTGAAAGTTCCTGTGGACACTTTCCCTCCGGGCGACTATCGCATCGAGATGGAGGCGGGCGACGCAGGCGGGGCGGTCTCGCATACTCGGATAGCGACATTTCAAATGGAATAACTCCGGCGGCGCGCTCCTGCGCTCGCCAAAATTCGACTCCGCCGCGAAACCAGGCCCACCACTTCGGGCCTATGCCCGTGGCGAATCTAGCACTTGCTGAGAATTGCGCTTTTCAAGTACAATCAACTCCCCCCGCACCGAGGACGGTATGGACAAGGCTATATTGAATTCCTTCGGACTGCGCGAGAACCCCTTCGGCGTAAATCCGGATCCTCGGAACTTATTCCTAACCAGGCAAACTCAGACAACTTTCGATGCCCTAATCCAGGGTATTCAGTCCCGGCAGGGCCTTATCCTGCTCACCGGTGACGTAGGAACTGGGAAGACCACGCTAATCAATTCCCTGCTGGAATGGCTGCAGCAGAATGGAGTACCGACCGCGTTTATTTTCAATTCCCACCTCGAGGCCCGGGAGCTATTTGAGTTAATGCTCGCTGATTTTCATGTTGCATCCGAGGTGCGTTCGACAAGCAGCGCGGTCTCACACCTGAACGCCTGGCTGCTTGAGCGCTATCGGGCCGGCGAGACCGCTGTGCTTATTGTCGACGAGGCGCAAGGGCTTCCGTCACATACGATCGAAGAAATCCGATTGCTGCTGAATCTCGAAACGCCGGACGGCAAATTGCTTCAGATCGTTCTTTCGGGCCAGTCGGACCTGAATGAAAGGCTCAAACGCCTCGATCTGCGGTCACTCCATCAGCGCATTTCAGTTCGTTGCAGGACCATTCCGATGACGCTGGAGGAAACGCGCGGCTGCATCCAACATCGCCTGCGCGTCGCCGGCGCTCAAGACGACGCGCTTTTCACTCCCGAAGCCATGGATAGCGCGCATTTTTATTCGCGCGGAATCCCACGGATAATAAACTTGCTCTGCGAGCAGGCGCTCTTGAAGGCCTACTACAGCGGGATCCGTCCGGTTTCGGCGAGCATGATAGAGGACGCTTCGCGCGAGTTTCAATTCGACGGAGATCGCCCGGTGGCCCCGCCATCGAAGGTGGACGAATCCACGCGAACGAGCGTGATCCCCATGCAGTCGAACCTGAGCGATCCGGCGACGACCTTTGCGGCAGCGGCAGGCGCGGACTTGGATCGGCGACAAGACGCGAAGACGATCCGTGTCCCGCCCCCATCGGCCAAAGCGCCGCTGATCCTGACTCCGAACTATCGAGACGTTGATTCCCACATCAAAACGGTTCCTTCTCGTC
>JBAVQA010000184.1:0-11282 GCA_049693595.1 Candidatus Acidiferrales bacterium | reverse complement strand
GCCTTCGGGGTGGTCCATGATTTTCTCCTCACGATCGGCAGATTAATAATAGTAAAAAAAGTTCCGGATACGGAATAAACAAATTTTCTACTTCATGTCGCGCCAGTTGGAGCCGACCTTGGTGTCTACGAGCAAAGGGACGCTGAGTTTGTACACGTTTTCCATCACTTCTTTGACCAGGTTGGTGAGGCGCGGGATTTCTTCTTCCGGACCTTCAAAAAGCAATTCGTCGTGAACCTGAAGGATCATTCGCGATTTAAAATTTTCTTTCGGCAGTCTGCGGTCCAGCTCGATCATGGCGAGTTTGATCAAGTCGGCGGCAGAGCCTTGCATCGGCGTATTCATGGCGGTGCGCTCGGCGAAATTGCGCATGTTGGGCTGCGGAGAATTGATTTCCGGAATGGGGCGAATGCGCCCGAAGATCGTTTTGGTAAAACCTGTCTTGCGGGTCTCGGCGATTTGCGCATCGAGATATTTTTTCACTCCGCTGTAGCGCTCGAAATAAGTGGCAATGAATTTCGCGGCTTCTCTGGTATCGATGCCTAGAGTTTGCGCCAGGCCGAACGGTGAAAGGCCGTAAATCACACCGAAGTTTATGACTTTGGCTACGCGACGGTGGTCGGGCGTTTGCGCGAAGGGCGCCACGCCGAAGACTTCCTGAGCGGTTCGAGAGTGGATGTCTTCGCCGCGACGGAAGGCTTCGACGAGGACAGGGTCTGCGGAAAGATGCGCCAGGATTCTAAGTTCGATTTGGGAATAGTCAGCGGAAAGGAGTTTGTTGCCCGGGGCGGCGATGAAGGCGGCGCGGATTTCGCGTCCTAATTCAGTACGGACGGGGATATTTTGCAGGTTTGGATTCGAAGAGCTGAGACGGCCCGTAGCCGTGCCGGTTTGTGAAAAGCGCGTGTGCAAGCGGCCGGAAACGGGATGAATCAGCTTGGGCAAAGAATCGGAATAAGTGGATTTCAATTTTGCGAGTTCGCGATATTCGAGAATTTTCTTGGGCAGCTCATGCACCAGCGCGAGTTCGTTCAACACTTCCGCGGCGGTGGAACGCGATTTGACGCGGCTTTTTCGCGGCGGCTGCAGATTCAATTTGTCGAAGAGCACTTCGGCAAGCTGTTGGGGAGAATTGATTGTGAATTCGAAACCGGCCAGATCGTAGATGGTCTTTTCCAGGCGCGTGATCTCTTCCTGAGCTTTCTTGGAGATGATGTCCAATTCATTTTTGTCGACGCGGACCCCGGCGGCTTCCATACGGGCCAGCACGGCGGCCAGGGGCAGGTCAATTTTCTCGTAAACGTCCAAGAGGCCTTGTTTTTCCACCTCCGCGCGAAGGATGGGCGCCAGGCGCAACAGAAAATCGGCGCGCTCGCCGGGAGCACCGGAGAGGGTTCGATTCAGGTGGCGGAGAACTACTTCGGCGAATTCATGATTCGCGGTGGTGGGGCGCAAGAGATAGGAATAGAGCATGGTGGCATGGCGAATTCCGGAGACAGAATTGGGGCTATCGACAGAGTGAGACGGAGCCAGGAGTTGAAAGAGCTTCGGATCATGGACTATTTTCGGACGCTTGGCGTCCGCGGACCATTCTTTCAACACGGCAAGGTTTTTGTTCTCGGCGTCGTTTGCCAGGGTGCGGGCGCTACCGGGCTTGGAAGAGATTTCTACGTTCGAGACAAATGTGCCATAGCCTTCTTCGTCCGGGTCTTTTGAGTCGAGTTCAAGCCAGGCGGAAGTTTCGGCGCCAGGAGACGTCGCTTTGAAAAACTTGACGAATTCGTCGCGCGAATCGAACGGGGCGTAATCCGTTTTCTCTTCATCCTGCGTTGGTGCGGGGGCAAGCTCGCGGAGGAGGGAAGTGAATCCGAGTTCGGCGTACAAGTCGCGCAGAGCGGAAAGATGCGGCTGCTGGATTTTCAGCGCTTCGAGCTCAAGTGGAACCGGGGCGTCGAGAGGGATTGTCGCCAGCTTCTTGCTGAGTATGACAAACTCGCCGCATTTTTCGAGTGCTTCACGGTAACTGGCGCGTTTCACTTCGCCGGCGCGCCTTAAAGCTTCCTCGGCGCTGCCGAATTGCTGGATCAATTGCCGGGCACCCACTTCTCCGATGCCGGCTTTGCGACGCTCCCCAGGGGCGGGTTTATCGTTGGGATCGCGCGCGCCTGGGATGTTGTCAATGGAATCGCCCATCAAGGCCATTACGTCCGCGACTTTGTTGGGAGGCACGCCCATCAATTCTTCTACCATCTTTTCGTCGACGATCAGGTCGCCTTTTGTGGGGTTGAGAAGGCGGACGGGACCGCCGACGAGCTGCATCAGGTCCTTGTCACTGGTAACGATGAAGATTTCGAGATCTTCTTCTCTGGCCTGGCGCGCCAGGGAGCCGATCACGTCGTCGGCTTCGTAGCCGGGATATTCGAGAATCGGCAGACGCATGGCGTCGCAATAGCGGCGGACGAAGGGCATCTGGATGGAGAGTTCATCGGGCATCGGAGGGCGCTGGGCTTTGTAGGAGGCAAAAAGCTTGTCGCGAAAAGTAGGAGAGGGGTGGTCGTAAACCACGGCCAGGTAATCGGGGCGGCGATTCTTGTCGTTCAATAATCTCCGCATCATGGTGGCAAAAAGGTAGGGGACTTTTGTGGGTATTCCACCGCTGGTCTGCAGCCGCTCCATGGGGGCAAAAAAGGCGCGGAAGATATAGCCCATAGCATCGACGAGGAAGAGGCGCTTTGTTTGTTTGGAAGGCATTCAACCAGGGTGGTGCGCTCGGTATAGAGCGAGGGGCAAGTATACCAAACTGGAGTTTTTCTGCATTCGGCAACGCCGGGGAAGCGAGTTTCGACGGGTCGGACGAACAATGGCGCTTGACTCATAACCCATTGAGGCTTATAGGTATTACATCATTTTTTTGACGGCTGCGGAGGGGACGGGCGGGGGACACCTTTTCGCTGAGTTTTTTCTGCGGTCTGAAATTGCTGCAATTCTGTTTTCGCAATAGGGGAGTATCTATGAAACCGTTCGTCCGATGGAGCGTTCGCTTCGCATTCGTATTTGTAGCGGTGCTGGTGATACTGGCGGGCGGAATGACGAGCCAGGCCCAGACGTTTCGCGGATCGATCTTGGGAACAGTGACGGATAGCACTGGCGCGGCCGTAGTCGGCGCCCACGTGACGGTTCACAACGTCGATACCGGCGTCGATCGAAGCACGGACACCACGACGGACGGCGGTTATTTGATGCCGGAGCTTCCGGTGGGCAATTATAACGTGACGGTCGAAATGAAAGGTTTTCAGAAGACGGCGACTAACGGGGTACTGGTTTCGGTGGCAGCCGAGCGGCGCGTGGACGCTATTTTGAAACCGGGCGAAGTGAGCCAGCAGATTACGGTTTCAGGCGACACGTTGCCCACGGTAGAAACGGCGAGCGATACCTTGGGAGGAACATTCGAGAACAAGCAGATCGAAGAGCTGCCGATCAATGGCCGGGACTATACCAAACTTCTCATCTTGGTGCCGGGCACAGCAGGAGAACCGAACGGCGGCGGCGATTCTCCCGGGTCCTACGGACTCTTCAGCGCGGATGGCAGCCGCGGCCGCTCAAATAACTACCTTCTCGATGGCACGGATATGAATGACGGCTACCGCAACCTGCCGGCAATCAATCAGGGCGGAGTGTTCGGCGTTCCCGGGACGATTCTTCCCGAGGATGCCATTCAGGAACTGAACATTCTCACTAATTTCGAAGCGGAGTACGGAAGAAATTCCGGGGCGGTAGTAAGTATCGTCACCAGGAGTGGAACGAATCAGCTTCACGGCAGCGCATTCGAAGACTTCCGGAATTCCGTATTGAACGCTCGAAACTTCTTCAACGACATCGGCCAGCCGAAAGACGCTTTTCGCAACAACCAGTTTGGCGGCTCGGTGGGTGGGCCAATCGTCAGAAACAAAACCTTCTTTTACGTATCCTATGAGGGACAGCGCGAAGGGTTGGCCATTACTTCAATTAATTCTGTGCCGACGCTAAATGACCCCACGAATACCAACGGCACCGATTACACCCAAGCGATCACTTCTTTGGGCGGCAATCCGGCGCTGTGCACGACTACGGTTATCGCTTGCGTCCAGGGTAATTCGGCGGTCGTCAATCCAGTGATCTTGAATCTGTACAATTTGTGCAACGGCAACGGGCATTGCTCGGGCGGGAACAATGTTTGGCCAACCACAACAGCCGTAGGGGGACCGGCGACGAACAATCTGGACAGCGCCCTTATCAAGATCGATCAGAGCCTGAACGCCAACAACCAGATTTCGGGGCGCTACTTCTTTGGGAACAGCCATCAGAGTTTCCCGCTTGGAGTGGGCGGCGGCAATAACCTACCCAATACGAATACCAATGCACCGATTAGGACTCAGTTGGTGTCCATCAGCTGGGTAAGGACTGTTTCGCCACAGAAAGTGAACGAAGCGCGCTTTGGCTGGAACCGTTACCGCAACGGATTCTTTCCTCAGGACGCGGCAATCTTCGGCGATCCGAATGTATCTCTCGGATTGAATACGATCGATCTTCAAGGTGCCGGCACGGCGAATCCGCGCGATTTCGGTCTGCCTACGATTGAAGTGAGCGGACTTGCGCACCTTGGCTCCTCGGCGTTTTCAAACCCGCGCAATCGCGTGGACTCGAACTGGCAGTTTATTGACAATTTCTCGTGGAAAGTCGGCCGCCACGACATCAAGTTTGGTTACGAATTCCGGCGGACTACGGTGAATTCGTTCAACGATCTGGTGGAACGGGGCGTGCTCGATTTTGATAGCCTTGCCGAATTCCTTGGGGGAGGGATCTGTTCGGGTGCGGTCCCAACGTGTACCCCTAGTGACAGCACGATCAACGTCGGGAACACCTCCCGAAACGCGCACCAGAATTCCCACGGACTGTACATCCAAGACGGGATCCATGTGAACAGCCGACTGATGGTAAACCTGGGGCTTCGCTGGGATTACTACGGCGTGATCGGCGCGGATGGCAATCAACTCAGCGTTTATAATCCGGCAGTTGGTCTGGAGCAAAAGAGCCAGCTGTATCCGAAGGATCTCAACAATTTCGGCCCGCGAGTGAGCGCCGCTTACGATCTATTTGGCAAAGGAAAGACGGTGATTCGCGCAGGCGCTGGAGTCTTTTACGACGGCTTCTCGCAGGACTTTTTTACCGGTCAACTGGCGTACAACACAGACAATACCGGGCCTGCGTACAATGCGATCGGCCGCAACCCCGTTTACATTACGTTTGACGTGAATCCGCTTCTGCCCATCAATAGCACCCTTGGCAATCCCCTGATTGGCGATTCGATCATTCAGCCAGGTGCACCGGTCTTCGATCCGAATTCGGTGATCGCCGGACCGACGAATGCGACCACCGATGCGTTCACAGTTTCTCCGCGGCTGCGCACGCCCTACGTTTATAATTACAATCTGAACATCCAGCAACAACTGGCCCGCAACACCGTACTCCAAGTGGGATATGTAGGCTCGATAGGACGGAAGCTCTTCTATTTCCGTGATATCAATCAACCGAGCCACGCGCAGATAACAGCCATCGATACCTTCTGCGGGATTGCTGATGATGGCGGTAACGATTCGATTGCACGCGGAAGTCCGCAATGCGCGGGCGCTCCGGTAGTCGGTTTCACCACGCCGTTGAGTACACTGGCTCCCAACGCGCCGTTTTTTGTTAACGAGGTGGAGACCGGCGCGAATTCCAATTACAACTCGCTTCAGGCGTCACTGACGCAACGGAGCTGGCACCGTTTCAATAATCAGATCTCGTACACTTGGTCGCATTCGATTGATACTGCCAGCGACGGTCAGGACTTCGTCCCCAACGCCGCGCAGCCCAACGACAGCACAAACCCAGGTGGCAACAAAGGCCCATCAAACTTCGACGTGCGCAATCGATTCGTAATGTCTTCCGTGTACGATTTCCCCAAAATAGACAAGCTCAAGAGACTTGGGGAAGGATGGTCTTTCAGCGGCATCCTGACTTTACAGAGCGGGCATCCGTTCAGCTTGAACTATGACTTTGAGGGTGATTACGATGGTAGCGGCGAAGATTTTGGGCGGCCCGATGTTGTCGGCCCGATCCATTATGATTACGGCAATCCGTCCCAATTTCTCGACTTATCGGCGTTCACCGTACCTTGTACCCTCAACCCGAGCGGGCCGCCACAGTCCATCACTACTTCCGGGAATTGTGTTCCGGGCACGCGCCATTTCGGCAGTGAAGGGCGCAACTCATTGCTTGGCCCGGATTACAGAAACCTGGATTTCGCGATCAGCAAAATGACGCCTATCACTGAACGTTTGAAACTCGAGTTCCGAGCGGATTTCTACAACGTCGCAAATCATCCTAACTTTGCCAGCCCGTTGCTTCCGGCTTTTTTTGCCGACGCTGCGCCCAATGGGATCAGCACCGGGAGTAGCCCTAGCGTTCTTCCGCTTGGCCGCAGCCAGGGATTTTACCCACTCACGGCAACGTCGGACGTTGGGTTGGGCAACCCGGTCCTGGGAAGCGGGGGAGCGCGAAGCATCCAGTTTGCCGTGAAACTTTTGTTCTAAGTGGTCCCATCCATCAGTGCAAATTGAGCGGCTCGATCCCTTCGCAATGGCGGGAGGCGAGCCGCTTTTGCTTTGCTGAATAACTCCGAAATTTAGGAGGTATTTGTTAGGCTGGTCTATCCTTTAGCAGTCGGCGGGCTATCCCACAGACAACCGCCACTTGTCACCCTAAGTGAAATATTTGCAAGGGCGCCTGCGTATCCATATATGGAGCGACGAAAGACCACCGGAGAGATGAGCGCCGCTGAAATCGCGGAAGTGCTTAGCCAAGTCCGGGCGGGCGATGCGGACGCCTGGGGCGAGCTCTATCGGATGTACGGGGCGGCAATTTTCCGGTTCTGCCGGCGGGCGCTGCCGACACGCGAAGATGCAGAGGATGCGACTACGGAAGTTTTTATGAAGGTACGACAAAAGCTCGGAACCTACGACTCGTCGAGGCCGTTCACGGCGTGGCTGTATAAGGTTGCGAGCAATCATTGCTGGGACATGCTGCGGCGGCGGCGCATTCGGCAAGATCTGGAGACGGGTGATCTGGAGACATTGCCGCTGGAGCATCCGGATCCGAGCCAGCTCGAACGTTTACAAGCAGAGCACGGGAGCAAAGAAGTCCGCAACGGGCTGCAAAAGCTGCCGGACCGGGCGCGGATGGCGCTGGTTCTGCGTTACTTCGCGGAAATGAGTTATGACGAGATCGCTGACACGCTGGGAGTTCGCCGCGCGTTCGTGGGAGTATTGCTGCTGCGTGCGCGTCACCAGTTGCGCGATGTATTGGCCGGGAATGAAGCTCCGCTGATTCGCGGCGCCGCTGGGGGAAAAGTATGAGCCACTTCGATGAAATGACCGGGCTGCTCTACCTGGAATCACAGCTCGATAGCGAGCACGCGCGCGATATAGCGGCGCACGCTGCTTCCTGCGCGGAATGCCGCGAACTCCTTCATGCGCTGGAGACCGAAGGAGTGTGGCTGCGCGAGTCGCTGGTGGCGGATAATGAATCTTTACCTGCGCACCTTACTGAAGCTTCCGGGCGTCAACCTGCGCCGTGGGGATGGATTTCCGCGCTGGGTTTGAGCGCGGGGGGAGCCTATACGCTTTGGAGCGGATTTGTTGAACCGTGGCGCGCGCAGGCCGCGCAGGCTGGTTTTACGCAGGGGAATTTGTTCACGATGCTTTTTTTCAGCGGTGCATTTTGGAAAGGATGGGACGCGATGCGAAGTTTAATGGAATTTCTGGCAGTGGCGACTCTGGGACTTGTCGTAATTTGGCTGCTGCGCCGCCGATGGAGGAGTTTCCCGACGATTGCGGTGGTGATGGGAGCGATCATTTGCTCGCTGGCGATTCCCCCGGCTGCTTCCGCTGCAGAAATGAAACACGGTAAACCCAATTACACTCTGCCCGCCGGCGAGGTAGTAAAAACTGATCTTTTTGTTGCTGCCGACCGCACCCAGATTAACGGTGACGTTGATGGCGACCTGATCGTTTTCTCGCATAGCGTTACCGTAAACGGCCATATAACGGGCGACATTCTCGGGTTTGCGGCAGAACTCACTGTAAACGGTCCTGTTGATGGAAACGTGCGCGCATTTTCTCAGATGATCGTAATCAGTAGCAACATCGGGAAAAACGTGATGGCGTTCGGAAGCGAAATGAACCTCCGTGATACAGCCAAGGTTGGCGGCACCATTACTCTCTTCACCGGCGATACGGAGTTAACTGGCCACGTTGCGGGAGACCTGTTAGCCTTTGGCGGGAATTTTGATATTAACGGTGTGCTGGGCCATGATGCTGCAATTCAGTGCGATACACTTTCAATTGGCCCCAGCGCTGAAATCAAGGGACACACAAAGTTCGAAGGGAATCGCGAGGCAGAAGTCTCGCCTTCCGCGAAATTGGGAAGCCCCGTGGAATTCACACTGAAGAAGCGCGACCGTCAAAAGGACTATTCTTCAGCAAGATTTTACTGGCACCAAACGCTGCTGTGGGGAGCAAGTTTCGTGTTCGGACTGGCGGTGCTCTTGCTCGCTCCGGGATTTTTCTTCGATGCGGAACGCGCCTGTAAGAAAGTGGGGCAATCAATCGGCCTAGGCTTGCTGTTCCTGTTTGTGACTCCAATTGCAGCGATTATTGTATGTATTACGATTGTAGGACTCGGTGTCGGCATCTCAGCGATATTCCTATGGGTCATCGCGATCTACTCGGCGCAGGTCTATGTGGGTTCGTGGCTGGGTGAAAGAATACTGGGCGAAGGCGTCGGAGTCGGCTCCGCGCTCGGAAGGCTTGCTGTGGGCCTTTTAATCTTGCGCGCGGTGCATATGTTGCCGTACATCGGAGGCTGGATCGCGTTTATCGTAGTGGTCTGGGGCATGGGCGCGATGGTGCTCGCACTGTACAGATATATGCGCCCGCAACTAGTTCCGGCAATTTGAAAGAGTGTTGTGGGTAAGCCCGCCAAGCTGGTGCGCACGCAAGGTTAGGCTGCGAGCCGTAGCTCAGACGATTCCGAGTTTCTTGCCGATGCGCTCGAAGATTTCGAGCGCCCGCTCCAGATCACTACGCTTGTGAGTCGCGGTGACAATTGTGCGCAACCGCGCTTTGCCTTCCGGAACAGTGGGAAAGCCGAGGGCGACGACGAAGACGCCTTCTGCGAAAAGCTCGCGCGAAAACTGGAAAGCCTTTTCGGCATCGCCCACCATGATGGGAGTGATGGGCGTCTCGCTCTTGCCTGTGTCGAACCCGAGCTTCTTCAATTTGCGCTTGAAGAATTTTGTGTTGGACCACAATTTCTTTATCAGCCGGTCGCCGGCTTCGGAGTCAAGAAGCTCAAAAGCGGCTTGGCAAGTGGCGGTGACGGACGGTGGATGCGAAGTGGAAAAAAGAAATGGCCTTGCGCGCTGATAGAGAAACTCAATCAGGTCCCGCGAACCGCAGACGTAGCCTCCGATTGAACCGATAGCCTTACTCAAAGTGCCGACTTGGATATCGACGCGGCCGTGGCATCCGAGGTGATCGATGGTGCCGCGGCCGCGGGTTCCCAGCACGCCGGAGGAGTGCGCGTCGTCAACCATCATGATGCAGTTATACTTCTCGGCTAGGTCGCAGAGAGCGGGCAAGTTGGCGATATCGCCGTCCATGGAAAAAACGCCGTCGGTAATCAGAAGCTTTTTGCCATTCCAGCTTTCGGTTTCTTTTAGAATGCGCTCGCAATCGGCGATGTCTTTGTGTTTGAAGACTTTGATGGTGGCTTTCGACAGGCGCGCGCCGTCTATGATCGAAGCGTGATTCAGCTCGTCGGATACGATCAGGTCTTCTTTGCCCAGGATGGCCGAGACCGTTCCCGCATTCGCGGCAAAGCCGGATTGAAAAACCACGCAGGCTTCGACCTGCTTAAAGCGGGCGATCTGTTCTTCGAGATCCATGTGCATCTTCATGGTTCCGGCGATGGTACGGACGGCGCCGGAGCCCACGCCGAATTTTCGCGTGGCGTCGATTGCCGCGCGGCGCAGCTTGGGATGGGTCGTCAATCCGAGATAGTTATTTGAACTGAGATTGATCACTTCCTTACCGTCGTAGTTTGCGACGGGCTTCTGTTCGCCTTCCAGAATCTTCAGGCGAAAATAAAGATGTTTCGCCTTTAGATCTTCGAGAGCATCGTGCAAGAACTTGAGCTGTGGACGTGTGGATGTGCTCATAATTTCTCCGATAATTGTGCGGGACTAACTATTTTTGCGAGCCGTTGGGATAGAAAAGAATTTTCCCGGCTTCTCCGGACTCCAGAAGAGAAAATGCATCGGCGAATTTTTCCAGAGGCAAGCGCTCTTTGAACAGAGGTTCCAGATTCAGCCTGCCGTGCTTCAAGAGTTCCGTCATCTGCACCCAGGTCTCAAACATCTTCCGGCCATAAATTCCTTGAACGGTGGCGCCTTTGAAAATGACATCGTTTACGAGGTCGAAGGTGACAGGATCTTTCGGGATTCCGAGCAGCGAAGCGCGCCCGCCGGGCCGCAGCATTTGGAAGCCTTGATGAATGGCCGTAGGATTCCCGCTCATTTCGAGGAGCACGTCAGCGCCTGCGCCGTCGGTAGCTTCCAGCACGTGCGCAACGACATCCCCCTGATTGGGGTCGAGCGCTTCGTCCGCGCCCATTTTTATTGCCAGATCCCGCCTGTGCGGATTTACTTCGGTGGCAAAAATCATGGCGCTGCCGCAAGCGCGGGCTACGGCGATGGCCATTAACCCGATGGGCCCGGCTCCGGTGACGACAACATTGCGCGCCGCGATTTCTCCCGCAAGAACGGTGTGGACCGCATTCCCCAGCGGATCAAGTATTGCGGCATAGTGTTCAGGAATGCCCGGATCGATCTTCCAAACATTGCGTATAGGGATGATCACGAATTCGGCGAAGCAGCCGTCGGTGTCGATGCCGATGATTTTTACGTTTTGGCAGACGTGAGGCTGGCCCATCCGACACGGGCGGCAATGTCCGCAATTCACGTGCATTTCCGCGCTAACGAAATCACCAGGCTTGACGGAGGTAACTTCTGAGCCGACTTTGTCCACCGTGCCGCAGAATTCATGCCCGAAGGTCATCGGAGGGTGAATGCGCGAAGCGGACCAGCGGTCCCAGCCGTAAATGTGCAGGTCGGTTCCGCAAATCGAAGCAGCACGAACGCGGAC
>JBAVQA010000183.1:0-2229 GCA_049693595.1 Candidatus Acidiferrales bacterium | reverse complement strand
CGTCCACATAGTCCAGGAACGTGCGAGCGACCCCGATACTGCCCGTTCCCAATAAGGATTCACTTCGTAGGTCTTCATTTTATCCTCCGAATCAACAAAGATTGAGCTTAGCTAGGATACCGTAAGTGACGGCGACTACAGCGAATGCTAAGGCAACAGGCTCGGCCCCAACCAACCCGGCACCAACACCAAGCGCCCCCGCAGCGATCGCATTATTAGCGCAGTTTATAAGCAATAACCGCGCGCGGTTTTTCGAATTGCGCTGATATGCTACTTGTACCACACTTCCTTTCGATCCTACGCTCGTAGCCGCTTCCTGAAAAGCGGTGACGATTTGCGCCTCCACGCTTGCAATACCGTTTGTAGTAATCTGGCTTACGAACTCTTGTTCGTCCTGCGCACTGATCGAAAGTATGTTCCGCACCTGGGTCGTGGTGACTACGGCCCCAGATTTAGTCATGCTCGCATAGAGATTTGTTACGGCAGCATCGCTAGGGGAGTAATTCTCGATGGTAGAGGCATTGGCGAGAATCCATGCTTGCATTTGGCTATTCGCACCTGTTTCCTGAAAACTTGCGAACGCAATCTGAAGAGCAGTGGCCACCGACTGGATATCGGCGGCAGTTGCAGTCTGGACGTTGAGTTTATTCAGCGTTTACACAAGGGTTGACGTAGTTGTAGTAACAACAGCCGGGCTGTAGGTGAGCCCCACAGTCGCGGGTGGCGCCGGCCCGTTCCCTTGAACCGGTACGGGCACATTTTGAGGTGTGGCTGTTTGAGATTGCTGTTGCGCCTGTAGGGCGGGCACGCATAACAAGCCAGCCGTGAGGATTGCCGCCAGGAACTGCTTTGTTACTCTCACTTGTGATTTCTCCTTGTTTTGGAACTGCCGGAATGAACTTGGCCACTTTACAAAGTGTGCCGAAGCACGCTGTAATGCACCGCAGATTATTCCCAGTTAATTACTAAGTCTGTACTATTTTGAACACTTTAGTAATTAACTATAGAATTTCTCTTCAAGGTGGGAAAGTCGCACGGAATGCTTCGTCGCGCTGAGTTTGTCGGTGAATTCCGACGCGCCAGCCCGCCAAATGTGTAGACGAAACTTGACGGTAGTCGACGTTTGGACTGAAACGGGCTTATCGTTAAGGAAGGCAAGCCTCAGACTTTCCAGCAATGCTCGGCGATATATGGGCCGTAGGACTTACTTCACGGGGGCGTTAAGTGCGGCAACGAGCTCGACGAAAGTGGCCGCTTCCAGGACCTGATCGATGGCTTCCTTGCGGCTGAACATTTCTTCCGCATTACCCAACAAGTCGTGCTGGGACTGATTGTCCCCCGTAAGGATCAAGATAATCAGGCGCGAAAGTTTGCCATCTCTGGCGTTGAAATCGATTCCGGCTTCCGATTTGGCAATCACCACGATCGGGTGTGGGAGGCCCCCAACACGGGCGTGCGGCACCGCCAAGCCGTTTTCCCAGCCGCTCGGTATCACGCGCTCGCGCTCGGACACGAGGCGCAGAAACCTCTCCGGCGCGTTGTTGACGGCATCTGCGGCAACCTCACACATGTGCTGGAGAAGTTCCTCTTTTGTGTCGTGCTTCATATCGGGCAGAAAGAGCTTGGCGGTGACGCTGTCCTTCAAAGTCAAAGTCTGGCGCCTGCGCAGCAGGAAGTGAATTGCGGGAGCCGAAACCAGTGAAGTGAAGAGCGCCATCACCACTAGGGCTACGAACATGGCCTCGCGAATCAATCCGGCTTGAAGCGCGAGAAGGCCGAGGATCATTTCCATAGCTCCGCGCGCGTTCATGGCCAGACCAACTCCCCACGAGGTGCGACGATCCATGCCGCCCAGGCGTGCTCCCCAACCTGCTCCTACGAGCTTCCCAACGCAGGCGACTCCAATTACCGCCGCGGTGAGGCCCAGGTTGAAGTTCGAGACGAAATTGGTGCGCAGGCCGATGCTGGCGAAAAAGAAGGGCGCGAAGACGTTGGTCACGATGGAGTGGATGTGTTCAGAGGTGCGTTTTCTAAGATGGCTGGATTCACCAACGGCAATCCCGGTGATGAAAGCGCCAAAGACGGCATGAATTCCCGCGAATTCCGCGAACGCGGCACCGGCAAGGGTCAGTGTGAAAATAAAACCTAATACGCCTCCTGGCCAACTGGTGTGGGCTTGGATGAAGGGAAGTATTTTGTCGATCAGCCAGCGCACAACGGTGAGTGCGA
>JBAVQA010000182.1:0-5635 GCA_049693595.1 Candidatus Acidiferrales bacterium | reverse complement strand
GATCGGCGGCACAACCCCTCGAGAGACCGAATATATTTCCGCAGCCGCTGCGTTTTATCAGGACGACCCTAAGCTTACCCACACAGCACGGGCGCAAGCTTACTCCACGGACATGGAAACGCTTTACCGTGACAATCCGAAGGACACGGACGCGGCGGCATTTTATGCTTTGTCGCTTGTTGCCCTTGCGGAATATGACGAGCAAGGCGCGGCCAACCGCAAGAAGGCTCTTGCGATTCTTGATCCCCTGCTTATTACCGAGCCCGAACATCCTGGAGTGGCTCACTACATTATCCACGCAAGCGATACGCCGGAGTTGGCTTCCCAAGGCTTAGAAGCTGCGCGCGTGTACGCCAAGATTGCCCCCGACTCTTCGCACGCGATACACATGCCATCGCACATTTTCACTCGCCTAGGCCTGTGGCAGGAATCGATCGATTCAAACATCGCCGCCATCGCCTCGGCAGCGAAAGCGACGGAGATGCACATGGCTGACGCGGATTATCAAACGCACGCCATGGATTTTCTGGACTACGCCTGCCTTCAGAGCGGACAAGAAGCAAAGGCGCGCGCCGTGGTGAACGACTTGCAAACCGTTCCGGGCGCGCACCACGGGACGATTAAAAATATGCGCGCGACTTTCGAAGCGCGTAACGCAATCGAATTGCACCATTGGAAAGAAGCTGCTTCGCTTGATGTTCCCGAGATTCCGCTGCGCGACCAGGGTATGACCTACTGGGCCAAGGCCATCGGAGCAGCTCGAAGCGGCGACCTGGATAACGCTAGACAGGACGTTCAAAAGCTGATCGAAGCGAATGACGCATTTGATAAACACGAAAAGGATATGGGCGACAAAGTTTATCCGGGAGAAGGTGTACAACAGCGC
This sequence comes from Candidatus Acidiferrales bacterium, assembly GCA_049693595.1. Lineage (GTDB taxonomy): Bacteria > Acidobacteriota > Terriglobia > Acidiferrales > UBA7541 > Palsa-295. The sequence continues at coordinate 4,749 of JBAVQA010000182.1, read as the reverse complement.
GAAGCGGAGGCCTGGCTGGCTTATGCGGAAGGAAAATCCGGCGAAGCAGTGAAAATTATGCTGCTAGCCGCGGAGCGGGAAGAGGCCGAGCATGTGGAATCTCTTGCCATGCCCGCTCGCGAGATGTTGGGGGACCTACTTCTGGAACTCAAAAAGCCTGCGGAAGCCCTGACGGCTTACCGAGCGTCGCTAAAAATGTCACCGAATAGGTTTGACGCGCTATACGGCGCTGCGCAAGCCGCCGAATCCGCCGGAAAAGCGCAAGAAGCGCGCGAGTATTACGCGCAACTGGCGAAAATTGCCGCGCCCGGCGCGGATCGCTCCGAGCTTCAGGAAGTCAAAGTGAACCTCGCCAAGAAGTAAAAATCGCTCGTTCCGAAGAAATCTCCCAACCGTGTCCTCCCTGGCCTTGTTTTAGTCTTCCGTACAGTTGTGGCCCGGATTGCTGTCCGCGCATACTTACTGTGCAGGTTCAGCACTTTCGCCTTCATACAGACTCGATATGCGTTCCCATTCCTTTCACAAGTTGTTCGCGCCGGGCCTCGCCCTAGTCTTCTTGTGTTGCGCATTCCCTGCTCGGGCAGCAGAAACATCACCAATACAATGCGGCGCGAATGAAGATCGCGTTTGGGTATACGACTCTCTGGACAGTTTTGACGTATCGCTGAAACTGAAGTGCGGCGAGCCGGTGGAAATCATCGGCCGGGCAAAAGGGTATGTGAAGATTCGCACTTCCACCGGCAAAGAAGGCTACGTGCCGGAGAAAGCTCTTCCCAAGCCTCCTGAGACGGAAGAAAATAATCAGAATTCGGGTCCAGCACAATCCGCCAACCGGGAAGCCCCGGAATCGATCGCTGCCGCAGCGCGCGCTAAGTCTTCCCCAAACAACGCTCCCGGTCCGGTTCCCGCTCCCAAGCCGGTTGAACCCGCTTCCACAAGCGTGAACCAAACGAAATCTATTGCGGGAGCACCTGCTCCAGCACGCGATTCGAATGACACCGCCAGTTCCACGCCGCAGACAGCAGACAGTCCAAGCGACACGAACAGCTCTACTGCGGCTGCCACGGACGCTAGCAATCAAGGGATGGCAAAGCCTCAACCGGCTCCGTCGCACCCCCAGGCCAAGCCGGTTGGAAATCCCCCTGCGCATTCGACGACGAGACCGGCCGATTCAGCGAATGCCAACCCGAAATCTGCATCAGCGGGCCAGGGCAAGACGAAATCTGCCTCTTCGACTACTTCGACGGCGAACGCTAGAAGCGTTGCAACAAAGACGAGTCCAAGCGATACTGTTTCAGTTTCCACCGCATCGGCTGCCCCGACCACTGCTCCCGCGGCTCCCGCTAAAATCGAACTGGCTGATAACCTGCCCAGCGAGCCCGCCGCATCGAGCGGAAGCATTCACGCTGCAGCGAGCCCACGCGATCCCGATGAGGAAGAAGAGCCCGTAATGAAGCCGTTGGAAAACAGTGAGGCTTGCAGAATTTATTTCTCGGCATACGGACTCTCGCCCAATCAGTACAAATGGATGACGCGGAACCGCGGCAAGAGTTTTCCGGGAATTTGTCCCGCACCTACACCGGCCATGGTGGATTTCATCGTCATCTTCACGCACGATGCGGACTTTTATAACGGCACCATGCCCACTCCCGTTCATATCGATAAGAACGGGTTTTCAGATTTCACACCTCTGACCACCGTTGACACCACGGTGGTCTCGCCATCCGATGCCGATAAGAATCGGCGCGAGTATGTTTGGGTGTTTCATACCAAGAGGGGTACTTTTGATCCGGCGAAATTCTCCCCCAAGCGCCGGCCGTTGTTCTCAACCACCGAATCGAACAAGCTGGGCACGGCAGCCGGAGGCCGCTCAGCGCAAGACGCATTGCGCTTTATTGAGCAGCACGGCGCCGATCGCTGAAACGAGGCGGGCTGTTTTCGGTATCGTCCCATTTTGACCCCCGTTAGATAAGAATCACACTCCTATTTTCTTCGTTGAAAGCAGGCACCAATTGCTCTAGAACTAGCATCTACATGAGTATGACTTCGAGTGTCGTCAATCCGAGCATCACACCTCGCGAAATCCTTACGTCGTGGGGACGCATACTAACCGGCAGAGTGCCTCTGCTCTCCATCGAGATCACGCGTGAATGTCCGCTGAGCTGTCCCGGCTGCTACGCCTATGGCGACACGCATCTGTCTGGCGGCCTCACGCTGCGTGATTTGGCCGACAAGCGAGGAGATGCGCTGGTCGAGGGCGTCCTTGGGCTCGTGCGCCAACACAAGCCTGTGCATGTCTCTCTGGTGGGCGGCGAACCCTTGGTTCGGCACCGCGAACTCAGCCGCATCTTGCCGGCGCTTAGCGACATGTCCGTTTTCACTCTGGTAGTCACCAGCGCCGTCATTCCGATCCCGGAAGAGTGGATGAAGATACCTCGGCTGCGCGTTGCGGTGTCGGTGGACGGCCTGCCCGAAGATCACGACATCCGGCGGAAACCTGCCACGTACGAGCGCATTCTCAAAAATATCGAAGGGCGAGAAGTGAATATTCACTGGGTGATAACGCGGCCCATGCTCGCCCGGCCGGGTTACCTGGAGGAATACGTTGCTTACTGGAATGCCCGCCCGGAGGTAAACAGGATCTGGGTGAGCCTCTACACCCCGCAAATTGGAGAGCAGAGTGTGGAAATGCTCACTCGTGAGGATCGCGAAACTCTTGCCAGAGAGCTTCCGGCAATGACATCAAAATATCCCAAGCTTCTAATTAATGAGGGCATTGCAAGAGCTTTTGTGAACCCTCCGAACAACCCGGACGAATGTCTCTTTTCCAAAATGTCCGCGAATTATTCGGCCGACCTGAAGAGCAGAGTGGAACCGTGTGTTTTCGGCGGCACGCCGGATTGCTCTCAATGCGGCTGCGCGATCAGTAGCGGACTGCACTGGATTCAGACTGTGAAGGTGGCCGGTCCGCTGAAGGTGAAGCATTTCGTTGGAAGTTCGATCGGCGTCGGCCTGGCGGTAAATCGCCTCAGAGCAAAATCATTACGCCCTTCGCGCTGGAAAGCGAACAGGCCGGCTAAAACTCCGGAACCGGATCTCGTGCAAATACGGCCTTAGTCACGGGAGTTTCTCTGTCGCTTTGCTGAGTTCCATTTTGCTCTCCAGCCTTCTTTTTCATCGATATCGCCAACTAAACCGCTGTTTCTCCACATACTGCCATCCTTCAACTTACAGATACTAAACACGATAATCCAGGCTTAGAAGACTAAGGGTCATCCGTGTGGGTTTTACAGCCCTTAGGGTATGGCATACATTCCAACGAAGCAGCACTATCCACCAGTGCCGGCCCGATCCGAGGATTTAGGAGGCTGTTCGCGGGTGTTCACAATGAGACAGATTTCGGCTGTTGGTTGCCGGATGATAGCCCAGTCGCTCAATCGTTCTTAAATTTCAAATTTAAAGGAGTCAGAAAATTATGTCGAAACACTTTTTAACATGTTCAGCTCTAGCCTTGTTTTTAATCATGCCCGCAGTTTCGTCCGCCTCTTCCGACAAGGAAGACGACGTAAATCGCGCGCAGAGGGCCGCTACTGTCTTTCAAGAGATCATGAACGCGCCAGACAACATTCCTCAGGATGTCCTGAATAAGGCGCAATGCATCGCGATCATCCCGGGGGACAAGAAGTTTGCGTTCATTTTCGGCGCTGACTACGGCCGCGGGCTCGCGATTTGCCGCACGGAACACGGCTGGGGCGCGCCAATCTTTCTTGCAGTTGAAGGCGGCAGCTTCGGTTATCAAATCGGCGGCTCGTCAACCGATCTGATTCTGCTTTTCATGAACGACCACGCGCTACACAGCTTGCTGAGCGATAAATTCAAGCTCGGTGGCGACGCCACGGTCGCGGCTGGTCCCGTTGGACGTCAGGCTTCTGCAACCACTGATCTAAAACTAACTGCTGAGATTCTGTCCTATTCCCGCAGCAAAGGCGTTTTCGCGGGCGTGAGTTTGGATGGGACCGTCGTGCAGGCGGATAAGAGTGGAGACGAAGCAATGTATGGCGCAGGCGTATCGCGACACGATGTTCTGGACGGAAGCGTTCAGATGCCGGAGTCAGCACGTCAATTGGTGCACGAACTAGACAAGTATTCGAGGTAAGTGACGAGCTAACAGCGGGGCGAGGAGGCTCTTGTAATTGCCTCCTCGGCTTCGCTTCTCGCAACACACCGCAGTGCGCCTCGCGATATTTGAACAGCGCAGCAGCGTCGCCATCCTCGTCTTGAAGTAAGATACATTGTCCCGATGGCGCGCCAATCCTTGCTCGAATTCTTCCCGGAATACGCCCGCCAAGGCAGCGATATCGCCTTCATCCGCCACCGCGGATACCGCATTCAGCGATTGACCTATAGCCACATCTCCCTCGAAGCACAACGTTTCGCGCGGGAGCTTGAGGTCCGCGGAATCGGCAAGGGCGATGCGGTCCTACTCTCGGCGGAGAATTCGCCGGAATGGGCGATTGTGTTCTGGGGATGCGTCCTGCGCGGCGCGGTGGTGGTCCCGATCGACCAAATCTCCACCGCTGAATTCGCATCGCGCGTGGCACAGCAGGTCAATGCAAAGCTGCTCGTTTACTCGCAAGAAATTTCCACGCCGGCTCTGGCCATTCCTTCCTTAGCGATCGATTCCATCTCTGAAACAATCGCTCGGCATTCCCACACAGCCTACCCTTCCCCTCAACTCTCGCGGCAGGA
>JBAVQA010000181.1:0-12093 GCA_049693595.1 Candidatus Acidiferrales bacterium | reverse complement strand
ATTGAACTTGCATGGCGCTTTCTGCGCGGGAAACTCATCGCCATCACTGGCTCGAACGGTAAGACCACGACGACATCGCTGGTCGCGCACATTCTGAAGACTGCGGCCATTCCGGTAATGGTCGGCGGCAATATCGGCACTCCGCTGCTGGCGCTGGTGGAAAATTCCATGGATACCACCGTGACCGTGGCGGAGATCAGCAGCTTCCAACTCGAAACCATCGAAAAATTTCGGCCCGAAATCGGAGTTCTGTTGAATTTGACGCCTGACCATCTCGATCGCCACATTTCATTCGAAGAGTACGCGAACGCAAAAATGCGCATGTTCGAAAATCAAATCGAGCGCGACATAGCCATCCTGAATGCGGACGACCCCGAAATCACCCGCCGCATGCCCGCCAAGCCGCACATTTTCTGGTTCAGCCGGCAGAAGCGCGTTGCCGCCGGAGCGTTCCTGCTCGATGGCCAGATTGTTTTTCGCAACGAAGGCTCGGAAGTTGCGCTTGCTCGGCGCGACGAAATTCCGCTGCGGGGCGAACACAACGTCGAAAACGTATTGGCCGCTTGTGCCGCAGCTTTTCTCGCGGGCGCTGATCCGGCCGCCATTGCCAGCGGCGTGAAATCGTTCAAAGGCGTGGAGCATCGCTTGGAATTCGTGGCGGAAATATCAGGCGTGCAGTTTTACAACGATTCGAAAGCCACGAACGTGGACGCGGCCGTGAAAGCAATCGAAGCATTTCCCGGCCCGCTGATCGTGATTCTCGGCGGAAAGGACAAGGGCAGTCCCTACACTCCGCTGCGCGAGTTGCTGCATGAGCGCGCGCGGTTGGCCATCTTGATCGGGGCTGCCGCGGAAGAGATTGCGGAAGACCTTGGCGATTCAGTTCGCGTAACGAACGCCGTCACACTAGAACGCGCCGTGCAAATCGCCGTGGAACGCGCGCAGCCGGGCGACACCGTGTTACTTGCTCCGGCCTGCGCCAGCTTCGACCAATTCGAGAATTACGAACATCGCGGCCGGAGTTTCAAAGAGCTGGTCGCGCGTTTGGAAGATCGCAACAAATCGGCCGCGGGAGTTTCCGCGCAGAAAGGATGACGAATGCCGCGTAGCCTGCAACCCGACCGAAAACTATTTGGCGTCACACTGGCGCTTTGCCTGATTGGCGCGGTGATGGTCTTCAGCGCCTCGGCGATCACCGCCAGAGAGCAGGGCGGCAACGGCTACACATTTCTGCTGCGCCAGCTTATCTGGATCGCGCTCGGTCTCGCGGGAATGTTCTGGCTGATGCATACCGACTACCGGAAATTTCGCCAGCCGCGCGTGATTTTCACCGCCGTTTCCATCACGCTGGTTATGTTGATTTCGGTTTTTTTCCTGGATCGTTCGCACGCCACGCACCGCTGGTTCCGCCTGGGCCCACTGAGCCTGCAGCCGTCGGAGATCGCGAAGCTGGTCTTGATTTTCTACCTCGCGTGGTTCCTTGAAATTCGGCGCGCTCCGAAAAGTTTTGGTGTGAACGATCCCGTAAACACACTCTTGCCGGTGCTGGGAACAGTTTTGCTGATGGTCGGCCTGGTGCTCGCGGAGCCGGATATGGGTACGGCGTGCATGATTCTCCTCATTGCAGCGACCATGCTGTTTGTGTCCGGCCTTTCGATGCGATACATCGTTGGCGCCGGACTCGCGGCGATTCCCGCTGTTTACCTGTTAATTGCCCGGACGCCGTATCGGCTGGAACGTTTCAAAGCATTCTTGTCACCGAGCACGGACCCGCAGGGCCACGGTTTTCAATTGTTGCAATCGCTCATCGCCATAGGCTCGGGTGGATTTACCGGCGTTGGCTTGATGGAAGGCCGCCAGAAGCTTTTCTTCCTTCCCGAGGCGCATACCGATTTTATTTTCTCCGTGATTTGCGAAGAGCTCGGATTTATCGGCGCCGCGATCGTGCTGGCGCTCTTCTTCGTCTATGGCTGGCGCGGATTTGTGGCTGCCATGAAGGCTCCCGATGAGTTTGGACGCCTGCTCGCGTTGGGCATCACCGCGATGGTGGTGGGCCAAGCGCTCATCAACTTGAGCGTTGTGCTGGGACTGCTGCCCACAAAAGGAATTCCGCTGCCGTTCATCAGCTATGGTGGATCGAGTTTGATCTTAATGTTGTTGGCCACCGGCGTGCTCTTGAACATCAGTCAGCACGCGGATGAGATGTGAAGCAGGATGCAAACAGCTTGTTGATTGCAGGTGGCGGCACCGGCGGGCACGTTTTCCCGGCGATTGCCGTCGCTCGTGAGTGGCTCCGCCGCAAGTCCGAAGGAGAACGAAGCGTCGTGATCGTGGGAACCGAGCGCGGAATGGAAGCGAGGCTGGTGCCGCAAGCCGGCCTGCCGCTCGAAACGATCCGCGTCGCGGGGCTGAAGGGAATCGGCGGAGCGCAATTTCTTCGCAACGCAGCCATTCTTCCGCAGGGATTGTGGGACTCAGAAAGAATTCTGCGCCGCCACAATTTTGGGGTGGCATTCGGTGTGGGCGGGTACGCGTCCGGCCCCATGATGCTTCTGGCGAGGATGCATTCAATCCCCACGGTGATTTTCGAGCCTAACGTCGAGCCGGGATTCACCAACCGCGTTCTTGCGACCATCGTTACGCGAGTGGCGGTGGCCAACTCAGCGACTGCACAGCGCCTGGGAGGAAAAGCCGAGGTGACCGGCTGCCCGGTGCGCCAGGAATTTTTTGCCGTTCCGAGTAAAAAGCACCGCGATCCGTTCACGATTCTGATTACGGGCGGCAGCCGAGGCGCGCTGCCGATAAATCGCGCGGTCATTGACTCGCTCGACCTTTTGGCTCCGCGAAAAAACCAGCTTTTCATCGTGCATCAGACCGGCGAACGCGACTATAATGCTGTGCGAGTAGCTTATGCGCGTCGCGAATTCCGAGCGGAGGTTGTGCCCTTCATCGAGAATATGGCGGAGCGGTTTGCCCAGGCGGACTTAATCGTCTGCCGGTCGGGCGCGATCACAGTCGCGGAGGTATCTGCCGCCGGACGCGCCGCTATCTTCATCCCCTTCGGCGCTGCCACCGATGCGCATCAAACCCGCAACGCGGAAGCCATGCAGGACGCGGGCGCTGCGCGGATGTTGCCGCAGACTCAGTTGACACCCGAACGCCTGACGTCGGAAATTTTCTCCCTGCTCGACCAGCCCGGGAAAATTGCGGAAATGGAAGAACGCGCGCACGGATTGGCACGCCCGCGAGCCGTTGAGGACATTGTGGATTTGCTCGAAGCTCAACTCGAAAGCCCGCTGAAAGGGATGGTGCGCGCATGAGCGTAACCTTCCGCAATTTTCAGCGCATTCATTTGGTCGGCATCGGCGGCAGCGGCATGAGCGGAATTGCGGAAGTTCTGCTCTCCAGCAATTACGCTGTGTCCGGTTCCGATTTGAAAGCTACTCCGGTCACCGAGCGCTTGCGAAAACTGGGAGCCACTATTTTCGAAGGCCACCTGGCGGAAAACGTTCGCGGCGCGCATGTGGTGGTTATTTCCTCGGCCGTTCGCGCGAACAACGTGGAAGTAGCGGAAGCTCATAAGCTGAAAATTCCAGTCATTCCGCGTGCCGAGATGCTGGCCGAGCTGATGCGCTTGAAATACGGAATCGCAGTCGCCGGTGCGCACGGGAAGACGACGACCACCTCCATGGTAGCTTCCGTGCTGGGTGAGGCCGGTCTCGATCCTACATTCGTGGTCGGCGGACGCGTAAATCATGCCGGCTCGAACGCGCGCGTAGGCCAGAGCGAATACATGGTGGTCGAAGCGGATGAAAGCGACCGCTCGTTTCTGCTGCTCGCCCCGGTGCTGGCCGTAGTCACCACAATCGATCGTGAACATCTCGACCATTACCACTCGCTTGAGGAAATTCAGGAAGTTTTTCTGCAATTTGCGAACCGCGTCCCGTTTTACGGCACCGTGATTCTCTGCATCGACGAGCCGAACGTGCAAGCGATTCTGCCGCAGGTAAAGCGCCCAGTGATCACCTGCGGCACATCGAGCCAGGCGGACCTGGTCATCAGCGAGGTGAAGCTAATCGGGCTCGCGAGCGAATTTCGGCTGAAATATCATGACGACGATCTCGGAATCTTCCGGCTGCCATCGCCGCCGGGAATTCACAACGTGCGCAACGCCGCTGCGGCTGCCGCCGTCGGCCTTTCGCTCAACGTCCCGGCAGATTTGATTCGCGCGGGCCTCGCAAAATTTTCCGGCGTCGGCCGCCGCTTCGAGATCAAAGGCGAGTTTGGCGGCGTAACTTTGATCGACGATTACGGCCATCATCCCGCCGAAATTCGCGCCACGCTCGAAGCCGCGCGCGGTTGCGGTTACAAACGCCTGCTCGTTCTGTTTCAACCGCACCGCTATTCGCGCACCCAATTTCTCTGGGAAGATTTTCGCAGCTCGTTCAATCAGGCCGATATTTTGGTGATGACCGAAATTTATGCGGCAGGTGAAGCGCCGATCGAAGGCGTCAACGGCGAAATCTTGTCCGAAGCCATCAGCACCGCGGGCCACAAAAACGTGGTCTTCACCAGCACCATGCAAGCCGGCATGGAATTTCTTTACAGGGAAGCGCGTCCGGGTGACGCAATCCTTACCATCGGCGCCGGCAGCGTTGGCCGCGTTCTCGACCAGCTCGCCATGCTGCTTGCTTCCAAGGTGCCGAGTCCTTATGCGGATTAGCGAGAAGCCGCTTGCAGCGCGGCTGAAAGAGCTTGGAGTGGAATTGCACGCAGGCGTCTCTTTGAGCGAAAAGACTTCGCTGGGAATTGGAGGCTCGACCGATGAACTCGTGCTTCGGCGCTTCGATACGATTCCCGAGGTGATGCATTTGCTGGCTGACGAAAAAATCCCTCACCGATTCCTAGGTGGCGGAACGAATGTGCTGATCGACGACGGCGAGCTGCCCTGGGTCGTTCTGCATCTGCCGACTTCGCAACCGGGCATGAGGGTGGAAGGCAATGCGGCGTACGTCGATGCGGCGGCCGATCTCGGGGGTATGGTCACGTTCTGCGCGAAGCGCGATCTCGGCGGTATGGAAGGTTTGATCGGTGTGCCCGGCAGCGTGGGTGGCGCGTTGCGAATGAACGCAGGCGCTTACGGCACGCAGATAGGGTCGTACGTGCGCGAAGTGGAGCTTTACCGCGCCGCGACAGGGCAAATTGAAACCGTCCGTGGCAACGACATTCGCTTCGATTATCGCCACACTTCGTTTGCGCCGGACGACGTCATGCTGCGCGTAAAGCTCGAATTGCCCTCCAAGCCATTCAAGGAAATTCTGGCCGGCATTAAGGTGTGCAACGAAAAGCGCCGCGCGAGCCAGCCGCTTAACCAAAAAAGCGCAGGATGCATTTTCAAGAATCCTCCAGGCGGCTCTGCAGGGCGGATGATCGACGAACTGGGCTTGAAAGGCCATCGCGCGGGCGACGCCATGGTCAGCGACCGCCATGCGAATTTTTTTATCAACGCGGGCAAGGCAAGCTGCGCCGACATGCTCAGGCTGATTGACGATGTCCGCGAGCGCGTGCGCGCCAGGTACGGCATGGAACTCGAGAACGAGGTCATTCTCTGGAAAAACTGAAAACCATGGACGCGGACGCTTATCCCCAGGAACTCCTGGCCGACGAAGAGCCGAAGTATCTTCGCAGGCAAAAGCCTCTGGAGATTAAGCGGCGGAAGTTTGGCCGGAAAGCCTGGAAAACCTACCTGCGCGTCACGTTTGGAGTGGGCGTCGGAATCGCGGGCGCATGCGTGGCCTATGCCTGTGGGCATTTCCTTTTCGCGTCGCCGCAAATGGCGCTGATTCATTCTAGTCAAGTGGAGCTTACAGGAAATAATTATGTCTCCCGCGCCGGCGTGCTTGCCATTTTCAAGCCCGATCAGGGCCGTAGCGTTTTGCGAATCCCGCTTACTGAACGCCGGCGCGAGCTCGAAGCAATTCCGTGGGTCGCGCAGGCGACGGTTCGGCGAGCGTTGCCAAATCACGTCGAAGTGGAGATCACCGAGCGGGTTCCCATCGCATTCCTTCGCCAGGGAAGCGATCTGGCGCTCGTAGATATCCACGGCGTGATACTCGAGCGGCCTCTGAAAGCGAATTTTCATTTTCCCGTCGTTACCGGCATTCACGAAGAAATGACGCCGGATGAGCGCGGGAGACGCATGCAGTTGTTTGCCGGATTTAGCCAGCAAGTGGAATCCGCGCGTTCGGGCGCGATGGAAAAGGTCAGCGAAGTGGACCTATCGGACGTCAGGGACTTGCGCGCCAGCATTTACGGCCTGAATGGCGGGACTTCTTTCAGCGGGAGTGTTTCAAATTCGCCAGCCGACGATGTTGCGAGCCATGCATCCGGGGCCTCAACGGATTCGCCTGTCCTCGTGCATTTTGGCGACAACGATTTCGAAACAAAGTATCGAACGCTTCTGGACGACTTCGCACAGTGGCACGCGAAAACAGGACGCATCGAATCAGTGGATTTGCGCTTCAACGGCGAAGCGGTCGTAAACCCGGATACAACGGTGGCGCAGGAAATTGCGCCTCAGTTAGTTGCGCCGCCGCGGGCGAACGCGCAATCGCGACCCGCGCCGAAGCCAGTTCGCACAGCGCATAAGAATTCGGGCAAAAAGTCACGATAGCGGATGTAAACGGCTGAAGTTATAAGGAGCGGATTTGACGAAGAAGGAACGGCATATCGTAGCGCTCGACATCGGCAGCACGAAAACCTGCGCGCTGATTGGTGAGCTTGGTGATGACGGCGGGGTGAAATTCGCTGCGCTAGGTGCAGCGGAATCCAAAGGTTGGCGCAAGGGCCAGATCGTGAACCTCGATCTCGCGGTGAGTTCCATTCGCCGGGCCGTCGAAGAAGCGGAAACAATCGTCGGCGTGCCGGTGGAATCAGCTTTGATCGGTGTCGCCGGGACGCACGTGCGCGGCGTGAATAGCCGCGGCGGAATCACCGTGGGAACCCGCCCGCGCGACATCCAGCGCGAAGACGTTCGCCGCGCGGTGGAAGCTGCGCGCGGCATCCAGCTTCCGGAAGATCGCGAAGTGTTGCACGTCCTGCCGCAGGAATTTTCCCTCGATGCGCAGGATAATATTCGCGACGCAATTGGAATGGTGGGCCAGCGTCTCGAAGCCAACGTGCACATCGTGACTGCGTGCGGCTCCGCAACCCAGAATATCGTCACTGCGGTAAATCGCGCGGGAGTGCGAGTGGACGACACGGTCCTCGAGCCGCTTGCTGCTGCGGAGGCCTGCCTGACGCAAGACGAACGCGAACTGGGCTGTTGCCTGCTCGACATCGGCGGAGGAACCACCGAGCTGCTCGCCTATTCAGGCGGCGTGGTGCGGCACACCGCGGCCATTCCTGTCGGTGGCGACCACTTCACGAATGATCTCGCAGTCGGGCTGCGCACGCCGATCGATGAAGCGGAAAAAATAAAGCGCCGGCAAGCCTGCGCCCACCGCGAACTTCTCAAGGAAGATTTTCCGATCGAAATCGCCAGTGTGGGCGATCGCCCCCCGCGCACTGTTTTTGCCCGCATGCTTTCGGACATCGTGGAGCCGCGCGCGCAGGAATTGTTGATGCTCGTTCGCGACGAACTGCGCCGCGGCGGTGTTGAATCGTCAGTCCCCGCGGGAATCATTCTCACCGGCGGCGGAGCGCGTCTTCGCGGCTTCTGCGAACTCGCCGAGCAGATATTTAATCTGCCCGCGCGTGTCGCCACTCCGCGAGGACTTTCAGGAATGAGCGAAGAAGATTCCCAGCCCGAGTATGCAACAGCCGTGGGACTTGTGCTTTACGGTGCGCGCACGCGGCGCAACGCTGGAGCGCGTCCTACCGGTTGGGTGGGCAAGTTCAAAAGTATGTTTGCAGGAGCGTCATAAGAAATTGGTTAAAAATTTCACGAAGGCGAAAGACTGGGGAGGAAGCATGTCACCAAAAGAATCGAGTTTGAAAGTTTCATTCAGCGAAGAACCGCAAAACGGCGCCAAGATTAAAGTGATCGGTGTGGGAGGCGGCGGCTCGAACGCCGTCAACCGCATGATCCGGGCCAAGGTGGAAGGTGTCGAATTCATCGCCGCGAACACCGATTTGCAGGCGCTGAAGCTTTCGCAAGCGCCGGTGAAGCTGCAACTCGGCGCCAAGCTAACGAAAGGATTGGGCGCGGGCGCCAATCCCGAGGTAGGCCGCAAAGCCGCGCTCGAAGACACCGAAAAAATTCTGGAAGCGCTCGACGGCGCCGACATGGTGTTTGTCACCGCCGGATTGGGCGGCGGCACAGGCAGCGGAGCCGCGCCTGTCGTCGCGAATCTCGCCAGCGAACTGGGTGCGCTCACCGTAGCGGTCGTCACCAAGCCCTTTGCCTTTGAGGGCAAACGCCGGATGGAGCAGGCCGAGCAAGCCCTCGCCGAGCTAATCGGCAGCGTGGACACGGTGATCGTGATCCCGAATGAGCGCCTGATGGAATGCGTGGAACACGGAACCAGTTTTTTTGAAGCGTTCCGCATCGCCGACGACATTCTGCGCCAGGCCGTCCAAGGCATTTCCGACATCATCACCATTCCCGGCATCATCAATCGTGATTTTGCGGACGTGAAGACGATCATGTCCGGCCAGGGTTATGCGGTGATGGGAACCGCTGTCGCTTCCGGATCTAACCGCGCGATTGACGCCGCGAACCGCGCGATCAATAGTCCTCTTCTCGAAGACAATTGCATCCAGGGCGCGCAGGGAATTTTGATCAACGTCACCGGATCATCCAGCCTTAGCTTGCAGGAGGTTCACGAGGCCTCGTCGATCATCCAGAAAGCGGCGCACGAAAACGCGAACATCATTTTCGGCGCGGTGATGGACGATGCGATGAAAGAGTCGGTAAAGATCACCGTGATCGCCGCGGGTTTCCGCGAAGTGGCGGGCAGAAAGACTCAGTCGCGGCCTTCGTATTTGCCTAAGACCTGGAAGGCCACGCGCGAGCCTGCTCCGGCGCAACCTACCATGACGCAGCAAACGAACGTGGTGCAGCAGGTATCGAGGAACGTCAGCGAGGTCGTTCATCAGGTCGCGCGGAATGTCAGCGAAGTCCGTGAAGTGCCGGCCGACGATCTCGATGTTCCAACGTTCCTTCGCCGCCAGGCTCAAAAGGCTTAACGCGGGCTCGATAGCTCACTAGGTTGCAGGGTCTCCCCCTGCAACCTTCCATGTTTATCAGCAGAAACGCCTAACAAACCGTGGAGCTATGCGCCAACGGCGCCGCAGAGCCACAACACCCGAACCCCTCACGGTAAAATTCGAAAATGGCAGAAGTGATTCGCGTAAGAAATGAAGTTCTCAAGCAGATGACGGACCACGTTTTGCAAGAGCCTCAATTGGAATGTTGCGGGCTGCTCGCCGGAAGCGGCCGTGTCATAACGCAGGCAATTGCCACCACGAATGCCATGGCCAGCGCGACTGAATATGCAATCGCGCCAAAAGAGCTATTTCAGTCCATGCGCGAAATTCGCGCGGCGGGACTCGAGTTCATGGGAATTTACCACTCACATCCCAACGGCGATAACAAACCTTCCGCGCGCGACATAGACCAAGCATATTACCCGGACGTCGCTTACTTCATTCTCTCGCCGCGGGCAGACACGGCCAAACCCGTCCGTGCCTTCTCGATTCGCGATGGAAAAGCGGCCGAACTGATTGTCCAAATTGTATAGGTTGAAATTGAGGTCGCTACCGGCGCGGAATTTTTAGCGCAACCGCTGTGATATCGTCATGCTGCAGCCCGTCAACGACAAAGTCCCTGGCCTCGCGAAGAAGGCATTGTAGCGATTCGTCGGCCGACATTCCCTGGCACTCCATCCAAATCTCACCCATCCTTTGCCAGCCAAAATCATCGCCGTTAGCGCCCCGCAATTCGTGGAGTCCGTCGGTAGCAAACAAAACTGAATCGCCCGGTGACAGGCACACCCGGTGAACATCGTACGAAGAACCCGGAAACATCCCAGACGGAAAGCCCCCCACCCGCAATTGTTGGCAGTCTGAACCGGACGCCAACAGAGGATAAGGCATCCCTGCATTCGAAAACGTCAACTCGAGGCAGCTGGAGTCGTAAACGGCGTAGAGCGTGGTTGCGAATCGCCCCAACACCGGTCGCACGAGGAGCCTCTTGTTCAGCGTCGCGAGTACGGCTGATGTTTGTTCGCCCGTCTTGTTGATCCCGCGCAGCATGCCCATCACTAGCGCCGCGTACATCGCGGCCGCTAATCCCTTTCCCACCACGTCTCCAATGTAGAGGCCGGCGATCCCGTTCGGCAAAATGTAAAAATCCGCGAAATCTCCGCCCACTTCCGCGAACGGAGCGAACCTGTACGCGATCTCTATGGAAGCGTTCCGAAGCGTTCCAGAAGGCATCAATGAATTCTGGATTTCTCGCGCTTCGTCCTTTTCGGCCCCGTTACTATCGCTAGGGGCGGGCGCTTCCAGTCCAAAGAGCAAACTCATCTTGACCTCTACAGTGGCGAATCCCACTGCCAAGTGGAAAGCTGGCAACTCGAATACCAAAGTGCAGATTTTGTCGTTTGTAGCGCAGCGAGCGAAAGGATTTACGCGGCGAAAAAGGAATGAAGTCGGCAAAACCCATTTGAAGTGACCCGGATAGGCATAGATGTACCCGATTGAAACAATGAGAGGGCGGGGTTGCCCATGCTTTCGGTTCTAGGTATTTGCGCGTTGACTGTGCTGCGTTTCGGCCTTGTCGGCGGCTTCGAGTCGCCGCGCGTACAGCGGAAATCTTTCAGCGAGCGTCGCGACCTCTTTTCGAACTCGCTGCTCGATCGATGTGTCGCCCAGATGCGTGAGCACCTCGGCAATCCATCCGGCAATTTTCTCCATTTCCTGTTCGCGCATTCCGCGCGTGGTCACCGCCGGGCTACCAACGCGAATTCCGCCGGCCTTCATGGGCGGCAGCGGGTCGAACGGGATGGCGTTCTTATTCACCGTCATTCCAGAGCGTTCAAGCGCTAGTTCCGCATCGCGCCCCGTAATGCCGCGCGAGTGCATATCAACGAGAAACAAATGATTGTCCGTCCCGCCGGTGACGATTCGAAAGCCCAGCTTTGCCAGACCTGCAGCCAGCGCGCGCGCGTTGGCCACCACCTGCTTCTGATAGTCGCGGAACTCCGGCGCCGACGCTTCTTTCAGGCAGACCGCCTTGCCCGCGATCACGTGTTCCAGAGGCCCGCCCTGTAGCCCGGGAAACGTGATGCGATCCAAATCCTTGGCGTATTTTTCGCGGCAGAGAACCAGACCTCCGCGCGGCCCGCGAAGCGTCTTGTGCGTAGTCGTTGAAACAAAATCAGCGTGCGGCACCGGGCTGGGGTGCAGACCCGCAGCCACTAGACCCGCGATGTGCGCCATATCCACGAAGAACAACGCCCCCGCCGATTGCGCGATCTTCCCGATGCGCGCGAAGTCGATGATGCGCGCGTAAGCGCTTGCCCCCGCCACGATCATTTTGGGCTGATGTTCGCGCGCTGAGCGCTCGATTTCGTCGTAATCGATTGTCTCGGTTTCTTTCGTCACTCCGTAAGCGATGAACTTGTAAGTCTTGCCCGAAAAATTCAGCGGATGCCCGTGAGTCAAATGGCCGCCGTGCGCCAGATTCATTCCCAGCACTGTGGCGCCGGGCTCGAGCGCGGTCATATAAACGGAGATGTTCGCTTGCGTGCCGGAATGCGCCTGGACGTTCGCGTGTTCCGCGCCGAAAAGCTGCTTCGCTCGTTCGATGGCGAGCCGCTCTACCCGGTCAACGTTCTCGCAACCGCCGTAATATCTTTTGCCCGGGTAGCCTTCGGCATATTTGTTGGTGAAAACCGAGCCCGCGGCTTCGAGCACAGCTTCGGAAACGAAGTTTTCGGACGCGATGAGTTCGAGCCCGGTAGCTTGCCGTCGTACTTCGTCGCGCAATGCTTCTGCCACTTCGGGATCCACTTCATCCAGCGAACGGCTCATTCTCACCAGTTCAGGGCTGTCGTGTGTCATTTCATCGCACCAGAAAGATTCGCA
>JBAVQA010000180.1:0-16626 GCA_049693595.1 Candidatus Acidiferrales bacterium | reverse complement strand
GAAAGTTTCGATTTCCGATTTTTGTCGAAGGGTTCACCTCGCGAGTGAATTATTACATGCAACTCGCTGATTTTTTTATCGGGAAGCCCGGCCCCGGAAGCTTAAGCGAAGCTCTTGCGATGCGCCTTCCAGTGATCGTCGAACGAAATGCATGGACGCTGCCGCAGGAGCGTTACAATGCGGATTGGATTCTCGAAAACGAAGTCGGCGTTGTGCTGCACAGTTTTCACGGTATTGAAAAAGCCGTTGCGCAGATAATTGAACCGGCAGCTCTGTCACGCTATCGCAGCAATACGGCGGCGATGAAGAATCAGGCCGTCTTCGAAATCTCCGGCTTCCTGAATGAGATTCTCGAGCAGACCCGCGCGAAAGCCGTTGTGAACCAGCACGAGGTGTTCGCTGACCGGCTTACTTAACGTAGGACGAGCATATCCAACCAGTCTCAAGCGTCCTTGCATCGACCGCTATACAAGGCGCATCGAATATCGGTGATGCCGATCGATTCTCGTGACGCTCGACACCTGCCCCACTCGACCGCAATCGCTCAATATGGCAACATAGGTATTCTAATTTCGTCAGAATCGAATGAAGGGAGTTGAAGCTATGGCCAAGGCTACATTCGCAGCGGGATGTTTCTGGGGTGTTGAGGACGCATTCCGCCAAGTGGAAGGCGTTACCTCGGTAACCTCCGGCTACACCGGCGGGACCACGAAGAATCCCACTTACAAAGATGTCTGCGGCGGACGCACAGGGCACGCCGAAGCTGTACAGGTGGAATTTGACCCGGCCAGAGTCTCCTACCTCGAACTTCTCGCCGTCTTCTGGAAGAGCCATGACCCGACCACGATGAACCGCCAAGGGCCGGACGTGGGCTCGCAGTACCGTTCGGCTATCTTTTTCCACGATCCCCAGCAGGAAGCCGCGGCTCGCGCGTCAAAGGATGTGCTGATTAGAGAGGGAGTCTTCAAGAAGCCGATCGTGACGGAAATTACTCCAGCTTCGGAGTTTTATCGCGCCGAGGAATACCACCAGCAATACTTTGAAAAACAGGGAATCAAATCCTGCCACATCCAATAAAACGACAAACGCGCCAGAATCGTTCCTTCAAATTTTCCGAGTCCCGAGACCGAGCGACTATTGCGTTCAGAAGGGGCGGGGGTGTATGTTGCCGGTTGGCAGCAGCTTAGAATGGACGTTTTTAGCTGAATACAGGCTGCCTGGAAGGGAGGAGGTTATCCATATGCTTCGCCAAATGAGTTTACCAATCCTTGCGGGGGCTGTTTTGTTGCTGGTATCACCGTTTCTCTTGCCGAGTCACACCCGGGCGGTGGCTCAGGACAACTCCAAAACGATAGAGAGGACCACTCTGCTGGCACATTTGCCAGTCCCTGGATCGGCGGTGAGACAGATTTTCTTGCAACAAGAGAACGGTACGCAATATCTCTATTTGCAGCAGAACGTGCACTTCACTGTCGTGAATGTCACCGATCCAAAAAATCCGCGAATCGTTGAACGCATAGCGGTGGGAGCCAAGTTGACTGAAGTGGGCTCCGGACTTGCCATCGCGATTAAGTCCGATAAGTCGGGACAAGGTAGCGTTCCGACGCAGAGCGTAAGGCTGCTGGATATCAGCGATCCGAAGAATCCTCGCACAGTAAAATCGTTTGACGGCGTCACCAGCATATATTCCGAGGATGGGCGAAAGTTGATCTACTTGACGAATAGTGAAGGATTGTGGATCGTCAAGCACTCCGAAACGCATCCGTTGCCGATATGCGATTCGGAATCATGGGAGAAAGCCATCGTCCAGTGCCAGTAAACGCGATTAGCGGTACCCTGAATGCATCTGCTGGCTTCGCGTAGCTCTCCGCGAGCTTCTTTACCTCAACCGCCATTTTTGACACTTGGCAGGATTGGTAGCGATACCGGGACTCGAACCCGGATTTGAGCCTTGAGAGGGCTCCGTCCTAACCTTTAGACGATATCGCCATGGGTGGGAATCGACCGCAATTTTCGCACGAGTGAATTACCGGTGCAAGTACCGGCGATGGACTCCTCGCTTGTCCGCTAGCTTTACAGCTCCATCCTCCTTCCTCTCGTCAAGATTGCTCTGCTTCGGACGACTCCGCATCAGTTGCGTGCGTGCCTCAGGCCAAAAGGCGGCGGAATAGGGTTAGTAACGCACAATTAACATTCCTGTCACAGAGGATTCAAATACGACACATAAGGTTCGTGCGCTGCGACTTGCTTCTATGGCGCGCGCCGGGTGCCGAGATGTCCGAGACGCAGGGAACGTTTGCCCGATGATGTACTACGATAGTTAATAAGTGTAAGTAATCAGTGACATAAGAGAGGTTTTTCTATATTTGTGTCTTGTATCGGGGGGGCAAGAAGGCTCCAGGAGCGAACTTTCCTGGTGCGCTACTGGGGATGCCGCCTTAGGTGTAGCAACGGAGAGCTCTTCCAGAAGTAAAAATTTCGATTAAGAAGTGAAATTCAAGGAGGAAGGGGATGCGATTTTTTCTGACGTGGCTTTTGGCGATCGGCATGATTTTATCGCCGGCGTTGGCAGGAACGGATGGGGCAGGAGACGCAAAGAATACGACAGCGTCCACCACAACTAACACGACCAACACTACAACCGCTGCGGAGAAAGGTAAGACTGGAGAGTCCGCGGCGACTGCATCAAAGACAGAGGCGGCAAAGCCTGCAGCTTCGGGCGTCGAGAGCGAGCTTCAGCAACTTCGCGACCTCATCGAGGCTCAGACCAAATTGCTGCAGTCGCAGAGCGAACAGTTGAAGGAACAACAGCAGAGAATGCAAGTGCTGGAAAGCGAAGTGAATTCCAGCAGCGCTCGTGACGGCTTCGTGGCCACTTCGGACAGCGTGGACCCCGATAGCCACACCGCTGGCGTTGCTTCCACCCCAGTAGATGGCATACCAACGGGCAGGGCTGGGGGGTCGCCGCAATTGGCAGGCGAATCGCCGGTGGCTATTCACTTCAAGGGAATCACGATTACACCCGGAGGTTTCCTGGCGGCAGAAACGGTTTTCCGCAATAAGGCCGTCGCCGCGGACATCAACACTCCGTTAAACAGCATCCCCTTCTCCGGCAACTCGGGAGCCCAGACGACGGAATGGAACTCCAGCGCTCGTCAGTCGCGCCTCAGCATGCTAGCCGAGGGCAGACTCTCAAACGTCAAGCTTTCGGGCTACGTCGAGACCGATTTCCTCGGCGCGGGCATCACTTCGAACAACAACGAGAGCAACAGCTACGTGCTTCGTCTCCGCCAAGGATGGGGCCAAGCCAAGTTCGATAATGGCTGGAGCGTCACCGGCGGCCAAATGTGGAGCTTAATCACTGAAACCAAGAAGGCCGTGGATAACCGTTCGGAAGCTCTTCCCCTGACTATCGACCCGCAATACACGGTCGGTTTCAGCTGGGCACGGCAATACGGTTTCCGCGTAGCCAAGACCTTTGGAGATAAACTCACCTTGGCTGCGTCGGTGGAAGAATCTGCAACCACCGCGACCGTTCACGGGAATCCGACGATAACCACTCTCAGCACCGTCAACTCAGTCTTAGGTGGGGGCTCGGTCGCAGGTACACCTAATCCTGCGATAACCACTCCAACTCTGACTACCACGGTCTTTAACAATTTCCTCATCGGAGCTCCAGGTGCAAGCAGCGGGCTTTACAACCCGACCGGGACCTATGCATACAACAAGACGCCGGACTTCGTTGTCAAAGCTGCTTTAGATCCAGGCTGGGGGCATTTCGAAGTCTTCGGAGTGGTTTCAAACTTCCGGGATCGAGCCTACCCCTGCTACTTCGCGAACGGTGGATTCAACTTCCCCGCGAACCTGCCCGGTGAGGACCCCGCGAACCTCCCGGTCAACATCCCAGCCACGACGTGCCCGTTAACCGGTAGTACAAACCCAACGGCCGGCGCCTTTAACGACTCAAGGACCGGCGGCGGAATTGGCGTGAACGCTCGCGTGCCTCTACTCCACAAGAAGGTTGAAGCCGGCTTTCACATCCTCGGCGGGGACGGAATCGGCCGCTACGGTACTTCTGGTTTGCCTGATACAACCGTACGCCCTGACGGCACGCTTGCGCTGCTCAGGAACTACCAGGTCCTCGGCACACTCGAGTTGCACCCCACGCCGAAGTTGGATGTTTACTTCAACGGCGGCGGGGAATACTCCGGCCGAGATTTCTTCACGTTTACAAATCTAGTCACCGGCGCCACTGGCCACGCAGGATACGGCTCGCCCTCCATTCGAAATGACGGGTGTTCCGTTGAACCGCTGCCCGTGGCAACTCCAGGTAATCCTCCTAATACGACGGCTGTCCTGGGATCCACCGGGTTTATCCCCGGCTCCCTGGCTAACTGCGCTGGAGATACCCGGATTATCCTCGAAGGCACGGCGGGATTCTGGTATCGCGTCTACAGCGGCGAAAAGGGCCGCATCCAGTGGGGCGCGCAGTACTCCTACGTCACTCGCACCGCCTGGTCTGGCTCCAGTGCTACGGCAGGCGTTTCGTCACAGCCAAACGCGAACGACAACATGGTCTTTACGTCGTTCCGTTATTACTTGCCTTAGATCAATTGGGCGCGGGGAGGTCGCTGAATACCTCCCCGCGTTCGATCTTTCACTTGTCGATTGCCGACGCCTGAAGCAAACATTCCTCTCCGCTCGTAAATCCGGATAAAAGTTCGCACGAGTGTAGAAACTCGTGTACTTGCATGCACTCCCGGCGATTCAAGAAATGAAGTCTAGCTCGCGACGGAGGGTTCGCCGGAGGTCGAGACCATCGATGGGCGGATGCGGCGGAACAGGCGCACGCTGAAGAATCTCTCTCTACAAGGGTCGCAGCGGTAAGCCGGAAAACGCAGCCAGCGCTTCAAACCAAGTAAGGATCCGTCATCCACGCGTTCGCGAGAAATGTGTTCGAGATCGAAATTTCCGCACTTGGGGCAGTGGGTAAACCGCTGAAAAGCTGCCGCCACACGCCAGGCATAAAATCGGCGCTCGCAGGTGTGGCATCTCCAGGGGCGCAGGCTGATCGCTGAAAGACTGTAATCCAGCACGCCGTCGCGATGCGATTGAAAGCAATTCGCGCTGCGGCATCGCGGACAAATCATCGCGTGAAATTCCCCCCTCTCGTCCGCAGGATACCTAAAACCCTTGGGCGGAGCAAGTTTAAGCAATTCCGTTCGCCAGCGTTGCGCGTGTAGAATACCGCTGGAGAGGAATTCAAATGTCCGACTACACCGCCGCGCACGCCCGCGCCGGAATTCACGCCAAATTACCGGGTCTGGAAACATGGCCGAATCATTTCCCCGGCTACGAGATCACCATTCGATTTCCGGAGTACACCTCCGTCTGCCCTAAGACCGGCCTTCCGGATTACGGCGTGATTACAATCCAGTACGAGCCAAAAAAACTTTGCCTCGAATTGAAGTCCCTGAAAATGTATCTGCTGGCCTACCGCGACCTCGGGATCTTTTACGAAAACGCGGTGAACCGGATGTTGCGCGATTTCGTGGCGGCAGTGCGTCCCGCATGGTTTCGCGTGACCGGCGAATTCACGCCCCGAGGTGGACTGACCACCACCGTCGAAGCGCAGTGGCCTGCCCGGGGAAGAAACAAAGGCCCGCGCCGGGCATAGACTTCCGGCCAAGCGTCAGCCATAATTCCGTCCCATAAGAGCGGCTGGAGTCGCTCCGCGCCAAGGAGGCTCGATGAGTTCGAACCCGGACACCCCCGTGGAAGTTACGCATGTCACTGAAACAGGACTGCCTCGTTGGGTGACGCTGCTTTTCGTTGTGGCTTTTGCTTTGGTGGGTTACCTGCTGTATGCGGGTTACTCGGCACGCCAGAATTTCCACAAAGGCTTGGACGACGCGGATCGGAAGTTTCAAGCGCTGGCGGCTGAGGTGGACAAGACGAATTCTCGGGTAGCAGACCTGAAAGGCCAATTGGACGTAACCTCGCAAAAACTGGGATTGACGCAAGACGAGCTGGCGCGCGCGCGCAGCTTGGCGCAATCCATCAAGAAGGATCAGCTAAAGAGCGACGCGCAGTTGAAAGAACAAATCGGCGAGGTTCAGGCCGACACCACGACCAAGTTCGGCCAGGTGGCCACCGAACTCAACGGAACCAAGAGCGATGTGGCTGCAACCAAGGCCGACCTCGAAACCACGAAAACCAAGCTGCAAAGCACCGTCGGCGACTTGGGTGTGCAGAGCGGCCTGATCGCTCGAAATCATGACGAAGTGGAAGAACTCAAACGCCTGGGAGAGCGCGACATTTTTGAATTCAACCTTAACAAATCGTCCAAGGCTCCCGAGCGCGTGGGCCCCATTCAGGTGCTGCTGCGCAAAGTCGATACCAAGCATTTCAAATACACGCTGAATGTTGTCGCGGATGACAAAAGCATCGAGAAGAAAGACAAAACCGTCGGCGAGCCGATTCAGTTTTATGTCCACGGAGCTCGCGCGCCCTACGAAATCGTCGTGTTCGATCTCACTAAGGATGGAGCGAAGGGATATTTGAGCACCCCCAAGTCGGCGCGTGCGGCCCCTCCAAGCGCGCCGGCCGCTGCGCCACCGGGCAATTAGAGCCGGAAAGGACAAGTTCCATCGCCAGGCTTCGTTTCGGGAAATCACAAACTTGCAGGGGGTGGGCGCGTGAACGCGGAACGATCGAGCTTTGCTGGGCGGCGCACGCATTTCTGGCGGATTGCTGATTATCCGTGTTGTCGCGCGCTAGCCGCCGCAGTCCTCGTTTGTCTTTTTGCCGGCAATTCGCTGTTCGCCCAGAGTCCCGCAATCTCCGACCGTCTGCCGCAAGGCACGCTCTTTTACCTGCAATGGCGCGGCAAGTCGTTCCTGGGGGACGCGGATAAAAAAAACCACGTGTTGCAGCTCCTGGAAGACCCGGACTTCGATGCCCTCCGTCAGGCGTTCGCAAAGAATCTCCTGCAACACCAGGAGAAGGATGGATCTGCGGCTCCAGCGGTGCAACTATCCGATCTGATTTCTTTGCTCGACAATCCCGCGGCGGCCGGTTTAATTGCGAGCCCGGCGGCTTCCAAGAGCGGTTCTCCGGGCGATTCGTCGGATCTCGTCAGCGTGTTCTTGGTCTATGACGTGACAGGCAAAGCTGATTTAGTTAAGAAGTTACAAGCATCTGCGGAGGCCGCCGGCAAGGAAAAACCTCAGATCACAACCTATGACTTCGGTGGAACCTCCATCGAGGTCAGGGTCGATGGGCAGAATCCGAACGCAAACACTTCGTACAGTGCCCGAACTGCGAATTATTTCTTATTTGCCACTCAGAAGGAAGTGATCGAGGATCTCGTGACCCGCTTCAGCGGCGCAAATAAGCCGGCGGCTTCGCTGGCGCAACTGGCGGAATACCAGGCCGTTCGTCCCTACATTGGGTCCGGCGCCGCCGTCGAGTATTTCGCGCGCATCCCCGACCTCGATAAATGGTTTCCCGCCGATCGCAAGGATCAACAGGCGCCGAAATTTATCCGCAATCTTCATCTGGATAAAATTCACGCGGCCGGCGGCGGTATAAGTTTTTCCGGTGAAGCGCTGCGCGCACACGGCGCGGTTCTCGGAGACACTTCCGCAGGAAGCCTTTTCGAAGTTGCCGGCGCGAGCTCGGCGGCCTTCCAGACGCAGCCGGTCGTTGGCACTGCCTCGTATTTCGGCATCTCTCGATTCAACTTTGCGCCGTTGTATCAAATGCTCCGTGGAGCTCTGCTGGCGACCGTCACGCCTCAGCAGGCGGTGGGCTTGACGGGAGCCGAAGCCATGGCGCAGGGCTTTCTGGGAATGCCGGTCTCGGACGCGCTGCAGCTCTTTACCGGCGAAGTGGCCTCCCAACTTTCGTTCACCGCGGATGGAGAATCGCAGCAGTTGATCGCGCTCACGATTCAAAAGCCTCAGGATGTGCTCAGGCTCCTGCGGGCTGGCCTTTCCAAAATGATTGCCGCGGAAGATACCTCAGGCGATACGACTTACTTGGATCTGTCGTATCCCACCCATGACCCGGCCACCGGACAGGATCGCCGCGGCTTTTATTATCTCGCCGTGACTCCGCAATTTATCTTCGTGGCTCCCCGCAAGGCGATGGTACGCGATGCGGTGGCGCGAACCAGTGGAAAGCCTGCCGCGGCTTCGGAAGCTTCGATATTGTCAAATCCTGATTTCATTCGTTTGCGTTCGCTTATGCCCGAGAAACTTTCCGGAATCGGCGGTGCGGATATGAGTCAGATACCCTGGGATAAAGTAATCACTCGCTACGTTCAGCAAATGGAGCAAACGCAAAAGCAATCGAATCCGAAGAATCCTTCCTCGACGGAGTGGCTGCAGTCGATCAAGCCCGGCATGTTTAATCGCCATCTGCACGTGATCGCCACCGGTTGGTGGAAGGATTCCAACGGCATCTACTTTGACTATTACGTCCAGTAAGCGGTATTCGGCGCCTTTTGAGTTTCATCTAATCCCGGCGATTTCTGCCCTTTGCTTTCTGCGTTCGCGGACACAATTGGAGATTGCATGAGCCGGCGTCACACAATCCTTTTGACTTTCATCTGTGCCTTGGCTCTTGGCTTCCGCGTCGAGCCGGCGCTGCGCGGACAATCGCCCGCGGCCCCGGCGCAAGAAAATACAGCGCCCGCTCGATTTGATTACAGCGGCAACGCCGCGCAAGCTCCTGCAACCTTTATCGCCAATCTTATTTTTCTTCCCGTACGAATCGATCTGGGCAAGCCTTCGCTCTTCGAGCTGGATTCAACGGCAGCCGCGACGTCGGTCGATCCTAGCCGCGCAACGGACGCGGCACTCCCTAACGACGCATCGAAGACAAATTTACAAAACTGTGTCCTGAATCTACCGGGCGTGGAATTACCCATGAGCAGCCTGGCGGTCGCGGCCAAAAAGGATTTCGCGGCTCAGATGGGTGTGCCGTACCGGGGAACCTTGGGAGCGGACTTTTTCGCCCGCTTCGTTGTCGTGGTGGATTATTCGAGACAAACAATCCAGCTCTACGATCCCGCCACGTATACCTATTCTGGGGCAGCCAAGGGAGTTCAAGGAACTTTCGCCGGAACGACCCCGATCGTTAAAGCCAAAGTTTCCATCCCCGGGCAAAAGACGCTCGAAGCCGATTTCGTTGTGAACACGGCGCTCGATTTCCCGATCGTCTTCTCCAGGACCTTCACGGATGACCATCGTATTTCGTCGGCTCATTTCAAAACGATTTCTGCGTCCTACCCTTCCGTAGACGGGGGCGCGAAGATCTTGCTGGGACGACTAAAAACGATTCAGCTTGGCGGTTATACCATCGAAGATCCGGTCGCCGCGTTTTCTCAGTCCAATCCGCCTTCCGGCCAAAGCAAAAATATCGCCGGCGCAATCGGCGCCGGTTTTTTGAAGCGCTTTCTGGTGACTTTTGACTTTCCTCATCAGCGAATAATTCTGGAACCGAACCTACAATTCAACGAGTTCGCCGAAGAAGATATGAGCGGGCTTTCGATCGTCGCAAAAGGCCCTGGCCTCAAGACCTTCGAAATTGTTCGGGTTCAGCCGGGAACGCCTGGGGCGGCAGCGGGCATCCACGAGGGAGACGTCATCGCTGGAATCGACGAAGAACCTGCGGCGGACCTCACGCTCACTTCTATCCGGGAACTCTTTCGTCAAGTCGGCCACAAGTACAAGCTATTGATCGAACGGAACGGAAAGACGCAGGAAATTGTAATTCTGATGAAACGCCTTATTTAACCTGCCGTTCTGGCGATTTCAACTCGAGAAAACTTTCTAATGAAATTTGCGCATGGTCTGAGCCATGTCGTGGAGGCGTGCGTCCACTCTGGCGAAAACACTCCCCAGCCCGAATTTTCCGTTGGAACTGTGCTTGCCGGCGCCCACGCCGGTTAGTATTTCAATTCCCTGCTCGACGGTGCCGACTGGATAAATATGAAACTGACCTTTGGCCACGGCTTCGATCACTTCGTCGCGCAGCATCAGGTCGTCCACATTTTCCGCGGGAATCAGCACGCCCTGCTTTCCAGTTAGGCCTTTCAATTTGCACACGTCGTAGAAACCTTCGATCTTCTGGTTCACGCCGCCAATGGGTTGAATGTCGCCGTGCTGATTCACCGACCCCGTCACGGCGAGCTCTTGCCTGATCGGAAGCTCCGATAGCGCAGACAGCAGTGCATACACTTCGGCCGAACTCGCGCTATCGCCATCCACGCCTGAGTAACTCTGTTCAAAACAAAGGCTCGCGGAAAGCGAGAGAGGTTTGTCTTGCGCGAAAGTACGCCGCAAGTAACCGGAAATAATCTGAACGCCCTTATCGTGAAAACGCCCGCTCAGATTTGACTCGCGTTCGATATTGATAATTCCAGTTTTTCCCAGCGATGCCGAAGCCGTAATGCGCACTGGTTTGCCGAACGGATACCCGCCGATTTCGAGCACGCTTAGCCCGTTCACCTGGCCCACGCGAGTGCCGGTGGTATCGATGAACAACAGATTCTGGTCGATCATCTCGCGAATTTTCGTCTCGGTAAGGTTGTGGCGCTCCACTTTCGCATCCAGTGCCTTGCGAACGTGTTCCGCGGTTACCACTTCCTGCTTTAAGTTCCGCGCCGCATAGCAGGCCTCGCGCGCCAGATCGGCAAGATCGAAAAAGCGCGCGGTGATTTTCCCGCGCCGGCCCGCCAGCCGCACTCCATGCTCCAGAATCGCCGCAAAAGCGGTGCGATCGAAGGGACAAAGGTCTTCATCATTGGAAATCTTGCGCAACCGCCCGGCATACTCGCGGATGATTTCGTCGCTCCAATTCATTTCCTCATCAAATTCCACGCGGACTTTAAAAATCTTGCGAAAGTCTTCTTCAAAATCGTAGAGCATCTCGTACATATCGCGGTCGCCGATCAAAATGATCTTTACGTGCGTATCAATCGGCTCCGGCTTCAGCGCCGCCGTGCTGAACGGAAAGAACACGTCCACGGGCTGAATTTCCAGCTTCCCATGATTCAGCGTCCGCTTCAGGGTGCGCCATACGCCCGTCTCCGTCAGCGCATCGAGCGCATACATCACCAGGTAGCCGCCGTCGGCGCGCAGCAGCGAACCGCCCCGCAAGTCCATAAAATCGGAGCTCCATCCGCCGCGCGCGTCGTAGCTGCGGTGAATCGTGCCAAATAAATTCGCGTACGTCGGGATCGTTTCGAAGATCACGGGACATTTCTCGCGCTCTCCGTGGGCCAGAATCACGTTCACCCCATAGACGCGAAACGGATCGCGGTCCGTGCGTTCGGCGCGCGGCCCTCCTGCGCCGCCTTCCGATGGCGGCTGATCTTCTTCGCCTTCGCGCTCCTTAAACGGTTCCAGATTATCGAGAATGTGATGCCGCACTTCTTCCAGATATTCCGAGATTTGCGTGGTGGGATATTTTTCCTTGAGCTCTTCGATCACGCCGTCCACCAGCACCGAAGCGGCTTCTTGTTCCAGGTAGCTCATTTCGCTGGCGAGCTCGCGCGAAAGAGAAAGAGTCTTGCGATAAACAACGGTAAACTCTTGCCGGAACTGGTCGTACTTGCGCTCCAACTCTTCCGCCGCGGCGCTTTCCAATTTTCCGTCCTGCACTAGTTTGGGAATTTCCTCGATCGGAACCATCGCGCCTTCCAGCACTGGAAAAATTTCCGGCAGCGCCACGGCGCCCACTTGCATGCGCCCCAGAGCGAATTGTTCGCGCGCGATACGCCGGGTGAAATCGTCCATCAATTCCTTTTCACGCAGCGTGAACCGCTCCACGATCCGCGTCTTTTGGCGCTGGAAAGGCTCGCCTTCGAAAACCTGTGGAATGCGCCTGCGTAGAAAATCGATTCCGGTCTCCACCTCCTTCTTGAACGCGTTTGCTTGACCGCGCGTCAAAGTCAGCAGGCGCGGCCGGTCACTGTTCTTGAAATTGTTGACGTAACAGCGGTCCGGGGCGATCTCGCTCTGCGGATGCATGTCTTCGATCATCCGCACAATCATTCCGCCACGGCTTGTTCCGGAGAGTCCGCAGACGAACAGATTGTAGCCCGGCGCCGTCAGCTCCACGCCCATGCGCAGCGCACGCAACGCTCGATCTTGCCCCGAATCGCCGGTGGACGGCTCCACTTCGGCCGTCGTCTCAAACGGGATTCGCGCCGGGTCGCAGTGCCATCGCAGTTTTTCGGGCGGCAAGCTCGCGTATTTTGAATTGGAATTTTTCTTCATCACGCTTCCAAAGGCCGCTACTCTAGCACGCCGCCTAATTTGTTCCCACCCGCTTTGGACTTTGTGTTTCTAGCAGACGCACCCGGTGCGTAGAGATCCAGCATGCTTGCCCCGGCCGCCACCACAATGGGCCCCAGCACGACGCCGAGCATTCCGAAAACACTGATTCCTCCCAGCACGCTGATAAATACGACCAAGCCACCCATCTCCGCGCGGCCGCTGATCATCCACGGCCGAATGATGTTGTCCACCAACCCCACGATCACGCTGCAGAAGATCATCAGGGCGATTCCCATTCCGATGTGGCCATCCACCATCAGGCTGACTGCCGCAGGTACCCAAATCAGCGCCGAGCCTACCACCGGAATCAGTGAGAAGAACCCCATCATAACGCCCCAGAAAATCGGCGCCCGTATCCCCGTCAATCCAAACGCCAACCCGCCCAAAACGCCATGCGCTACTGCAGCCACCAGGCTGGAAGTTACACTCGCAAAAATCAATTCGCGCGTTTCATCAATCATTTTGTCACGATGCGATTTCTCGAACGGAAGCACTTCACGCAACCGTGCCACGATCGAATCACCATCGCGAAAAAGGTAAAACATCGCGAGAATCATGACCGCGAGGTGAAACAAGAACACCGCAGTGTTGCGCAGGACCGCGCCGAGCCGTGAACCCAGATAACTTGCGCCCGCATCGGCGTACCGATGTATTACGGTGGTCAAATTGCCCGGGTTCGCATCGGGAAAGCGGGCTTGAACGCGAAGCCATAGATCATTCACCCAGGAAAAGTGTCCGCTCTGAATTTGCTGTTGAACTTCCTGAACTGCTTCCACACCTTGATGAATAAAGGCGCCGGTCACCAGCAGCGCCGGCACAATCAATATCAATATCACTCCTACGGTGCTCGCGGTCGCAGCGAGGGTCGGATTCCATTTCCGGGCCAGCCGCGCGTAAACCGGGTACGACACCACCACTAGAACCACCGCCCAGGCAAGCGGAGCAAGAAACGGCTCGAAAACAAGGAAAACCAAATAAGCCAGCACCACTAGAATGCCGTAGAACAAGGCCGTGCCCAGGCGCTTTTGCGTGGTCAATTCGACTGTCAATTAGGCCCTCTTTCTATAGCCGTCCAAGAGACTGATAGTGTCATTCGGCGGGTTTGTCAACTGCGGGATGGTATATAATTCACGCAGAGTTACGCGGTTCGCCATGCCCGATCCTCTCTGCCAGCACAAACGCACACAACTCATCGCCAAAGACGACGACGCGCAGTACGTCGAATGCCTCGATTGCGGCGAAATCTTTGAAGTCGGCGAACTAAACGACGGCACCAGCTCCAGCGAATCCCTCTCCGACGCCTGAACTGCATCGTTCTATTAACTACTCAGCCTGAAACACGGCTTCCTGGGCACGCCTCCCGGGGAGTAGAATGCGCGCAACGTGCCTATTCTTTCCGATGCAGGAGGCTTCATGCCAAAATTCTTTCGGGTTTTATCGATCCTGCTGCTCGCAGGGTGCGCGGCATCTGCACAAGACGCGCAAAAACCCGCCCCAGCCGAATTCAAAATACCACCAGAGGCTTCGAAACTAGCAAACCCCGTTAAGCCTACCCCTGCATCGCTCGCACAGGGAAAGAAAGTTTATGACGTCGACTGCGCCGTATGCCACGGGCAGGACGGCGACGGCAAAGGGGACTTGGCGGCGGACATGAAATCGAAATTGGCGGATTACCGGGATCCATCCGCGATGAAAGACTTCACGGATGGCGATCTTTTTTACATCATCAAGAACGGAAAAGGCGAAATGCCATCGGAAGGCGACCGCGCCAAGGCGGACTCAATCTGGAACCTGGTGAACTATATCCGCTCGATGGCCAAGAAAGACTCTTCTCCCAAGCCAAAACAGTAGTCCGTTGATGCTGACCTAACCCCGCCGATTTTCGATTCGGAAAACTGCCATTTTCTGCGAATCAAGTCGTGCGGAGCGTTAAATTCCGAGTTAACGAATCCCGAGCTTCTCGATTATGCGATTCACATCCGCAGCGGAGACATCATAGAGCGAGTGCTCATCTTCTTGCTCCAGGCGGCCGCGAAGATATTCAGCGGCAATGTAACTTGCTTCGCGATCGGAAAGGTTTCGTCCGGCGCGAGCGCGAAATTCCACGAAGCCCGGGTGCGCTAACCCCAACACGACTCCTTTACCATCCACTAAAAACTTGCAATCCATCGTATCGGCATGCCGCGTTGCGATTCCGTTCCAGCAATGCGAAAACCGGCATCGATAAACGTAGTCGGTGACTTTCGAGGGAATATCGAACGCTCCGATGAAATCGCTCATCGCGCCGGCATTTGGA
Organism: Candidatus Acidiferrales bacterium; assembly: GCA_049693595.1. GTDB lineage: Bacteria > Acidobacteriota > Terriglobia > Acidiferrales > UBA7541 > Palsa-295. Next base: position 1,980 of record JBAVQA010000180.1, on the reverse strand, counting down.
ATAGTGGGATAAGAAGTTTTATCCATGTCAGCTTGCACGTCCGTGCCACGAGATGGCTTCCCGAATCAAAAAAAGCCGCGCGTTACTTTCGCGCGCCTACAGCAACCGGCTGCGCCGTGCCCTGATAGCTGCGAATCGCGGCGGCAACACCCGCACCTGCCGGCACGTGGCGTCCCTGATCGAGCATAACTTTCTCGAGTGCCGCCAGGAACAGCAGAACATTCGTATTCTGGGACGAATAGCCCATCAAGCCAACCCGCCAGATTTTCCCCTTGGTCTTGCCGATGCCACCGGCGATCTCGATGTTGAATTCGTTCAAAAGCTGCTGGCGCACTTTACCGTCTTCAAGTCCGCTGGGAATCTTTACGGCAGTCACGGTTACTAACCGTTCGGAGGGATTCGAAACAAACAGCTCAAGTTCCATAGCTTCGATCCCCGCAATCAGGGCCTGCTGATTGCGCAGATGGCGCTCCCACCGCGCCTCAAGCCCCTCTTCCAACACGATGCGCAGCGCCTCCCGCAGGCCGTAGATCAGCGACACGGGCGGCGTGTGATGGTACGTGCGCTCCGAACCCCACATGGTCATAATCGGCGTGAAATCGAAATACCAGCTCTCCACCGGCGTCTTGCGCGCGCGCATCAAGTCTTCCACTCGGCTGTTAATGGTGATCGGCGCCATGCCCGGCGGCGCGCTGATAGCTTTTTGCGTGCCACTAAAGCAAATATCGATTCCTTCGCGATCCACGTTGAGTGGTATCCCTGCGAGCGAGGCCACCGTATCCACGATGAGCAGCGCCCCGAGCTCGTCTGCGACCTTGCGGTAATTCTCCAGCCGCTGCACCACTCCCGTGGAAGTTTCTCCTTGCGCGAGCCCTACAAACTTGATTTTCTTTCCTTTGCCCGCGCGACGAACGTCTTCCGGATCAACCGTGCGTCCGAGTTCGCCCTCCACTCGAATCACTTTCGCGGGACTGCGTTCTGCGATCACAGCCATGCGCTCGGAAAACATCCCATTCACGCACACAATGCATTCGTCGCCTTCTTCGAGAGGATTCAGCACCGCTGCTTCGATCCCGCCCGAACCCGAAGCGGAAACGGGATAGGTCACGCGATTCTTGGTTTGAAATACGCGCCGCAGCAGCACTTGAACGTCGTTCATCATTTCAATGAACCATGGGTCCATATGCCCTACCAGCGGAGCCGACATGGCGCGGTACACGCGCGGGTCCATGCAAGAAGGTCCCGGAGTCATCATCAGACGTGCCGGCGGGAGAAGTTCGCCAATAATTTCACTCATGATCTAGTTCCTCTCAACATTCAAGTCACCTTGCCTTCAGGTGCCTGTTCCGCACAGACTTCCAACAAAACCACAGCTTGGGACGGGGGTCCGGAACAAACAGTCTCGCTAAAATGGCTCCCCTCGGTCAACCTCCATTATGGCCCCATTCCGGGACAACAGCTTCTCCCCGGCGGGTACTAGCAAGGCCATTCCGTAGCATTCGGAATTGTACTCTCGCCTCGCCGTTAACTAATTGGAACAAGTAGGGGTTACCAGTTTTCGCAACTCCGCGCGCGCCGAGTTGAATGGCCTATACCCGTGTGCTAGATTTCCAGATTAGCCCTATTAATCATGATAGAACAAAAATCCACGTCATCGGCGAAGCCTAAAATCTCCCGGGTCGAAGTCTATTGGCACACGGTCACCTATAAGACCGTGGCGTTTTGCGTCATCGTGGTCATCGGCGCGATATTCGCTTTGTCCTATTTCGCCTTCCCCGATATCTCCGGAAAGCTCCTGAAGCGACTTAACGAAGCTGTGTCGGCGCACGATGCAGGCGTTGCTACCATCAACGCGAGGCAGGCGCGCTTTGTGAACCTAGATGGAAAAGTGCAAGTAAAGAAAGTGAATTCCGTCGAATGGCAGAGCGCCGACTATCAGATCACGCTCGATAAAGGCGATCTGATCCAGACCGGTCCCGA
>JBAVQA010000179.1:0-1941 GCA_049693595.1 Candidatus Acidiferrales bacterium | reverse complement strand
GCGCACTCCCGCAAGCGTCATATCCGCTTTTTGCGACCGGTAATGCACGATTCCCGCCACGCTTCTCACGCGGATGGGCCCAAAGAAATCGCCGTCAATCGCAGCGTTTCCCTTCACGTCAGATATTTCAATTTCGTTTCCGCGCCCGGCGAGGCTCACGTTTCCGGCCACGCCGGTGATGCGAGTGTCACCTTTCGTCATCTTCGCGCTGACGTCCGAAGCCACGTCATGCACTTCGATATCGCCGTGCTGCGCCGTGGCTGTTACCGCGCCTGCCACGCCTGAAATATGAATGTCGCCCCGCTCTGAGTTCGCTGTGACCGACACTTTCTTCGGCAGGGTCACGTCAAGATCCACGGTCACGTGCCCGCCCGTGTCATCCAAATTCACGGGGTGAACGCTGTACCCGTCGGAGGTTTGGTCGATCGCTACATGCAGCGTTTTCATCCGATCCTGCGCCGAACTCTCAGACGCGCTCTCCGCGGTCTCATTCACGCTCACGAGCAAATCGTTTCCTTCTCCCGCGTGGGCTGTGATGCTTCCGCGCATCGTCGTTAGCGTCACATGCGAACCCGCTGCTATTGTTTTCGCCGGCAATTCCTGGCTCTGAGAAGCCTGGTGGTTAAAGAAGCCGGTGTCGAAATCCAAGTCCGGATTTTTTTCTTTTATCTTGGAAAAGATACCCATCCCTGCGACGGCCAACAAAACAAGCACCAATAATGCCGCTTCACTACCGTTAAGCAGCGGAGGGCGTCCTTGCCCGGCATGCTGCGCGCCGAGGTGATCGATCAGCTTTGCGAGGCCCCAGAGAATAATCACCACAGGCCAATAGCGCGAGAAAATGTGCCAGACTCCCAGATTCGGATCGAAGCGTGCTAGAAGAAAAAAAACGCCCAGCAAAATCAGAAGTAGTCCGCTGAAGATGGAGCTGCGCTGGCCTTGACCGTTGCTCACGCCATCCTCACGAACTGATGTGCCCTTGTTTGGAGGCGAGCGATTGCAACACCAGAATCACGCCGATCACAATCAGCAGCACCGGCCAGAGATCACCGAAGCTGTAGCGGCTGTACTGGCCAATCAGGAAAAGAACGCCGACGGTGATGAGTATCAGCGGTCCCATGAGTCCGCGAATGCGGCAATGTGCGCACGCGCAGTGAACCCGGTTCGAATCGGCCATCGAATCTCTCCTACGACTTTTTCTGCGTGCGTTCCCAGACGAGCCATCCGCCCAGGATGATCAAACCCACCGGCCACGTCTTCGAAAACCATTCCCGGTCCAGCAAACCAAAATTCTTCATCAGCAATAGAGCGCCAATCGCAATCAAAACAATTGCGCCCATGGGCTTGCTGCCGTCTGCGGACGCAAAATCGGCGGGTTGTGCTTCGCCCAGGTTTCGAGCTTTGGCTGTTCGGTAAGCTTCAACCGGCATATAGAAGTAGAAGCATCCCAGAGCGATCCCAAAAAACGCATCATAACCGCCCGGCAAATCGCTGTTGAGCAACGCAATCAGGCCGCCAAAAATCAGCACGTGGATCAGTGCCTTGATGTACTCGCCGTTGTAAACCGCACCAAGCCCGGGAATAAATCCGAGCGTCGCGGCAAGCCCGGGATTGGAACCCGACCGGGGTGGCACATCCGGCCGCGCTACTACCACCGCAGCCGCCAGACAATTTTCACAGTAGAGCGCACCGTTGACTTCGCGCGTGCAAGCGGGGCAGAGCGGTTTGCCGCAGTTACGGCAGAATCCGGTGGCGTCCACTTCCGGATGCGTGGCGCATTTCATCGCGTGCTCCTGGCGGAACCGTTGATCGAATTTTCGGCCAAGCTATCGGCCAGGCTTTCGGTTAACAGAAACGCAAACATCGCTCCGTTGCGGACCTGCGTGCGGCTCGGAGGCGGCGCGGTTTGCGACTTCTGCTGCGGAGTCGTACTGGGCGGCT
>JBAVQA010000178.1:0-13684 GCA_049693595.1 Candidatus Acidiferrales bacterium | reverse complement strand
TTGCACGAATGCCGGATTCGCATTTTGCGCAGCCGTGCCATCCGCTCCACCCAGAAACTTCGTATCGTTCAGGAAAAAATCCGAGGTTAAAATTCCCTTCGCGTTGAACTGTTCGAAGAGGTAGCTCGCTGCTTCCGCGGCCTTGCCCATCGGATCTTCGGGGAGGTTCTTCTGATAAGCCAGAAATTCGGTCCGCGCGCCGTCGAAATTTAATTCGTAAAGACGCTGGAAACCCTTTTCCATCAAACCGTTGGAAGGATCGGCTTCCATTACCGGCACTTGCGAAGGAGTAGCGTTCTGGGTAGTAGCTTGGTGCGACACCCGGGCCCCTGCGCTCAGCGCTGGACATAGCGTAATTCCCGCCGCGACAAGTGCCATTAACACCGGTTGGTTAAATCGAGTTGACATAGATCGTCGCGACACTATTCGCGTACCTTGCAGGTGTTTTGGATTGCTGCTAAGCGGCCACCGGCAGTTTCATTATATTTGAATACCGCCAAATACCATTGGTTGCTTTCAGCGGTTGTGCCGAGAAAGTGCACTTCCTAAATATTTTCAAATATCCGCCGGTTAATTTGCACTCTGAGGCGAGGAAACAGTTGTGGACGCCGCAGGGGAAATTGCATCGTTCCCGCGCTCCCTCCAGGTCCAAAAGGCGCAGACCGTAACGGCCAGTGAAAACGCGAAGAGCGAGCCGTCGCGTAGCAATGATTTCACTCCGAGTTTCTCGCCCGGACCAAAACAGCCGCAGTTGATCTCGAGCCCCGCCGAATAGGTCCGGACCATCAAGGCGAAAAAGCCTCCCAATAGTAATGTGGTGAAGAGCGACGAATAGCGCAGCCACGATCCACTCAGAAGCCATAAGCCCAAGCCCAGCTCAATAAACGGCAAGCAGTGCGCGGCCGCACTCACCGCTTGCGCAGAAAGCAATTGGTAAGAATCGACCTGCATCGCGAACATCGAAAGCGAAATCTTAACCGAAGCGATTGACCACGGCATGGCCGCTTGCGGTTTCATTTTCGCGTAAGCCGCAAATAAGAAAGTTGCTGCGAACGCCAGCCGCCCGATCAGCAAAAATGTTCGCAGCGAATTTTCACGCGCTCGGTTCATAAACGATTGCATCTCCGCTACTGGCTGAGAAGCGAATCCAGGAATTGCTTCAAAATTGGCCAGGTTACAAAGCCAGGCATGGCCGGATATCTTTGTCCCTTGTAGGTGATCACGGAAGTAGGCGTCTGCGTCACTGGCACCTGCTTGGCGAGTTCCTGGTCCTGTTCGATATATTTGTCGAGCGAGCATGCTTGTTCCGTTTGGCCGTTACCGGAGAGCGACGCAGGCTTTACTCCTGCGATTGCATTCAACTCGCATCCGACCATCAGTTTTTGCACGCGCTTGAAATCCGCCGGCTTCAACGCAGCAGCCACGAACTTCTCGATGTTTCCATCGGCGGACCATGCCGCCTGATTGTCGAAAAGAGCCGCATCTACCTCTTGGAATTTGCCAATCTTTGCCGCGGCATTCGACCAGCGCGCAGCCTGATGAGCATACGGATGCATGGGCAGCGGAAAGTCGCGGTGAACGAAGTACACTTTTCCCGCGGCGACGTAGTCGGTGATCATGTACTTCAAGCTGCCCTCATAGAAGTTCCCGCAGGACGGGCATTGGTAGTCGCTAAACACTTCCATCGTGATGGGCGCGGCGCGGTTTCCAAGAGACTTCACCGGCGCCGCAGTAGCGTCCGAATCAGTCGTTGCGCGCGCGTGTGAGCGAGTCTGAGTCTGAGCCGAAGCTCCCGAAACGCATGCTAGAGCAAAGGCAACCACTACGGCCAGTTCACACAATATCGACCTTCGGGATGGAAGATTATTTCGGCGATTCAAAGCTACCCTCCGGGAATTTTGTTGAAGCAACCGGAACATTGTAGCGCGAATCGCGCCCCGCGCGGCAGCGCTTGTATGGCGTTCGATATCACGTGATAACCTGCCGCCTGCTCGGGCTCCATACTGAGAGCGAGGGCTTCTTGGCCTTGCTCGATGCTGCGGGGATGTCGCCATGCACGCAGCGCTTGATTTGGCTGATTAGCACTATAAAGCAAGCATTCACAGTAGAATACAGACACACAGATAACTTGACAATGACACGCTCAACGTGTATTATTGCCTTCGTTTCATTGCCAGGAGTCGCGGGCTGAGCCCGACTCGACTCTACAGGAGCGCATTCTATGAGCAAGATTATCGGCATCGATTTGGGTACCACCAATTCGGTTGTAGCCGTCATGCAAGGCGGCGAACCAACCGTGATTCCCAACCAGGAAGGTGCGCGGACCACCCCCTCGGTAGTTGCAATCACAAAGAGCGGTGAGCGGCTGGTGGGCCAAGTAGCAAAGCGCCAATCAATCACGAATCCGGAGAACACTGTTTACTCGATCAAGCGTTTCGTAGGACGTCGCTTCGACGAGGTGCAGGAAGAAGCCAAGCGCGTGCCGTACAAGGTGGTGAAAGGACCCCACGACGATGTGCGCGTCGAACTTTCAGGGAAGGCTTACACTCCGCAAGAACTGTCGGCCATGATTCTTCAAAAGCTAAAGTCCGCGGCGGAAGATTTCCTCGGAGAGAAAGTCACGAAGGCCGTGATCACCGTTCCTGCATATTTTAACGATAGCCAGCGCCAGGCCACAAAGCAGGCGGGCGAAATTGCGGGCCTTGAAGTTCCGCGCATAATTAATGAGCCTACCGCTGCTGCCTTAGCTTATGGCCTCGACAAGAAAAAGGACGAGACCATTGCCGTCTATGACCTTGGCGGAGGAACGTTTGACATCTCCATTCTCGAAGTGGGCGAAGGCGTTGTGGAAGTGAAATCCACCAACGGCGATACGCACTTGGGCGGTGATGACATCGACCAGCGCGTCATCGAGTGGATCGTGGCCGAATTCAAGAAAGAGCAGGGCATCGATCTGAGCAAAGACCGCATGGCGATCCAGCGGCTGAAGGAAGCTGCGGAAAAGGCGAAGATCGAGCTGTCTCAGTTGATGGAGACGGAAATAAATCTCCCCTTCGTCACAGCAGACGCGTCTGGACCGAAGCACTTGCAGCTGAAGCTTACTCGTTCGAAACTCGAGCAATTGATGGAAGATTTGCTGCAGCGCACGGTCGGTCCCGTGAAACAAGCATTGAGCGATGCGGGCTTGACCCCGGATAAAATCGACGAAGTAGTTCTTGTCGGTGGTTCGACCCGGATCCCTCGCGTAGTAGAGATCGTAAAGGGACTATTCAACGGCAAAGAGCCGCATAAGGGCGTCAATCCCGACGAAGTAGTTGCCGTCGGCGCTGCCGTTCAGGGCGGCGTGCTGGGCGGCGAAGTGAAGGACATTCTGTTGCTCGACGTGACCCCGCTTTCGCTGGGAGTCGAGACGCTGGGCGGCGTGTCCACCGTGTTGATCCCGCGCAACACCACGATTCCGACGCGCAAGTCGGAGACGTTCTCAACCGCGGCGGATAATCAGACGTCGGTTGAGATTCACGTGCTGCAAGGGGAACGCCCTGTGGCTAGTGGAAACCGGTCGCTGGGAAAATTCCATCTGATCGGAATTCCGCCGGCTCCGCGCGGCGTGCCGCAAGTCGATGTCACGTTTGATATCGACGCCAACGGCATCTTGAATGTGTCCGCGAAGGACAACGCCACCAACAAAGAACAGAAAATCACCATCACCGCCTCGAGCGGCTTGAGCAAAGAAGAAGCGGAGCGCATGAAGAAAGAAGCAGATGCGCACGCCGATGAAGACAAGTCGCGTCTCTCGGAGGTGGAAGCACGCAACCGGCTCGATAACTTGGTCTATCAAACCGACAAAATCATCAAGGAGAACCGCGAGAAGCTGGCCGAAGCAGATGTGAAAGCCGGCGAGGAAGCAGTGGAAGATGCGCGGCGCGCTTTGACGGAAGGCGGTTCGGACCGGTTAAACGCCGCTGCGGAAAATCTGACCAAAGCCTCGCACCGTATCGCCGAATCTATGTACAAAGCGCAGCAGAGCGCAAGTGCTGCTGGCGCAGGCGCAGCTGGTGCCCCGGGCTCGCAAGGCGCGGCTTCCGGCGATGGTAAGTCAGCGGCTTCCGGACAAGGCGATGTCGTGGATGCCGAGTTCGTGGACGTGGATGATTCAAAGAAACCGAACTAACATGCGAAACGCAGGGGCCCGTCTCAGACTGGCCCCTGCAACAGTTTCTGTAGTTCTCGAGGAGATGCTTTGACGACGACCGGCATTCGGCGTTTGGGCCCACCACAGGCCGTACAAAAGATTCGCGACAACTTTTTCCTGGTCCAAGTTTCGATTTCCGAATCGCCCACGGCCGACTGGCGGCGTCTTTTCTACGACGCCCAGCAGGACGTGCAGCCCGAGTTTCCTCCGCGTTCGGTCGAAATCACGGGAACCTTTCTTCGTTTTAAGTCCGATCCGAACACGGTGGAGCAGAAGGTCGGCTGGATCGACCGCTGGCTGGAGCGTGCCAACGCCAAAGAAGCGTCCATGGCCGGGCGCTCGACCGAAATGCAGCGACAGAAGAAAGAAGAATCGGTGCGCGAAACGCAGGAACTCGCCGAATGGAACGGGCGTTGGACTAATTTGTAGAGGCCGCGTTCGCGTTTCTATCAGCAGTCTGCGAAGGTTGTTTACAAAATTATCATGGCGACAGCGACTAGACAGGATTACTACGAGCTCTTGGGAGTACCGCGCAAAGCGTCAGCGAAAGAACTCCGCGCTGCCTACCGCAAGCTTGCCCGCAAATATCATCCCGACCTGAATCCCGGCGACAAATCCGCGGAAGAAAAATTCAAACAAATTCAGGAAGCATACGACACGCTTTCCGACACCAAGAAGCGGCAGACGTACGACCAATTCGGATTCAACGTCCCAGGCCAAGGTGGCGGTCCCGGACCGGGCTATGGCGGCGGAGCTTCACCCGAAGACATACATTTTGATTTTGGCGGATTCGATTTTGGCGGCGGCGCAGCCCAAGGGGCCGGAGGTGCGGGCAGCGGCGCGAGCTTTCGCGATCTGTTCAGTCAATTTTTCCGAGGCGCCAACGCCGCGCAAGCGACGCAGGAACGCGAGCCCGGCGATGATCTCGAATATCAGATCGACATCACGTTCGCCGAAGCTATGCGCGGCACGGTAAAGAAGCTGAGTTTCACGCGCTTGGATGTCTGCACTGCGTGTCACGGGACGGGTGTGGCGCCCGGCGATGAAAAGGTTTGCCCCTCGTGCGGCGGTTCCGGCCAGGTAACGCAGGTAAGCGGCAAGATGAGGTTTCAGATCACCTGTTCTCGCTGCGGCGGCTCAGGAAAACTCCGCACTGCGTGCCGCTCTTGCGGTGGCGAAGGGCGCGTTGCTCGCATGGAAACGCTCGATGTGCGCATACCGCCGGGGGCGCAGACCGGTTCGCGCGTACGCGTTGCGGGCCGAGGCAACGTCGGGCTGCATGGCGGCCCGCCAGGTGACCTTTACATCGTAATGAAAGTCGAACCGCATCCGTTTTTCGATCGTCGAGGCGACGATCTCTTCACCGTTGTACCTATCACCGTTACCGAGGCTTCGCTTGGCGCCAAAGTTGAAGTCCCAACGATTGACGGGCGTGCTCAGGTTCGCATTCCCCCCGGAACGAACAGCGGAAAAAAATTGCGGCTGCGTGAAAAAGGTGCGCCGTCTGCCCGGCACGCTGGTAAGCGGGGCGACCAAATCGTGGAAGTGCAAGTGGTGGTGCCCAAGCCCGAAGACGAACGCGTGCGCAATCTGCTAAAAGAGCTCAGCAAGATCGATCCTGAGGATCCGCGCCGCGAAATCTTTTCTCGCGCTGTGGTCTAGGGGACGGAAGGAGGCAATGATGGCTGGCCGCCCAAAAAAGAAAGCCAAAGCGGGTTACATGATCAGCGCTGTAGCTGAATTATACAAACTGCACCCGCAGACTCTGCGCCTGTATGAGCGCGTCGGTTTGCTCAAGCCTTCTCGTTCGCAGGGAAACACTCGTCTGTACACCGACTCCGACCTCGAGCGGTTGGAAGTGATACTCAACTTGACTCGCGAACTCGGAGTCAATCTCGCCGGTATCGAGATTATCCTGAATATGCGCGACAAAATGGGCGACATGCAGTCGCAGATGGAAGCCTTCATCAAATTTGTGCGCAACGAAATGGCGAGCAGCTTTACGACTGCCGACAACCCTAAGGCGCGTCATGCCATCGTCCGCGCGGTTCCTCGGCCGGTTCTCCGCATCGAGAAGTAACTTCTTCAGCTCGGCAATTTACGCCTGACTGATTTCCTCAAAACAACCCGGTGACCGCGGAACGATTTGAGTTTCCACAGGAGTGCGCGCTTTGCACAGACGCATGCCCTTGCGCTCTAACCGAGCCGCGCATATTCTTCGATTATGGCGCAAGCAGATTGTCCTCATTGCCAGGGCAGCGGTTGGAAAGTCGTCGAACGGACCACGAAAGGTGCGCAGCCGCTTTCCGCGGATAAGCCCGGCGCTTCCGCGCAGGGAGAGCCGAAGCTCGTTTGGGCTGTTCCATGCGATTGCACTACGGGCGATCGGGCTGAGCGCGCTCTGGCGAGAGCGCGTGTACCGGAGCGTTATCGGCATTGCGACTTCGAAAATTATGAGACAGACAACGACATCGAGAACCTCACGGCGGAACAGCTCGCTGCATTCAATCGCAGTCTGACGCAAGCAAAGCTGATAGCCCAGAGGTTTGCCGAGGAATTTACTCCTGTTCGCGAGCAGGCCGAACCCGGCCTGTTGTTAATGGGCTCGTGTGGAGTGGGAAAAACGCACCTCGCGGTCGCCGCTTTGAAAGAAATCGTAATGCGCGGCCACACCGGGCTTTTCTACGACTATCGCGAGCTGCTCAAGGAAATTCAGGATAGCTATAACGCGGAGAGCCAATCGACGGAAATGGGCGTGCTTGAACCGGTATTGAAAGCCGAAATTTTCGTCCTTGATGATGTTGGGTCCAGCAAGCCCTCGCTTTGGGCGCTGGAAACCGTGGGGCACGTGCTAAACACGCGCTACAACGAAAAGCGCGTCACATTGCTGACCACAAACTACCTCGATGAGGAAGTTGGTCAATCTCTAACTGCAGAATCTGCAATCGCGGCGGCCGGCGCTCGCGGGAATTCTGCTGATTCGTATCGATCTGCGAGATTGCCTTCCGGCGAGCCCATGCGCGGAGCACGAGAGGACACCCTCACCGAACGCGTCGGGATGCGCATTCGCTCGCGCCTTTACGAAATGTGCCGCACGATCAAAATTTCAGCTCCGGACTATCGCAAAGAAATCCGCAAAGCCAGCGGTTCTCGGGCATAGGTGTGGCGTTCGCTGCCCCGAAAGCCGGCAAGAACCGTTGCTCGGTGCATTTCGTTTTCCAGTGAAATTTTGGCTCAACGACGAAGTGCGTATGCTACCGTTTGGTTGACAACGCGCAAACCGGGCGGGTATCATCCTCACGATATAAGCGTCGAGCGCGGGCGCTTGATCCCCTTCATTGCTCTAACCCCCTTGGGTGGAGTAACCCGAGATTGCACTCTCGGCGGATGGGCACGAATTCGTACGGAGGCCGCTCTTCATGTCACCCGAACACGACCCTAATCTCCAACCTTCTGTTACGGACGCTGCCACCAGTGAGCCCGCAGCGGAAGATACGAACCTCGAAGCATCCGGAGCTCCCGAATCGGCCAAGTCTTCCGTTTCTGCCAACTCGGGAATTTCGACTGGCGCGGGAACGGCCGTAGTTCGCGCGCAGGACAATTCCGCGAGTTCGCCGGCGAAGAGTGGTGACCCACTCGAAGAAACACCTTCTGCGCAAACCACAGTGCCGGCTGATCAAAATGCAGCGCCCTCCTCTACCGAGTCTTCTTCAACATCTTCGTCAACTTCAGAAATTTCGCAGGTACACGAAGCCTCGTCCACCGAACCCGAACTGACCACTGAAATCGCACAGACGGATGAGATGCACGCGACGACCGAAGCTGCGAAGGCGCCTGAAGGCGCGGAATCCGCTGAAACAATGGACCAACTCCTCGATCAGTTCGCTGTCCCGGAACCAGTCGCGGCCGAGGGCGAGATTTTTGATGGCCGCGTCCTTGCCGTAACAGACGCCGGCGTGATCGTCGACGTCGGTGGAAAGTTCGAAGGCTTGGTTCCGGCCCAGGAATTCGTTGATTCAGGAAGCCCAATCCAGTTTGGGAAGGGTCAGACGATCGCAGTTGAAAGGCTGCATGAGCAGAAGAACGGCTACGTTCTGCTTTCACACGTGCGTGCACACCGGCGGCGCGTCTGGGAACAGATAGAGAAATCGTACCGCGACCATGCCACGATCACGGGCAAAGTTACCGAGCGCATCAAGGGGGGCCTGGTAATTGATATCGGCGTTCGCGCGTTCTTGCCCGCTTCGCAAATCGAATTGCGGCCTGTACACGACCTGGATACTTGGAAGGACCGTGATATCGACGTCCGCGTCCTCAAGTTGAATCGTAAGCGCGGCAACGTGGTAGTAAGCCGGCGCGCGATTCTCGAAGAAGAGCAGAAATCCAAGCGCGATGAATTGATGGCGTCCCTGTCGGAAGGTTCGGTTATTACCGGCCGTGTAAAAAACGTAACCGACTACGGCGTGTTCGTGGATCTCGGCGGAATGGACGGGCTTCTCCACGTCAGCGACCTCGTTTGGGGACGCGTGCCGCATCCGTCATCCATCGTAAAACCTGGCGATGAAATCGAAGTACAGATCTTGAAGTTTGATAAAGAAAAACAGCGCATCTCCCTGGGACGCAAGCAACTTCTGCCCGATCCGTGGGCAACCGTACCCGAACGTTTCCCGGTGGGCGCGCGAGTACAAGGAAAAATCGTAGGCGTCACGGATTACGGCGCGTTCGTGCAGATCGAACCCGGCGTGGAAGGACTCGTGCACGTAAGCGAGATGAGCTGGTCGAAGCGCACCAAACATCCCTCGAAGATGGTAAAGGCCGGCGACGAAGTGGAAGTAACCGTACTGGAACTGCGGACCGACGAGCGCCGTATCTCCCTGGGTTTGAAACAGACCATGCCGGACCCGTGGAATGCCGCCGCGGAAAAATATCCGGTCGGTACGATCGTCAATGGCCGCATTCGCAACCTTGCGGATTTCGGCGCATTCGTGGAAATAGAAGAGGGCATGGAAGGCTTGATACATATCAGCGACATTAGCTGGACCGAGCGCCTGAAGCATCCCAGCGAGAAATTCAAGAAGGGTGATGCTGTCGAAGCCAAAGTGCTAAAGGTTGACTCGCAAAATCGCCGGCTCTCGCTCGGCATCAAGCAAGTGAAAGATATCTGGGCGAACTGGTTTGCGGAGCACAAAATCGGTGAAGTGATGAAAGGAAAAGTTACGCGAACAACTGATTTCGGGGCCTTTGTGGAGCTCGCTGAGGGAATCGAAGGCCTCTGCCACGTTTCAGAGATCGAAGAGCGCAAATCGAAGGGCGAACGCGACAAAGAAAAGCCGGCGCGCGGCGCGCGCGTTACTTCCGTGCTCGTAGTCGGCAGCGAGCACGATTTCAAGATTTTGCGGCTCGAGCCGGAGCAGCACAAAATCAGCTTGAGCTATCGCGCGGCGCAGAAGCAAGTCGAGCGGCAGGAGATTGAAACTTTCCGGGCAGCGAAGCCACCGAAGCCGTCGCCAAACGCAACGATTGGCGATGCCATCATGGCCAAGCGGCAATCGTCTTAACTTTAGATTCCCGGCCGGGCCACGGGGCGGCCGCCCGGGAAAGCCTTCCCTTACAGTAAAAATCGTTTACCTAGCGGTAGATTGATGATATGCAAAGGCCTGCGGTGTGGCCCCGCCCGCAGACGGCGCACAATAGATTCATGTTGTGAGAGGAGGCTCTCATTCGATGGCAGAGGCTGCGGGAGAGCACGCGAAAAAAGATCACACGATGACGAAGGCTGACCTCGTGGAAGAGGTCACCCGCATCACCGAACTGCCTCGCAAAGAAGCCGAGGCGGTCGTCGAGACCATTTTCGAGAGCATCATTGGCGCTCTGCAGTCCGATGACAAAATCGAGATTCGTGGTTTCGGCAGTTTCCGCACGCGCGAACGCCGCGGCCGCACCGGGCGCAATCCGAAAACGGGCGCGAAAGTGGAAGTTCCCCCGAAGAAAATTCCGTTCTTCAAACCTAGCAAAGAGCTCAAGGATTTCGTGAACCATCCTCGCTCAAGTGGCGCGTCCGGACCCGGAACCCAGGGCTGATCGGGAATGGATTATCTGTGGACGCCTTGGCGCTATCGCTATATCGCCGACGCGTCGAAGGACGAAGGCTGTATTTTTTGTGCCGCGGTCGCTGCCGATGATGATGCAAAGACCCAAATCATTCTGCGCGGCGCGAAGAATTTTATAATCCTCAATCGCTATCCTTACACCACCGGCCATGTGATGGTTGTTCCTTACGCTCACGTGGCGGATCTTTCAGCCGCCGACCCTGAAACGCTCTCCGAAATGATTCGACTTTCGCAACGCGTCCACACGGCGCTCGAGAAAATTTATCACCCGCAAGGCTACAACCTCGGCATGAATCTCGGCCGCGCCGCCGGTGCAGGAGTCACCGGCCACTTGCACCTCCACGTCCTGCCGCGTTGGTCTGGCGACGCGAATTTCATGACCGTAGTGGGCGAGACTCGCGTCGAGCCCGAAGACCTTGCCACCACCTACGAAAAGCTCCGCAAAGCCCTCGCGTAGGATTGTCCTTTCTTAATTTCGGAGTGCAGCCTAGAATTTATATTCTTCATCCAGTGTGAATTTATTGCCGGAGGCGCTCTCTTGAATCTTGACCTCACAGAAGAACAGCAATTGCTGCAGCGCAGCGTGCGGGAGTTTGCCGAAGCGGAAGTGAAACCGCACGCGAAGGAAATCGACGAAACGGGCCGTTTCCCACGCGATACCTTTGAGAAAGCCGCGGAGCTGGGCCTCACCGGAGTCGCTGTGCCCGAAAATTATGGCGGCGCGGGAATGGATCATGTCAGCTACGCCATCGTGATCGAGGAAATTTCTCGCGTCTGTGCTTCCACCGGCACCATTCTTTCCGTTCAAAACTCGCTCTACTGCGATCCCATCTTGCGGTTCGGCACCGAAGAACAAAAACAGAAATTCCTCGTTCCCTACGCGCGAGGGGAAAAAATCGGATGCTACGCGCTCACCGAGCCTCAAGCCGGCTCAAACGCTGCCGCACTCAGGACCAAAGCCGAGCGCAATGGCGACGCGTACGTCATCAACGGGACCAAGGCATGGATCACCAACGGCGGCGCAGCGGATGCCGCGCTCGTGTACGTGAACACACAGCCGGAGAAAGGTGAGAAGGGAATCACGGCGCTGATCGTCGAAAAAGGCACGCGCGGTTTCGCCGTCGGCAAGGAGGAGAAAAAACTCGGCGTCCACGCCACGGCTTGTACCGAGCTTTCGTTCGCTGACTGCGAAGTTCCCGTCGGCAATAGGATTGGGAATGAAGGCGAAGGTTATAAGGTCGCGCTTTCCACGCTCGATGGCGGCCGCATCGGTATTGCCGCCCAAGCTACCGGAATTGCACAGGGCGCCTTCGAAGCAGCGCTTTCGTACGCGCAACAGCGCCAGGCTTTCGGCCATCCGATCGCGGATTTTCAGGCCATTCAGTTTATGCTCGCCGACATGGCCACCGAATTAGACGCCGCGCGTTTGCTCGCGCGCCGCGCTGCATGGAAACAGGATTCCGGCGCGCGCTTTACCATGGAAGCGTCTATCGCGAAGCTTTTCGCCAGCGAGATGTCCACGCGCGTGACGCACAAAGCCATCCAGATACACGGCGGCTACGGCTACAGCCGCGAATATCCGGTCGAGCGCAACTACCGCGACGCGCGCATCACCGAAATTTACGAAGGCACCAGCGAAATTCAGCGGCTGGTCATCTCCGCTTCGGTCTTGAAAGCGTACTAAATAGAAGAGCGCGGCCCTGCTCTCGCTTGTGTTGCTCCTCAGTGTATTCTTGTCCCCATGCTGGAACTGGATTGCGGACAGCACTTCGCGCAGGAGCTGGACGCAAACTTCTTCGCATCGTTGCCGTCGCGTCCGGGTGTCCTCTTGCTCCAGATGCAGGATGCGAACGCGCATCCGTATCTTGCCCGCACCGCGGACATTCGACGCGCCGCGGAACGGTTGCTGCGCCCTCCCGAAACCCTTTCCAAGCGTTTGAATCTCCGCGAAGTGGCCTCGTTCATTCGCTATCGCGTCACCGGATCGAAATTCGAACAGACTCTTACGATGTACGACCAAGCCCGCAAAAACTTTCCGCATCGTTATCGCGACTTGATGCGCCTGCGCCCGCCCGCGATGTTGAAGGTCAACCTCCGCAACGAATATCCACGCTGCTACGTCACCCGCCGAGTCCGCGCGGATGGCGGATTCTACTTTGGGCCTTTTCCATCACGCGGCGCCGCCGACTCGTTCAGTGAAGCTTTTCTCGACCTTTTCAAAATCCGCCGCTGCCAGATCAGAATCCTTCGAGATCCTGAATTTCCCGGCTGCATTTATTCTGAGATGAAGATGTGCCTCGCGCCCTGTTTCGCCGGGTGCTCGAAGCAGGAATATGATGTCGAAGTCGGCCGCGTTCTCAAAACTCTTGAAACGGCCGGATCATTCCTGACCAGGGAAATCGCGGGTCAACGCGAAGCCGCGAGTGAAGCTCTAGACTTCGAAAAAGCTGCTGCGCTCCACAAGCGCCTCGAAAAAGTTTCCGCAACTTTGCGAGGGTGGGGAGAATTGACGCGGCGAATCGAGGAAATTGATGCTGTAATCTTGCAACGCGGAGCGGAAGAGAAAACAATCGTAGTGTTCCCGGTCCACGCAGGTATTCTCTCCGAGCCTTTGTTCCTGCGTTTTGGGGAATTATCGAGCGAGCCAAAGTCCGTGGAAGGCATCTTGAGGAAAGTCTTGGAACCGCAAGCGACTACGGCCCCGCCAAAAGCAGCCCACCACAACCCGGATTCTGCTGAAAGTCTCGAAGGTCAGCAATCGGAGACACTCCACAATTTGCCGGATTCCGCTGCTGAGCCGGCGGATCTGCCTGCGGAATATCGCGCCCGATACGGTCTACAGTCAGCGCCCGCGGAGCTATCCGAACATCTGTCGCTGCTCTCGCGATGGTTTTATTCGAAGCCTCGCGATGGAGAGATTCTCTTTCGCGACAGAGGCTGGCCATATCGGCGTATATTGCGTGCCTGCGGCAGGCTTCTGGCGCCGACCGTCCGGTCCGCGAAAAGTCCACGCTCCAGTTCGCAACCCCGTCCGTAATTTTCTAAGCCTGATTCGTTCTTATATCCCGATTAAAACTTGGACCAATCGAAAACAATGCTGTCGATTACGTCGTACAATTAACTGGATGTCGAAATCGCCTCCGCAGAACACAGACCCCGAAAGCCGTTCACGCGCTCGCGCGATGGTCCGTTCGCTACGGCATCGCAACTTCCAGCTTTTCTTCAGCGGGCAAATGATTTCGCTCATCGGTACCTGGATGCAAAACGTTGCGCAGGCTTGGCTCGTTTATCGCTTGACGGGATCGTCGCTCCTTCTCGGCGTCGTGGGCTTTGCGGGGCAGATCCCGGTATTCCTGCTCGCACCCATCGGAGGGTTGGCCGC